>JAJYTW010000042.1 GCA_021792855.1 Actinomycetes bacterium
GCGCGGGCATCGACGTGGTCGAGACGCACCGGTGCGGAGACCCGGCCGACGCCGCCGCGGCGGCGGACCGGGTCGGCTACCCGGTGGTGGTCAAGGTGGACCACCCGGCGCTGACGCACAAGAGCGACGCGGGCGGGGTCCGGCTCGGGCTCGCCGACCCCGGTGCGGTCGCCGCGGCCGCCGCGGACCTGCTCGCCCTGGCCGATGGCGCCGCCGTGCTGGTCCAGCGCCAGCATCAGGGCACCGAGTTGATCGTCGGCGGACTGCGGGATCCCTCGTTCGGCCCAGTCGTGCTGGCCGGCCTCGGCGGCGTGCTGGTCGAGGCGCTGCACGACGTCCGGCTGGCCCTGGCCCCGCTGGACGAGGCCGCGGCGCTGGCCATGCTGACCTCGCTGCGCGGCGCCGCCATCCTGCACGGCGTCCGCGGCCGCCCCGGCGTTAACCTGCCCGGCCTGGCCCGGCTGATCGTCGCGACCGGCGACCTGCTGGCCGGCCACCCGGAGATCGCCGAACTGGACCTGAACCCGATCCTGGCCACTCCGGACGGCTGCCCGGCGGCCGACTGGCGGATCCGGGTCGCCGAGAAGCGGACCTGACGCCGGCCGGGGTCCGGCTTTCGTCCTGTCATGGGCAGGGGCCCGGCCAGATCGGTCTTGCCGGGTGGAAGTATCCCCGGTCCCGCTCGCCTACGGTCGGCTGCACTCCCAAGTCCCCGACCGGGAAGGACAGAGCTGATGCAGGTAGGCGGTCAGGACATCCTCCTGCCGACCACGATGGTCGGCAACTACCCCAATCCCCGCTGGTATGACGGGCACGCGTTCGCGACGCTGCCCAAGGGCGAGTTCATTCACGACTCGATTTCCAAGGAGGCCTTCGAAGACGTCGTCGGCAGCATCGTCCGCGATCAGGAGGCCGCCGGCCTGGACGTGATCAGCGACGGCAAGGTGTACGGCGGCGACTCCCCGTACGGCACGATCTTGTACTACTACCTGGAGCGGATGTCGGGCTACAAGATGTCCGGCCCGCCGATCGGCCTGCCGATCTACTCCACCCTGTACTCCCCCACCTGCGTGGGCGAGATCCGCCGCGAGGTCCCGTTCCACCTGGTCAACCTGCGGGCCGTCCGCAAGGCCACGAGCAAGCCGGTGAAGGTCTCCTACACCGGCCTCGGCGTGATCGCGGCCGCGACCACCAACCTGCACTACAAGGACACCAGGGAGGTCGCGCTCGCCCTGGCCAAGGCGTTCAACGAGGACTTCAAGGAACTCGCCGACAACGGCTGCGACATCATCCAGCTAGACGAGTTCGTCTGGCCGTACGGGATGGGTGACTGGGAGATCGAGGCGCTCAACGCCGCGGTCGAGGGCGTGGGCTGCGAGTTCTGGGTGCACACCTGCTGGGGCAACTACTCCGGCACCCCGGCCTACTTCCCGGACGAGACGCAGACCGAGTTCGGCGCGTTCGTGCTGGACAAGCGGGCCTCCGACGCGCCAGCCCCGGAACGCGCCCAGGCGATCTTCCCGCACGTGCTCGACGCCAACATCACGGCGCTGAACTACGAGGTGGGACGCACCGGCCCGGACGACCTCAAGCCACTGGCCGACAACAACTGGACCAAGCCGTTCGTCGCGGGCGTGATCGACGTCAAGTCCACGGTGACCGAGAGCGCCGACGAGGTGGCCGACCGGATCCGGCAGGTGCTCGAGTACGTGCCGGCCGACCGGCTCGGCCTGTCCACCGACTGCGGGCTGATCAACCTGCCCCGGATGATCGCGGCGGGCAAGCTGCGCGCCCTTGCCGATGGCGCGGCGATGGTCCGCGCGGAACTGCGCGGCTAAGTCCACCGAACCGCCCGCGGGCGCTCAACGGCCCGGACCGATCACGGTCCGGGCCGTTCCCGTCGGGGCGCGATACGTGGCCCGGACGTCATTGCCCTTGTGGCACAGAGCAACATACTGAGCATTCGCCACGGCCGTCACCGCGCTATGCGACGCGGGAACTTCTTCAGATGCTCCTCGCCGAGCTCACGCACATGCTGGTAATCGCGCTCGGAGAATACTGTCCGCCACGGCTTCGGCAGTCGCCACGGAACTCTTCCCGGCCACCGTCGAGCGAGGGTCTGGGCAAGCCGCCGCGGAAGAGGCCGCTGCGGAGGAAGACCGGCCGCAAGCCCGGCGGCCAGGATGGGCATGAGGCACCGCCGTCCATGACGCCTGGTACCTGCCTGGCTGCCTGCGCACCATGACCGGAGCCCGGCAGTGGCCGGTCAGCCGGGCCTGGACTCGGCCAGCGGCACAGCATGCCCATCGCTTGCGGTCCGGCCGGCCCGGACCGGCCGCGCGGTGACCGCCAGGAACACGGCCGCCTGCTCGGAGTCCCGGGGCCACCGGTAGGCACGGCACGCCGTATCCGGCGGCAGGACCAGCACGTCACCCCGCCGCAGGGTCAGGGTGGTGCTGGGCTCGGCCTTGAACTCCACCCGGAGCCGGCCCGCTACAACGCACAGCACGTCGGTATCCGGCTGGGAGAACCAGCCCGGGTCGATGTCCTCGTCCTGCTTGCAGACCCAGACCACCTCGGTGCTGTCACAGTCCAAAATGGTTCCCACCGAGCCGTAGGGAGTAGCGCGCACCTCCCCGGCTGCCTCGCCTTCGAGCGCCCGCAGCACAACAGGGGCGGATGGCTCACCGCGCATGGCATGCCTCCAGACTGATCACCACACAGCCAGTCTTGGCACCCGCCCCGGACGCGCGACAGGGCCGAAAGGCCCGGGTGGCGAGACAAGCAATTTCAGGTCTGGCCTGATCGGCGGTGAACAGGCGCCGGAAACTGGAAGCATTGCGGTTGACACGGCGCGCCAATTCGGCTTTCGACAGGCCGAGTTCGGCCCTTAGCAAGTCCAGTGCCCGAACTACCGCGTCCGTCTGGGCGATCTCTCGGGCCGCCCGTTCGTAGGCCTGGCGGTATTCCGGATCACGCATGCGCTCCGCCAGTCGACGCTCGTGCAGGCTGACGTCAAGCATCTCCGGGGCCACGGCGTGCTCATCCAGGGCACCGGGCACGGCGGGGCAAAGTCGCGGTGCAACCTCGCCCTGCCAGGACAACGCCAGCGGCCGCCCGCCGATCTAGGGTGCCAGGCAGATCAAAGTCCCGCTGGGGGTGCCGTGGCCGATATTCCCGCCTTCCTGTCGCTGCCTGAGCGATCAGTCAAGCCCCGGACCCGGGGAATCACCCACGTCCTGGATTCCGGGCTGACGCCGGTCGAGACCCGGTCGTTCATGGAGCAGGCCGGGCATCTGGCGGACATCGTCAAGGTCGGCTGGGGCATCGGCTACGTGGACCGGATGCTCCGCGCCAGGATCGGCATCTATCGGGAGTTCGGCTGCCCGGTCTGCCTGGGCGGCACGCTGCTCGAGGTCACCGCCATGCAGGACCGGGTGGCCGAACTGCGGGACTGGGCGCTCGGCGTGGGCATCACCCACGTGGAGGTGTCGAACGGCCTCGCGGCCCTGCCGGAGGGCCGCAAGCACGCCCTGGTCCGGCAGCTAGCCGAGGACTTCATCGTGCTGGCCGAGACCGGCTCGAAGGACGAGTCCACCCCGGTCGACCCGGCCGGCTGGGCCGCCGAGATGGCCGATGACCTGGACGCCGGGGCGACCTGGGTGATCGCCGAGGGCCGGGAGAGCGGCACGGTCGGCCTGTACCGCAGCGACCACGGCGTGCGCGACGACGTCGTCGCCACGCTGCTGAGCCGGATCCCGCAGGACAAGGTGATCTTCGAGGCGCCCACCAAGAACCAGCAGACCTGGTTCATCCGCCAGCTTGGCGCTGACGCCAACCTCGGCAACGTCGCGCCGGCCAGCGTGCTGTCGCTGGAGACCCTCCGCCTCGGCCTGCGGGCCGACACCGCGCTGGTCGCCGACCGGTCCGCGGCCGCGCCGCCGGCCGCGCCGGCCCGTAGCTACGCGCTGCTCGCGCCGGTGTACTCGTGACCGGGCCGGAACTGGCCGGGGATCTGCCGGTCAACACGATCACCCGGCCCTACCGCGGGCTGTCGGTCCAGGACGTCGACATCCCGCTGACCCCGGAGCGGATCGGCGACCTGCTGCGCGGCCGAGAGATCTACCGGCGGACCGCCTATCTGGCGCTGCGCAACGGGCCGGACACCGCACTGGTCGCCGTCCGGCCGGAGAGCACCGAGCCGCTGATGTCACCGGTCGCCGAGTACCGGGTGCTGGCCGGGCCGGAGCAGACCGTCTTCATCCAGGACCCGGCGACCGACGTCGGGAACGCCACCTCGCTGGCGGTGACCGCGCTGGCGCACGCCAGGCCGGGCGCGCTCGCCTACCTCATCCAGGGCAAGTTCGAGCACGTCAACTTCATCTGGCGGCCCGCGCCGGTGCGGATCACCGTGACCGAGGTGATCCCGCCGCACCCGCCGAAGCTGCTCGCGATGGCCGAGCAGGTGGTTCGGTACGACGAGGATCTGCCGCCGATCGAGTTCCGGCTGGACGCCGTGGACGTCGATGACCTGATGGCCGCCAACCGGGCCGGCCACTACCTGCTGCCGTGTCGCGGCAGCGGCCTTAGTCCCACCGAGCCGACCAGTTTCCTGGACACTCACCCGGACTTCGACCCGGCGTGGCTGCTGATCGGCTGCGAGCGCTCCAGGCAGTTTCACCGGCACTTCTACGGCTCAGAGCCGCGCGCCGTGGACCTGTGCCCGAGGGCGCGCAGCGCCGGGGACGGCGGCGACCAGTCCGGCCTGGTGCTGACCAAGTGCTGCCTGCTCGAGCGGGGCATCGAGGTCGAGCCGAACCGCGCTGTCGTGCCGTGGGGCTCGAACCTGGACGAGGTCCGCGCCGCGCTGCGGACGCTGTGCGGCCTCAGCCCGGTGCCCGGGCCGGCCGCGACGCACCCGGCCCCGATAACCCAGCCGGCCAGCCGAACCCAGCCGGCTGCCAGCACCCGTGCGCCGGCCGAGGCCGGCCCGGCGTGAGCTCCCCGCATCTGACCGGCTCGGGCATCTACGGGCACCTGTGGTCCACGCCCGAGGTCACGGCGCTGTTCACCGACGAGGGCCGGACCCAGTCCTGGCTGGACATCCTGGCCGCACTGGCGGCCGCGCAGGCCGACGTCGGCCTGGTGCCGCGGGACGCCGCGGACGCGATCGCCGCGCACGCCGACGTCGCCCTGATCGACCTCGACGCGGTCGCGGCGCAGACCAGGGCAACCGGGCACTCCACGCTCGGCCTGATCCGGGTGCTGCGCACGGTGCTGCCGGAGAGCGCCCGCGAGTGGGTCTACTACGGCGCGACCGTGCAGGACCTGTCCGACACCTGGCTGGCGGTCACCTGCCGGGCCATCGGCGCCATCGCCGAGCGGGACATCGGCCGGATCAGGGACCGGGCGCTGGGACTGGCCGAGCGGTACCGTGGCACGCCGATGTGCGGCCGCACCCACGGCCAGCCTGGCCTGCCGATCACGCTGGGCTTCAAGACCGCGGTCTGGGCGGCCGAACTCGGCAGGCACCTGGAGCGGCTGCGGCAGGGCCGGCCCCGGTGGGAGGTAGTCCAGCTTGGCGGCGCCCTGGGGACGATGGAGTTCTGGGGCGACCGGGCACTGGACCTGCTTGACGCGTTCGCCGGGCGGCTCGGGCTCGCCGCCCCGGACATCCCGTGGCTGACCGCCAGGGACGGTGTAGCCGAGTTCACCTGGCTGCTCGCCGCGATGGCCGGCACGATCGGGAAGATCGGCAACGAGGTCTACCAGTTGCAGCGCCCGGAGATCGGCGAGCTTCGGGAGGGCGCGGCGGCCGGGACGGTCGGCTCGATCACGATGCCGCACAAGCGGAACCCGGAGATCTCCGAGCAACTCGTCACCTTGTCCCGGGTCGCGCGGGCGCAGGCCGGGCTGGTCCTGGAGGGCATGGTGACCGAGCATGAGCGGGACGGCCGGGCCTGGAAGACCGAGTGGGTCGCGGTGCCCGAGGCGGCGATGAGCTTCGCGGCCTGCGCGGCCGCCGGAGCGGCGATGCTGGACCGGCTGGAGCCCGACCCGGAGCGGATGCAGGCCAATATCGCCGCGCATCGCGGCTACCTGCTGTCCGAGCCGGTCATGCGGCGGCTCGCCGACCGGCTCGGCAAGCACACCGCGCACGAGGTGGTCTACCAGGCGGCGATGCACGGCCTGGACGCTGACCTGGACTTCCGCGCCGCGCTGCGGGCCGACCCCAGGCTGGACGCGCTGACCGATGCCGACCTTGACCAGCTCCTCGACGTGCGGGCCAGCCTGGGCTGCTGCGAGGCGTTCGCCGACCGGGTCCGGCTGGCCGGGCCGGAGCGTCCGGCATGACCGGCACCGCCGGCATGACCGGCGCCGCGCGCGTCGGCCTGGTGCTCGGGCCGACCCCGCTGCACCCGTTGCCCGGGCTGTCGGATCAGCTCGGCGTCCCGGTGCTGGCCAAGCGCGACGACCTGACCGGCGCCGGGCTCGGCGGAAACAAGCTGCGCAACCTGGAGTTCCTGATCGCCGACGCGATCGCCGGCGGCTGCGACAGCCTGGTCACCGGCGCCGGCCCGCAGTCGAACTGGACCATGCTCGCGGCGCTCGCCGCCCGGCGGCACGGCCTCGACCCGCACGTCGTGGTGTACGGGGACGGGGCGGCCGACGAGGGCAACATGCGGCTGCACCGCTGGATCGGCACCGACATCCGGTTCACCGGGCAGCCGGAGCGGTCCTCGGTCGACGCCGGCATCGACGCGGTCGCCGCCGAGCTTCGCGCGGCCGGCCGGCGCCCGTACCTGGTGCCGCGCGGCGGCGCGACGCCGCTCGGCGCGCTCGGGTACGTGCGCGGGCACGCCGAGCTGACCGCCCAGCTCACCGCGCTGGGCGTGCGGCCGGAGGCACTGTGGCTGGCGACCGGCTCGTGCGGCACCCAGGCGGGCCTGGTGGCCGGCGCCGCGCTGGCCAGGGCGGCCGGGACCGGCGGGGACTTCGCGATCCGCGGCGTAACGGTCAGCAGGCCGGCGGCCGAGTGCCGGGACCGGATCGCCGCGATCGGGTCTGGCGCTGCCGCGCTCGCCGCGCGGCTCGGCGTGGGCACCGGGTGGGGCGCAGCTGACCCGGTCACTGCGGACACAGACGCCGGCGGGGATGCGGCAGACGCCGGCGCGCCGGACGTCGGCGAGCCCGAGGTCATCGACGGCTGGATCGGGCCCGGCTACGGCATCCCGTCCGCCGCGGGCCAGCAGGCTGCCCGGCTGGTCGCGGCGACCGAGGGAATCTTCCTCGACCCGGTCTTCGGCGCGAAGGCGATGGCTGCGCTGCTCGCGGCCGGCCGGGCCGGGCAGCTCACCGGACCGCAGGTGTTCCTGGTCAGCGGCGGAGCGCCGACGCTGTTCACCGCATCAGGAGGTGGCGTGCTGTGAGTGCCGATTCGCCAGCGGGCGGCCAGGTCCCCCCGCCCGATGGCTACCTGGGCGCGGACGCCCGGATCACCAGCGGCCCGGCGCCCGAGCTGGTCGAGGCCGGCTACGCGCTGGAGACCGCCGACGCGCCGCTGCTGCACCGCGGCCTGACCATCGCCGATCTCGCGCACCTGGCCGAACTGGTCGAGGCCGGCGTGGTCCGGCGCGAGGACGCGGCCCCGATGCTCGCCGCCCTGCTGAAGCTGCTCGAGGTGCCCGCCGACGAGTTCAGCTACGACCCGGTCTACGGCGACGCGTACAACAGCCGGGAGCGGGTGCTCGAGCGGCAGATCGGCGCCGACGCCGGCTGGGTGCACCTGGGCCGGACCCGGCGGGAGGCCGGCCGGATCGCGTTCCGGCTCGCGCTCCGCGACCTGCTGCTCGACCTGCACGCCGACGTCACGGCGTTCGCGTCGGCGGCCGCCGACCAGGCCGCCGGGCACGCCGAGACGATCTGGGCGGACACCACCTACCTGCAGCCAGCCCAGCCGTCCACATTCGGGCACTATCTGGGCAGCTTCGCCGAGCAGGCGCTGCGCCATCTGGACCGGATCGAGGCGGCCTACGAGCGCGCCGACGTCTCACCGGGCGGGGCCGGCGGCGCCGGCGGCACCCGGCTGCCGGTGGACCGCGACCGGCTGGCCCGCAGGCTCGGCTTCGCCGCGGCGGGCGCGCACACCAGGGACGTGATGTGGGCGGCCGACGCGCTGTCCGACGCGCTGCTCGCCGCGTCCCTGATCGGCTCCGAACTCGCCCAGCTAGCGGCGGACCTGGAGATCTTCGCCAGCCCGGCGTTCGGCTACGTGCGGCTGCCCGCCTCGCTGTGCCGGGCCAGCGTGCTGATGCCGCAAAAGCGCAACCCGTACGCGCTGCCGGTGCTGCGCGGCGGCGCGGGCACCCTGATCGGCCGGCTGACCGGGCTGCTGGCGACCGCGCTGACCCCGACGGCGAGGACCGACAACTGGCTGTACGCCTACGGTGAGGCGGCCAGCGCGCTGACCCTGGCCAGTCGGCTGACCCGGCTCGGCACCGCCGTGCTGGCCGGGCTGGAGGTGGACACCGCCGTGCTGGCCAGCCAGGCCGCGGGGCACTTCACCACGGCCGCCGACCTGGCCGAGGACCTGGCGGTGCGGGCCAGGCTGGACTACCGCACCGCGTACCGGGTGGTCGGCCGGGCCGTCGCGATGGCGGGCGATGGTGCGACCGCCGGGGATGGTGCGACGGGCGCTGGCGGGCTCAGCGCCGGCCTGATCACCGCGGCCAGCGAGCAGATCACCGGGTCCGCGGACCGCCTGGCCGGCCAGGACGCCGCGCGAGCGGTCGCGGCGACCAGCGACCCGGCCGACGCGGCCCGCGCCCGTGACGTCCCCGGCGGCGCGAGCCCGGATCGGGTGCGCGAGCACGCCGGGCGGGTACGGGACCACCTCGCGGGGGCGCGGCGCTGGAACGCGGGCCGACGGCGGGACAACGCCCGCGCCGAGGCCGAACTGCTGGACCGTGCCCGGGCGCTGCTCGAGCCGTGACGCCTGGTCAGGCCCGGGCCCGCCCCGAGCGGGCCAGCGCACGCGACGGAGGGGGTCCGCGATGGCGGTGACCGGCGGCGAGCTTGCGGCCAGGACGCTCAGTGCGTTCGGCGTGCGGGTCGCGTTCGGCCTGCACGGCGGCCACCTGGACGCCCTGCTGCTGGCCTGCCAGCGGGCGGGCATCCGACTGGTGGACACCAGGCACGAGGCGGTCGCGGTCAACGCCGCGGACGGCTATGCCCGGGTGACCGGCGAGATCGGGGTCGCGTTCGCCACCGCCGGCTCGGGTTACTCCAACGCCGTCGCCGGCCTCGGGCCGGCCAGGATCGACCGCAGCCCGGTGCTGCTGCTGACCAGTTCGCCGCCGCTGCGAGACGCCGAATCGAACGCGCTGCAGGGCTCGGTCGACCAGGTCGCGCTCGCCGCGCCGGTCACCAAGTGGGCGCATCGGGTCACCGTGATCGAGGAGATCCCGCGGATCCTGGGCCTGGCGATCCGCACCGCGCTGGCCGGGCCGCCCGGCCCGGTCGTCGTCGACCTGCCGATCGACCTGCTGTTCGGCGCGGTCGATCCGGCACCGGTCGATCCGGCACCGGTCGATTCGGCACCGGTCGATTCGGCACCGAGCGGACCCGAACTGACCGGCTCGTCCGGCCGGGCGCTGCTGCCGTTCCCGCCCGGGCCGGCACCCGAGGCCGTCGATCAGGCCATCGACCTGCTCCGCGCCGCCCGGCGGCCGGTGCTGATCGCGGGCAGCGGACTGCGCGGCCCGGTGCCGTCGGCGCCGCTGGTCGAGTTCGCCGAGGCGACCGGCATCCCGGTGTTCCAGCCCGGCCTGATCGGCGGCGCGATGCCGGCCGGCCATCCGCTGAATGGCTCGGTCGCCGCCCGCAACCTCGGCGCGCTGACCGCCGAGGGATCCGGACCGGACCTGGTGCTGCTGGCCGGCGCCCGGTTCGGCCTGTACCTGGGCGGCCGCGGCGGCTCGGTGATCCCGCTGGAGGCCCGGGTGATCGAGATCGACTCTGACGCCGCCGAGCCCGGCCGGCTACGCCCGTTCGACCTGGGAATCACCGCCGATGCGGGGCTGGCGCTGCGGGCGCTGACCGCGGCGGTGCTGACCGCGGCGGCGGCAGGCGCCACGCTGCCGGACTGGTCTGGGTGGGCGGCGACCGCGGCGGGGGCGGCCAGGCGCGAACCCGCGGTGGCCAGTGAGCCCGCGCTGGTGGGCGGCCGGCCGCACCCTTACCACGCGCTCCGCGAGGTGCTCAGCCGGATCGGGCCGGGCGCGACGCTGGTGATCGACGGCGGTGAGCTCAGCCACTGGGCGATGATGTCGCTGCCGCTGGCCCGGCCCCGGCGCACGATGGGCTGCGGTTACCTCGGATTTCTCGGCATGACCCCGGGGCTGGCGATCGGCGCCCAGGTGGCCGAGCCGGACCGGCGGGTGGTGCTGATCATCGGGGACGGCGGGGCCGGCTTTCACCCGCAGGAATTCGACACGATGGTCCGGCACGGCCTGCCGATCCTGACCATCGTCGTGAACAACGCGTGCTGGGGCATGTCGCTGCATGGCCAGCAGTTGCTGTACGGGGGCGAGGCCGGGATCGTGTCGATGCTCGCCGACACCGCCTATGAGCGGGTCGCGGCCGGCTTCGGCGCCGCCGGGTACCGGGTCGACGCGCTGGACGAGATCGGCCCGGTGCTCGCGGACGCCGCCGCACACGACGGCCCGGCCTGCGTCAACCTCGCCGTCTCCGGCGAGGTCACGCATCCGGTCACCGAGGCGATGCTCGGCATGACCGGCGCGGCCGGGACCGTGCTGCCCTACTACGACAACCTCCCGTCCCCCGGGGCGCGCGGGACGGCGACCGGAAGGGGCTGATGGCGATCGGCAGGCTAGACGGCAAGGTAGCGATCATCACCGGGGCGGCGGGCGGGATCGGCTCCGCCACCGCGCGCCTGCTCGCGGCCGAGCGCGCCGCGGTGATCCTGGCCGACGTGCGCGCGGAGGACGCCGCAGCGGTGGCCGGGCAGATCACGGCGGCCGGCGGCGCGGCGATCGCGGCGCGGGCCGACGTCAGCGACGAGGACCAGGTCCGGGCCCTGATCGGCCGGGCCGTGACCGAGTTCGGCGGCCTGGACATCGTCGTGAACAACGCCGGGATGGCGCTGCACAGCCCGCTGGCCCAGACCGCGCTGGCGGACTTCGAGGCCGTGCTGGCCGTCAACCTGAGCGGCCCGTTCCTGATGATGAAGCACGCCGCGGCCGCGATGCGGGACGGCGGGTCGATCGTGAACATCTCCTCCGTCGCCGCCGTGATGGCGGTGCGCGGCGCCGCCGCCTACACCGCGGCCAAGGGCGGGCTGCTGTCACTGACCAGGGTGGCCGCCGCCGAGTTCGGCCCGCGGATCCGGGTCAACTGCGTCTGCCCGGGCACCGTCCGCACCGAGATGCCGGAGGAGTTGCTGCGGACTCGCGGCGACGGGGACGCCGAGGCCGGGGCACGGCTCACCGCGCAGCGCTACCTGTCCGGGCGGCTCGGCCTGCCCGAGGAGATCGCCGCCACGGTCCTGTTCCTGGCCGGGCCGGAGGGCTCGTTCTGCACCGGCACCGTGCTGATCGCCGACGGTGGCGTCACCGCCCAGTAGCCGACCTGTCCCGGGAGGAGAAGACATGCAGATCCGAGGGCGCGACGTCCTGCTCCCTGCCACGATCGTGAACTCGCTGCCGCGCCCGATCTTCATGCAGGGCCGGGTGTTCGGCGAGGGCGTGCACGCCCGCGAGTTCCCGAGCTTCCGGCACCGGGAACTGTTCCAGGCGGCCGTGTCGCTGGCCGTGAAGGACCAGCAGGACGCCGGCCTGGACGTGATCACCGACGGCGGGCAGTACTACGAGACCGACACGAACTACGAGGTCGCCGAGCACCACCACGTGATGGCCCAGCGGCTTGAGGGGTACGTGCCCTACGGCGACCGGATGGTCGCCGGGGAGTTCGACCTGCCGATCTACAAGCCGACCGCGATCGCCCCGATCCGGTGGCGCCGGCCGGTACTCAAGCCGATCGTCGAGGCCGTCCGGGAGGCCACCAGCGCCCCGTTCAAGCTGCACATGGGGATCGGCCCGGTGACGCTGGCCGCGATCACCACCGACGAGTACTACAACGGCGACATCCGGGCGCTCGCGCTCGACGTGGCCCGGGCCTTCAACGCCGAGTTGCGGGACATCGAGCGCCGCGGCGGGGTGGACATGGTGCAGGTCGCCGAGCCGCTGACGTTCTTCGAGAACGAGCCGTGGATCATCGAGGCGCTGAACACCGCCTTCGAGGGCATCTCGATGACCCGCGTGGTGCACATCTGCTACGGCCACGAGGAGGGCCAGACCGGCCAGAGCGAGCTAAGGGCCGCGAGTCTGCTGCCGTGGGCTTTCGATATCGACTGCGACATGTTCCACCTCGAGCTTGCCAGCCACGACTTCGCCGAGGCCGAGGCGCTGAAGGGCTGGCCGGCCGACAAGCTGCTCGCGGTCGGCGCGCTGGACGGCAAGAACCTGAACGTGGAGAGCCCGGAGCGGATCGCCGCCTGGCTGCGCCGGGTGGTGCAGGTGGTTCCGGCCGGACAAGTCGCCGTGGCCTCGGACTGCGCGCTCGCCTCGCTGCGCCAGATCGTGGTGAAGAAGAAGATGCGGGCCCTGGTCGCCGGTGCGGCCATCGTCCGGTCCGAGCTCACCGGAACCCCCAGGCCCGATCCCGCCGCCGTAGCCGGCTGAGCCGGGGCACGGCAGTCCCCCGCGGCGAACCGGACGCCCGGCGGAAATGCCGATGCCCGGCCACGCCGCAGGGGCGGGGCCGGGCATCGGGCCGCGGGCCGGCAGACCGGCGGGCGGTCAGTCCTCGCTGTCCAGTGCGGCGGCGATCCGGCGGTGCGCCTGCCAGATCTCCTCGGGCAGGTCGGCGAACTGCGCCAGGTGCTCCTCGCGGTACTTCATCTCCTGCTTCCACCGCGCGGTGTCGATCGACAGCACCTTGGCCAGGTCCTCCGGCGTGATGTCGACGCCGGACAGGTCGATCTCGCCCTCGGCGGGGAGGATGCCGACCGGCGTCTGCCTGCCGGTCACCTCGCCCTCCTTGAGCTGGAGCAGCCACAGCAGCGGGCGCAGGTTCTCCCGGTAGCCGGGCCACAGGTAGTGCCGGTCCTCGGGGTCCCGCTGGAACCAGTTGACGTGCGCGAAGATCGGCTGGGACTTCGCCGCGCCGATGATCTTCAGCCAGTGCGCCGCGTACGGGCCCTCCGGGTAGGCCATGAACGGCCGCATCGACATCGGGTCGTAGCGCAGCAGTCCGTCCACGCCCTCGGCGGCGAACGTCGCCTCGGCGCCGAGCGTCAGGCCGTCGTAGACGCCCTCGGCCAGGTCGGTGATCGCGCGGATCAGCGGCTCCCGGTCACTGGCCCGGCCGCCGAAGATGATCGCGTCGATCGGCACGCCCTTGGGGCTGTCGAAGTCCGGCGCGATGTTCGGCACGTTGGCCAGCGTGGTGGTGAACCGGCTATTCGGGTGCGCCCACGGCGCGTCCTTCTCCGCCTCCGGCCGCTCGGAGATGAGCTGGCCCTTCCAGTCCCGCCAGCCGGTGACGTCGGCCGGCGGCTCCGGCGTCCGGCCTTCCCACCAGACTTCGTGGGTGTTCTCGTTATAAGCGATGTTTGTGAACAGCGTGCCGGTGCCCGGCGCCACCGAGGCCAGCGCGGTCGGGTTGGTCACCTCGTTGGTGTCCTTGGCCACGCCGAACACCCCGAACTCGGGGTTGATCGCGTAGATCTTGCCGTCCTCCGGGTCGACCCGGAGCCAGGCGATGTCGTCGCCGTAGAAGTCCACCCGGTACCGGTCGCCCAGGTCGTCCGGGGCGAGCATCATCGCCAGGTTGGTCTTGCCCGAGGCGCTCGGGAAGCCACCGCAGATGTGATAGCGCTTGCCGGTCACGTTGTCGGTGATGCCGATCAGCATGAACTGCTCGGCGAGGAACTCGCCGGACGCCCAGCCGTCGTAGGCGGCCTGGCGCAGTCCGTGGGCGATCTTCCCGAGCAGCGCGTTGCCGCCGTAGGACGAGCCGAAGTGCAGGATGGTCCGCTCGTCGGCGACGGTGACGAAGTACCGCTTGTCCTCCGCGGTGCCCTGGCCGAGGTTCTCCAGGTCGCCGGTGACGTGCACGGCCCGCACGAAGCTGTCCTGATCGGCAAGCTCGTTGACGTAGCTGACGCCGACCCGCGCCATCCGGATCATGTGCAGCACGACGGTCCGGCTGTCGGTGACCTCCACGCCGGCCGCGTACCGCTCCAGCGGGGAGCCGACCGGGGCCATCAGGTACGGCACCACGTACATCGTCTTGCCGGCCGACGCGCCGCGCATCCGCTCCTCGAGCAGCGGGCGCATCTCCGAGGCCGGGCGCCAGTTGTTGTACACGCCCTTGTCGGCGTGGTTGTTAGTGGCGACGACGGTGCGCTCCTCCGAGCGCGCCGTGTCCTTGGAGTAGCTGCGGGAGTAGTAGCGGCCCTCGCCGGCGGGCTGGATCTCCCCGTCGGCGAGCGCCTCGGAGATCAGCCGCGCGTCGTCGGACGCGCTCACGACCTCGACCCGCGCGGCTCCGGTGAGGTCCGCCCAGTACCGCACGTACTCGCGGACGTGGACGTTCGTCAGCCCAGCGCGATCCAGTGCCGCGTTCACGTCGACCATGAGCCTGTCCTCGTCTCTTGGAAGGGGAGTCTCGTCAGCTTGCGTCTGCCGAGAAGGATAGACACAGGCCCGTCACCTGCCCGATACCGGTACCGCCATACAGGACAGCATGAATCGGGCATCCCCGCCGGGAGCACGTGTCAACCGGGTGGCAGTGCCAGATCGTCTTACCAGGCGAGGTGATCCGTGGACGAGGAGTTCGCCGCGTTCGTCGCCGCGCGGTCCCGGGCCCTGTGCCGGACCGCGTACCTGCTGACCGGGGACTGGCAGGCCGGTGAGGACCTGGTGCAGGAGGCGCTGACCCGGACGTACCTGCGCCGCGGCCGGCTGCGCGGGCCGGCCGTGCTCGAGCCGTACGCCCGGCGCGTGCTGGTCTCGCTGTTCCTGACCGCCTCGCGGCGGCACTGGCGCCGCGAGATCCCGCACCCGCTGACCGGCGGCGAGGCACCCGGCCAGGCTGAGCCCGCGGGCGAGCGGGAACCCGCCGGCGGCACCGGCAGACTCGACGCGCTGCTCGACCGGGAGTCGCTGTGGCCGGCCCTGACGGCGCTGCCCGGCCGGCAGCGGGCCGTGCTCGTGCTGCGCTACTTCGAGGACCTGACCGAGACCGAGATCGCCGCCGTGCTCGGGTGCTCGCCGGGAGCCGTGAAGACGCACGCGTCCCGAGGGCTGGCACGGCTTCGGGAGCAGATGGACCGGGAGGTGTGGTCGCGATGACGGACCTGGAGGAGGCGCTCCGCGAGGAGTTGCGACGGCGGGCCGACCTCGCCGACGCGCAGGCGCCGGCCCGCACCGGCGTGCTGCCCGAGCGGATCGAGCACCGAGCACGGCGGGCACGGCACCGGCGGGCGATGGCGGCGGCCTTTGCGGCCCTGGCCGTCGTGGTGCTGGCGGGCGGGGCCGCGGCGGTCGCCGGGCGGGGCGCTCCGCCGTCCGCCACTCTGCCCCCGCCGCGGCCGGCTCCCCGGGGGGTGCCGCTGACCGACACCTCGCTGACACCGCCGGGCTGGGCCCCGGTCGCCTACCTGGACGCGCAGGTGTCGGTGCCCGGATCGTGGCTGGTCGATGCCACGGGGGGCTGCGGCGGTCGCGGGCGCGGCGTCGTCTTCCCCGGCCAGGCTCCCTGGCCGGGGATGTTCCGGGCAGAAGGCTGCCGGCCCCCGGCGACCGTGGTCGTGCTGACCCGGTTCCGGTCCCAGCCGTCGGCGTCGACGGCGATCGCCGTGCGCCCCAACGGCACGCTGAACGGGATCAGGGTGCTGACCGAGCACCGGGCCGGCGGCCGGGTCGTGCTGATCGCGCCCTCGCTCGGCGTGCGGATCACCGCCCGCGGGCCGCTCGCCGGGCGGGTGATCGCCACGCTGACCCGTTCCCCGCTGTCGGTGGCCCTCGCGCCCGGGCCCGCGTTCGGCGTGCCGGCCGGGTGGCGCTGGCACCGCTTCGGCGGGATCAGGTTCGCCGCGCCCGCCACCTGGCTTACCAGGCGAGGCACGTGGTGGGGCGGGTGCCCGTACGGCATAGCCGCCCGGGTGGTGCGACTATCCACCGCCGCCGCACAGTTCATCCCGTCCTGTCCCGCGTTCCTGGACACCGCGGCCAATCTGGCGGCCCGCCCGGGCGTGGTCGTGGGATCCGGGCGCTATGCCACGGTCCCGCTGGCCGGTCCCGCGGCGGCCGCCTGCCCGCACCCGCCGGGCCTGCCCAGCCCGCGCGGAGTGCGGGTCTGCCTAGCCGGGCCGGCCTACGGCTCGGGAGCCGGCAGCGTCGGCACGATGACCGTCGTCGTGACCGTGCCGGGACGGGCCAGGCCCGCCCTGGTCGTCATCGGACTCGCCGGCTCCGGCGCCACCGCCCGGACGATCCTGGACTCGATCGGCCGGCAGGCCGCACGCTGACTAGCGCTGCGCGGGGACGCCGGCGGGGCGATGATCGGCCAGCATCGGGCAGGCCGTGTTGAAATACTTAAGAGTCAGCTTGCCCCGCACATAGGTCCACGAGCACCGGCAGTCGCCGGGGATGAAGTCGGCCGTGATCACGGCATCGGGGACACCGGAGCGCTGCCTGGGATCGGTGCGCTCGCGGAACGGGTCCCCGACCGGCAGAAGTTCGTCGCCCGCGGTCGTGACCTGCTGCAGCATCCCGTCATGCAGGGCCAGGTAATCCATCGCCTTCCAGGGTAACCGGACTGCCCCCCGTTCTCATCCGCCAGCGGACCCTGGTCCGCCGGGCTCCGCCGGGTCGGGCAGCAGGACGGTATAGAGCATCCGGCGCCTGCGGCCCGGGCCGGGGGCGTTGGCCATCCGGGGCATCAGCACGGCGGCCAGATCGCGGGCGAAGTCGGCGACCTCTGCGTCGGTCAGCCACAGCGCGCCCATCCGGAAGCCCGCCCCGTCCCTGGCCGGGTCGTCCGGTTCGGTGGCCATATAACGGTCGAAATCGGCGATCAGGCCGGCGACATAGGCAAGGAACGCCCGCGAGTGATCCTCGGGTGTCATCGACCTGATCTCGTCCGGCTGGATCTGGGCCGCCGCCATCCGGGCGGTATAGGTGCGCTCGATCGCCCCGCGGACCCGCCGTTCGGCGACGACCTGGAGCACGCCCGCCCTGGTCAGCAGGGCGATGTGCCGGTACAGGCTGCCGGCCGGCACGTCGGCCAACTCGGCCGCTAGCTGACTGGTGGTGAGCGCCCGGTCGCCGAGGAACGCCTTGAGGATGCGCAGCCGTACCGGGTGCAGCAGAAGATCCGCGCTGGCCATCCGGTCAGTCTAGATCATATTCTCAGACTTGCGATCATTCTCATTTCTGCTAGCATTGGTCCCGCCGGACGCTCCGGACGCTCCGGCCGATCCGGACGCTCCGGCCGATCCGGACGCTCCCGGCCAACCCCCGCCGACCGAGGTGATGAGCACGTGACGACCGCAGCAGTGCCGGCGCCGCAGTCGATCGAGGTCAGCGGGCTCACCAAGCGCTTCGGGCGGGTCACCGCCGTGGACAATCTCACCTTCACCGTCCGGCCCGGGCGGGTGACCGGCTTCCTCGGGCCGAACGGCGCGGGCAAGACCACGACCATGCGGGTGTTGCTCGGCCTGGACTCCCCCACCACCGGAACGGCCCTGGTCGGCGGCCGCCGCTACCAGCAGATCTCGCGGCCGCTGCACGAGGTCGGATCGCTGCTGGACGCGAGCGCCGTGCACGGCGGACGCACCGCCTGGTTCCACCTGCTCGCACTGGCGCGCAGCAACGGGATCCCGCGCGCTCGGGTCGGTCAGGTGCTGGAACTGACCGGGCTTGACACCGTCGCCGGCCGGCCGATCCGGGGCTTCTCGCTCGGCATGAAGCAGCGGCTCGGACTGGCCGGAGCGCTGCTCGCCGACCCGCCCGTCCTGGTGCTGGACGAACCGGTCAACGGCCTGGACCCGGAGGGGATCCGGTGGATCCGCGAACTGCTCCGGCTGATGGCCGGGCAGGGCCGCACGATCCTGGTGTCCAGCCACCTGATGAGCGAGATGGCGCAGACCGCCGATCACCTGGTCATCATCGGCCGGGGCAGACTGCTCGCGGACACCCCGATCGCGGAGTTCGTCTCCGCCACCAGGCGGGACGTCATGGTGCGGTCGCCGCGGGCCGCCGAACTCGCCGCGCTGCTGACCGCCGGCGGAGCCACCGTCCGGCCCGATCCGGGCGGCGGCCTGGCGGTGACCGGCGCGGAGGCCCCGGCGATCGGCGACCTCGCCGCGGCGCACGGCATCGCGGTGCACGAACTGGTGCCCAGGCACGCCTCGCTCGAGCAGGCCTACCTAGATCTCACCGCCAACAGCGCCGACTACCGGGCCGGCGCCGGGACGCCGGAACGCAAGGACGCACCGTGACCGTAACCCGGACCCAGACCCCGCCGCGTAACGGCTCGCTCCCGCTGGCCCTCGCGGCCGAGGTGCTCGCCTTCGAGTGGACCAAGCTCCGGTCGGTCCGCTCGACCCAGTTGACCGTGCTGATCTCGGCGGTGGTGACCCTCGGGATCACCGCGATCGTCGGCGCCACCCTGAGCACCGCCCGGGCTGGCGGCCCGCTCGACCCCCTGGTCAGCAGCTTCCTCGGGTACGCGGAGTACGCCGCGCTGCCGGTCACGGTGCTCGGCGTGCTGGTGTTCACCTCGGAGTACTCCACCGGCCTGATCCGCACTACCTTCGTCGCCGTGCCGCGCCGGTGGACCGTGCTCGCGGCCAAGGCCGCGGTCACCGGCGGGGCCGCGCTCGTGGTCGGCGAGGTGCTCGCGTTCGGCTGCTTCTGGCTGACCCAGGCGCTGATCGCCCGCGGCGGGCATCCGGGCCTGTCACTGGCCGATCCGCGGGTCCCCGGAGCGGTGGTGATCGCCGGGTACTGCCTGGCGGCCTGCGCGATGCTCGGGGTGGGGATCGGCGCGATCATCCGGCACACGGCCGGCGCCATCGCGACCGCGATCGGCGTGATCTACCTGCTGGCCGTGCTGTGCCTGATCCTGCCAGCGCCATGGGACACCCGGCTGGGCCGGTTCACCCTGCCGTTCGCCGCCTACCAGGCGGTGAGCGCGCGCCCGCAGCCCGGCTTGCTGTCCCCGGCCTGGTCGGTGCTGGTGCTGATCGGCTGGCCGGCCGTGGTCCTGCTGGTCGCGGCGCTGGTCATCACCCGCCGCGACGCCTAACCCGCCGCGAGACCGGCGGGACCCGCGACGCCGAACGCGGTGCGGGTCCCGCGGGGCGGGGACCGCCGCGCGAGTGCCGGCCGGCAGGAAGATCCGGAACGTGGTGCCGTGGCCCTCCTCCGACTCGACCTCGATCGCGCCGCCCAGATCGGCGACGATGCCGTGCACGGTGGACAGGCCGAGACCGGTCCCCTGACCAGCCGGCTTGGTCGTGAAGAACCGATCGAAGATCCTGGCCCGGACCTGCTCGTTCATCCCGGTCCCGGTGTCGGCGACGGAAAGCTCGACATAGCCGCCGGCCGGCCCGCCGAGGCGCCTCCGCACCTCCTCGGGCGGGTCGGCGACGCCGGTGCCGATGGCGAGCGTTCCGCCGCCGGGCATGGCATCCCTGGCGTTCACGGCGAGGTTCAGCAGCACCTGCTCAAACTGGCCGCGATCGCCGAGCACCGGCGGCAGCGGCGCGGGCGACAGGTGCAGCAGCACCCTGCCCCGGCCGGCCAGGCTCGCGGTCAGCAGGTCAAGCACTCCATTGACCAGGGCGTTCAGGTCGACCGGCGCGGGCGCGGCGCGGGTCCGGCGGCTGAACCTGAGCAGGTCGCCGGACAGGTGCACGGCGCGGTCCGCCGCGTGCCTGATCTCCCCGAGAATCCGCCGGATCTCCGGGTCGAGGTCCCCGCCGACGTCCTCGGCTAGCTCGGCGTGCCCGACGATGATGGACAGCAGGTTGCCGAAGTCATGGGCGATCCCGCTGGCTAGCTGGCCCACCGTCTGAAGGCGCTCGGCCTGCGACAGCTCATCCTGCAGCGCCCGCCGCTCCCGCTCGGCCCGCACCAGGTCGGCGGTGCGCTCGCTAACCCGCTGCTCAAGCTCGGTGTTGACGCTGCGGAGCAGATCGGCCCGCTCCCGCTCCCGGCGCTCTCTGGCGGACAGGTCGACCACGAAGCTTGTCCAGCGCAGCGGCTCCCGGCCGGTCACCGCCGACCAGATCAGCACCGGCACCCGGCTGCCGTCCGGACGCTGGTACTCCTTCTCCCACGGCCTGGTCACGCCCACGCTGCGCATCTGCCGCATGGCGTCGTCGTTGACCGCGAGCCACTCCGGCGGCGTGATCTCAGCGAACCGGATCCGGCCGCTCGCCAGATCGGCCCGGCGGTAGCCGATCAGGTCCAGGAAGGCGTCGTTCGCCTCGAATATGCCGTCCTCGTCGGCGACCGCGACGCCGACCACGTTCGCGTCCCGCATCCGCCGCAGCAGCCGGTAGCTCTCGGTGAACCCGGTCTCCGACCGGCGCTGCTCGGTGATGTCGGTGATCATCGCGTAGACCCGCTGCGGACGGCCGCGTTCATCCCTGGCCTCCGGGACGGCGGTGACCCGGAGCCAGCGATGCTCGCCGGTGCGCCCGTGCGGCAGTCCGACTATCACGTCCGCGACGACCTCGCCGGTCCGCAGGGCGACCGACACCGGCGGCTCGCCTGGCCCGAAGGGCCGTCCGTCCTCGCGCACCGCGCGACCCGCCCGCTCCAGCGGCCAGGTCCGCATGGCCTCGGGCGCGAAGCCGAGAATCTCGCTGGCCGCCGGGTTGGCGCCACTGACCGAGCCGTCGGCGTTGTAGTGCACGATGCCCACGGGCAGCGTCTCGAACAGGGTGCGGAACTGCTCCTCGCTCGCGGCCAGGCGCTCGGCCAGCACCTCAAGCCTGCGGCGGTCATTGACGTGCGCGGTGGCGTCGTTGCCGAACAGCAGAACACCGGTGACCGTGCCGTCGGCGTCCGTCACCGGCTGGTAGACGAAGTCGAGGTACATCCGTTCCGGTTCCGGCCCGCCTCGGCGCAGCCAGACCTCCGAGTTCCGCCCGCGCTCGGCCCGGCCCGTGCGGATCGCCTTATAGAGCAACCTGAGCCTGGCGGGCGGCAGTTCGGGCAGCGCCTCTCGCAGCGGGCGCCCGATCAGGTCGCGGGTGCCGACGATCCTGAGGTACTCCTCGTTCGCGAACTCGAAGACCAGATCCGGCCCGGTCACGTAGGCGACGCTCGCGGGCAGTCGCTGGAACAGTTCTCCGAGCAGGCCGAAACGGCCGGGGATCCCTCCCCGGCCAGCCTCAGAGTCAGCGTCAGCGGCTGGAACCATCGCCCCCGAACCAGCGCCCCGGCTGCCCGGCCGACGCCGGGCATTCCCAGCCTGGGTTTACCCGGGCGGGATGCCTCCGCACCGCGACATACATCACATCGCCCGGCACCAGGTCGGTTTGCTGCGGTGACAGGCAGTTTGCCGGGTGCTTCAATGAGTGCGTGGTACGTGGCGGAGCAGGCAGCGCGGTCCGGGACGCGCACGAGGCGTTCCTGGAGCGTGGCGGCACGGCCGTTGCCCCGGATGTCAGCGAGATCGTGGCGAGCTCATGGCTCAGGTCGCTCGCCGCAGGGGTGAACGCGGACGCCAGCCAGCCACCGATCACGATCGGCAGCCAGTCGCTTGCCGATTACCGCGCGCAGCACCCGCTGGCCCCCGTCTACCCGCTGCTCCGGGACGTGCTCAGCGATGCCGCGGCCGCCTGCGACAGCGTGCTCGCTGTCACCGACGAGGGCGGCCAGTTGCTGTGGGTCTCCGGCGCCCAGGGCGCGCTGCGGCGGGCCGAGAAGATCGCGTTCGTCGAGGGCGCGCTGTGGGACGAGGAGCACGCCGGGACCAACGCGCCGGGCACCGCGCTGCGGCTGGACCTCGCGGTCGCGATCCGGGCCGCCGAGCACTTCGTCCGGCCGGTCCAGCGGTGGAACTGCGCGGCGGCGCCGGTGCACGATCCCCTGTCCCGGCGGGTGCTTGGCGTGGTCGACATCACCGGCGGCCGGGGCGCCGCGAGCCCCCAGACCATGGCCATGGTCCGGGCCGCCGCCCGGATGGCGGAGGCCGAGCTGGCCAGGATCGCCGCGCTCGGCGGACCGCACGGCGCCGGCGGCCGGTCCGCGGCGTCGAGCCTGGCCGGGTCCGGTGGCGGGCCCGGATCCGGGAGCCCGGCCCAGGCGCTGCACGTCCAGGCACTCGGCCGCCCGGACTGCGTGCTGACCTGCGGCGGCCGGTCGATCCGGCTGAGCCCCCGGCACAGCGAGATCCTGATGATCCTGGCCCACGCCAGGGACGGGATCTCCGGCGACGAGCTCACCGCCCTGCTCTACCCGGGCGACATCACTACCAGCACACCGCGGGCGGAACTGGTCCGGCTGCGCGGACTGCTCGGCGCGGACCTGCTGCGGTCCAGGCCGTACCGGATCGGCTGCGAGGTCACCTCGGACTGGGCGACCGTGCAGGCCGCGCTCGCGGTCGGCGATGTCGCACAGGCGCTGCGGCTGTACCGCGGCCCGCTGCTGCCGTTCAGCGAGTCACCGCAGATCGTTCGGATGCGCGATGACCTGCACGACTGGCTGCGCTCGGCGGTCCTCGCCGACGGCCGGCCACGGCTGCTGGTCGAGTGGACCCAGAGCCGGTGGGGCGCCGATGACCTGGGCGCGTGGCAGCGGCAGTGCCAGGTGCTGCCTGCCGGGTCTCCGCTGCGGGTCCGGGCTGAGGCCGCCGCGGCCCGGATCGACGCCGAACTCAGCCGCTAGCCAGTCGGCCCCGGGCCGACAATCCGGGCCGCCCGGCGACCGTGCTCGCGCAACGTGGTTGCAACGTTGCCGTCCCTATCGTGACGCTCGTCACCCGCCGCCCGGCCGAGGTCATCTGCCAGCGGGGCGGACGGGCACCGGCTACCCGCACGAGAGGACGACCCCATGGCCACCTACGTTCCGCCCGGCCAGTCCGGCAGCATCGTCGACGTAGCGGATCGCTACGGCAACTTCATCGGCGGCGAGTTCGTGCCGCCCGTCAAGGGCCAGTACTTCGAGAATCTGTCCCCGGTCAACGGCCGCGCGTTCACGCAGGTCGCGCGCTCGACGAGCGAGGACGTCGAACTCGCGCTCGACGCGGCGCACGGCGCCAAGCGCGCCTGGGGCCGGACCTCGGCCAGCGAGCGCGCCGTGATCCTGAACAAGATCGCCGACCGGATGGAGGCCAGCCTGGAGATGCTGGCCGTGGCCGAGTCATGGGAGAACGGCAAGCCGGTTCGCGAGACGCTGGCCGCCGACCTGCCGCTCGCGGTCGACCACTTCCGCTACTTCGCCGGCGCGATCCGGGCCCAGGAGGGCGGCATTTCCGAGATCGACGCGGACACCATCGCCTACCACTTCCACGAGCCACTGGGCGTCGTCGGCCAGATCATCCCGTGGAACTTCCCGATCCTGATGGCGGTGTGGAAGCTCGCGCCCGCCCTGGCCGCCGGCAACTGCGTGGTCATCAAGCCGGCCGAGCAGACCCCGTGGTCGGTGCTCAAGGTCATCGAGCTTGTCGCCGACCTGCTCCCGGCCGGCGTGGTCAACGTCGTGAACGGCTTCGGCGTCGAGGCCGGCAAGCCGCTCGCATCCTCCAGCCGGATCGCCAAGATCGCGTTCACCGGCGAGACCACCACCGGGCGGCTGATCATGCAGTACGCCAGCCAGAACCTGATCCCGGTCACGCTGGAGCTTGGCGGCAAGAGCCCCAACATCTTCTTCGACGATGTCGCGTCGCAGCGGGACGACTATTACGACAAGGCACTCGAGGGCTTCACCATGTTCGCGCTCAACCAGGGTGAGGTCTGCACCTGCCCGTCGCGCGCCCTGGTCCAGGCCAGCATCTACGACTCGTTCGTGGCCGACGCCGTGGACCGCACCAGGGCGGTCAAGCAGGGCAACCCGCTGGACACCGACACCATGATCGGCGCCCAGGCCTCCAACGACCAGCTTGAGAAGATCCTGTCCTACCTCGAGATAGGCCGGGCCGAGGGCGCGAAGGTGCTCACCGGCGGCGAGCGCGCCGATCTCGGCGGCGACCTGGCCGGCGGTTACTACGTCACCCCGACGGTGTTCGAGGGCCACAACGCCATGCGGATCTTCCAGGAGGAGATCTTCGGGCCGGTGCTCGCGCTCACCAGCTTCGCGGACGAGTCGGACGCGCTCAAGATCGCCAACGACACGCTGTACGGGCTCGGCGCGGGGGTATGGACCCGGGACGGGTCGCGCGCCTACCGGGTCGGCCGCGAGATCCAGGCCGGGCGGGTCTGGACCAACTGCTACCACGCCTATCCGGCGCATGCCGCGTTCGGCGGGTACAAGCAGTCCGGGGTTGGCCGGGAGAACCACAAGATGATGCTCGATCACTACCAGCAGACCAAGAACCTGCTGGTCAGCTACTCGCCGAACGCGCTCGGGTTCTTCTAGTCCGGCACTTCCGGTCGGTTCGCAGTCCCGGCGGGCCCGGTGGCCGGACGGCGCTGCCCTCGGGTGGTGGCGTCCGGCATCGGGCCGGCAGTTCGACGATGAGTTCGACAACGATTGGAGCCCCATGGCAGATCCGATCCGGCGGGTCGATCTGACCGCCGCCGCCGCGGACCTGCTGGCCAAGCTGACGCAGCAGCACGGCCCGCTGATGTTCCACCAGTCCGGGGGATGCTGCGACGGCTCGTCGCCGATGTGCTTCCCGGATGGAGACTTCCTCACTAGCGACGCCGACGTACACCTCGGCGACCTGGCCGTGCCCGGCCTCCCGCGGCCCGTGCCGTTCTGGATGTCGGCGGCCCAGTACGAGTACTGGAAGCACACGCATCTCACCGTGGACGTAGTCCCCGGGCGGGGCAGCGGCTTCTCGGTCGAGGCACCCGAGGGCGTGCGCTTCCTGATCCGGTCACGCCTGATGACCGACGCCGAGATGGAGTTCTTCGGTCTCTAGCGGCCCGTCGCCCGGCCCGACCCGGAGAACCGGCCGCTCGCGGTCGGTCCCGGCCGGGCCCACGACGACGATCACGGCGGATTCTCAGAGCGTGGCGGATTTTCAGCAGAATGCCCTGAAAATCCGCCACGCTCTGAGAATCACCCGCGCAGCGGCCGGTCACCCGAGCCCGCACGCGGGTGGTGCCGCGCCGCTCCCTTGCCCAACCGCTAGTCGAATTGCCACGATAACGGCCGAATCGGGCCAGTTGCGCTCAGGCATCCCGGTGCCAGCGGGGCCGCAGCCCGCCACTCGCCCGCCCGGCCCGCAGCCGCTACCCGCCAGGCCGGGAACGCAGCCCGCCACTCGCCCGCCCGGCCCCGCAGCCGCTACCCGCCAGTCTGACGCGCACCCACCCGCGGAGCCGCAACCCGCAGCCCGCCACTCGCCCGCCCGGCCCCGCAGCCGCTACCCGCCAGGCCGGGAACGCGCACTAGTGCGGGGCCCGCGCGCCGGGCGCATCGCCACCGAGCGCCGAGGCCGGCAGCGGCTGGCGGAACTTCGCGCCTGGCGGTTGAGGCGCACCTACCCGGACCAGCGCGAGCCGCCAGTCCGGCGACGAGCCGAGGAAGACCCGCAGGGTCGACACGGCCGCCCGGCCGACGTGCAGGTCAGCAGGCCGGGACCGGACACCGACAACCTGCTTGATCGACTCGGGCAGCGTGGCCACAGCCGCGCGGAACAGCAGCCCGTAGGCCGCCCGGACCGGCGGCGCGAGCGGTGGCCGTCGCAGGAACCTGATCGCCTCGGCGGCGCCGGGCGACGGCGCGAGCGCCGGATGGTCGCTCACCCAGGCCGCCAGATCGGCAGCCGTCCCGGGCAGCGGATCCGCGCCGAGCAGTTCGCCCACCCTGACCTGCTCGGCGACGAAACGATCGGCGTCGTCGACCGAACATGCATGCGCCCCATAGACCCGGTAGGCAGTAAGGAACGAGTCGGTCAGCGAGTTGTGCACCCAGGCGCTGAGCGCCGGATCGGACGCGTCGTACGCCTGGCCGCGATCCGAGGTGCCCCGCACCGGCCGGTGCCGCCGCCGAACGACCGCGACCGCGTGCTCGACCTC
>JAJYTW010000298.1 GCA_021792855.1 Actinomycetes bacterium
GCCGACCGGGAGTCCCTCGCGGCCGCGGCACTGACCCGCGCGAAGGCGCTGGCGGCGGCCCGCGGGGCCGGCCAGCCGACGGCCCCCCCGGTTCGGCGGCCCAGGGACGGCGAGGCGGCCGGCCCGGCCGGCGGCCGCCGTCGCCGGGAGCGGCGCGAGGATCCGGCGCCGCTCGGAACGGCGATCGAGGCCCTGGTCTCCGAGACCGGCTGGGAGGTACCGGTCGCGACCGGCTCTGTGTTCGCCCGCTGGGCTCAGATCGTCGGCCCGGACCTGGCCGCGCACACCGTTCCCGAGCATCTGGCGGACGGGGAACTGGTCGTCGCCGCGGACTCCACGGCCTGGGCGACCCAGCTCAGGCTGCTGGCCGCTGACCTGGTCCGGCGGCTCAACGCCGAGCTTGGTGACGGCTCGGTGCGCCGGGTGAAGGTGCACGGGCCGACCGGGCCGGAGCGGCGTCCGGGCCAGTGGCGGGTCCGGGGCAGCCGGGGTCCGCGCGACACCTACGGGTAGCGCCTGCCCTATGCGGCTGAGGCTGGGGGGCTAGCCAGGTAAAATAGGTAAGCGTACCGGGGCTGTCGCAGCCGGGAAAGTGCCTCTGGCCACCCGTGCGCGTGTCCCGCTTTCAGGAGGAGCAAACCGTTTGTCTTACGACGCACGCTCAATCACGGTCCTCGAGGGCCTGGAGGCAGTGCGCAAGCGCCCGGGGATGTATATCGGATCGACGGGCGAGCGCGGACTGCACCACCTCGTGCAGGAAGTCGTCGACAACGCCGTCGACGAGGCCCTGGCGGGCTTCTGCGACCACGTTACGGTCACCCTGCTCGCCGACGGCGGGGTCCGGGTGGACGACAACGGCCGGGGCATCCCGGTGGACATGCATCCGGTGGAGCACCGGCCGGCCGTCGAGGTCGTGCTGACCACGCTGCACGCGGGCGGCAAGTTCGACGGCAAGTCCTACGCCGTCTCCGGCGGACTGCACGGTGTCGGCGTCTCGGTCGTCAACGCCCTCGCGACCAGGCTGGAGGTCGAGGTCCGCAAGGACGGGTACTTCTGGCGTCAGTCGTACCGGCTCAGCGAGCCCACCGGCCCGCTGGTCAAGGGCGAGCCGACCGCCGAGACCGGCACCACGATCACGTTCTGGCCGGACGGAAACATCTTCGAGACCACCGAGTGGAGTTTCGAGACGCTGTCCCGGCGGCTTCAGGAGATGGCGTTCCTGAACCGCGGCCTGGCCATCGACCTGATCGACGAGCGGCCCGAGCACGCGACCGGCGCGCCCACGTCGGTCACCTACCGGTATGAAGGCGGCATCGCCGACTTCGTCCGGTATCTCAACGCGACCAAGGAACCGGTACACGAGTCGGTGATCGAGTTCGGCGACGAGGCGCCCGGGATCTCGGCCGAGGTCGCGATGCAGTGGAGCGGGTCGTATGCCGAGTCCGTGCACACCTTCGCGAACACGATCAACACCGCCGAGGGCGGCACCCACGAAGAGGGCTTCCGGGCGGCGCTGACCACGATCATCAACAAGTACGCCCGCGAGCAGAAGCTGATCAGGGAGAAGGACGAGAACCTGACCGGCGACGACGTGCGGGAGGGCCTGACTGCGATCATCCACGTCAAGCTCGCCGAGCCCCAGTTCGAGGGCCAGACCAAGACCAAGCTGGGCAACACCGAGGCCAAGTCGTTCGTCCAGAAGGCCTGCAACGACCACCTCCGGGACTGGTTCGAGCGGAACCCGGGCGAGGCCAAGGCGATCGTGCTCAAGGCGACCCAGGCGGCGCGGGCCAGGATCGCCGCCCGGCACGCGCGGGACCTGACCCGCAAGAGCGCGATGAACGGCGCCGGACTGCCGGGCAAGCTGGCCGACTGCCAGTCTGGTGACCCGGCGGCCTGCGAGATCTACGTGGTCGAGGGTGACTCGGCCGGCGGCTCCGCCAAGGGCGGCCGGGACCCGATCTTCCAGGCCATCCTGCCGATCCGGGGCAAGATCCTGAACGTCGAGAAGGCCAGGATCGACCGGGTGCTGAAGAACAACGAGGTCCAGGCCATGATCACGGCGCTGGGCACCGGTATCCACGACGACTTCGACATCGACAAGCTCCGGTACCACAAGATCATCCTGATGGCCGATGCCGACGTCGACGGCCAGCACATCACCACCCTGCTGCTGACCCTGCTGTTCCGGTTCATGAAGCCGCTGATCGAGGCCGGTCATGTGTACCTCGCGCAGCCGCCGCTGTACAAGATCAAGTGGGACGGCCGCGGGGCCGAGCCCGGGTACGCCTACTCGGACCGGGAACGGGACGCGCTGATCGAGGCGGGCATCGCCCAGGGCCGCAGGGACCCGCGGCCGCGGGACGGCGTCCAGCGGTTCAAGGGCCTCGGCGAGATGAACGCGACCGAGCTATGGGAGACCACCATGGACCCGGCCAGGCGGGTGCTGAAGCTGATCACCCTGGATGACGCGGCCCAGGCCGACGAGCTGTTCAGCGTCCTGATGGGCGAGGACGTGGACGCGCGGCGGGCGTTCATCCAGCGCAATGCCAAGGACGTCCGGTTCCTGGACATCTAGCGAGCCGGGACCGGCGCCAGGCCGCCGGTCCCGTGGATAGTTCGTGACCGCGGGCGAGTTCTGGTCCTCGTGACCCGGGGCGGCCCGTGATCATCGTGAAGGAGAGAGCAGCGTGAGCGTGGATACCCCGTCGGCCCCGCCCGGCGAGCCGGGAGGCCGCCTGGAGCCGGTCGACATCCAGGTGGAGATGCAGCGCAGCTACATCGACTATGCGATGTCGGTCATCGTCGGCCGCGCGCTGCCCGACGTCCGCGACGGCCTCAAGCCGGTGCACGTCCGCGTCCTGTACGCGATGTACGACGGCGGCTACCGGCCGGACCGCGGCTTCTTCAAGTGCTCCCGGGTCGTCGGCGACGTGATGGGCCAGTACCACCCGCACGGCGACTCCGCGATCTACGACACCCTGGTCCGGCTCGCGCAGCCCTGGTCGATGCGGATGCCGCTGATCGACGGCCAGGGCAACTTCGGCTCGCCAGGGAACGACCCGGCCGCCGCGATGCGGTACACCGAGTGCCGTCTGGCCCCGCTGGCGATGGAGATGCTGCGGGACATCGACAAGGAGACGGTCGACTTCCGCCCGAACTACGACGGCCGCTCCGCCGAGCCCGTCGTGCTCCCGGCCAGGTTCCCGAACCTGCTGGTCAACGGGTCGGAGGGGATCGCGGTCGGGATGGCCACCAAGATCCCGCCGCACAACCTGCGCGAGGTCACCGAGGGCGTCCAGTGGTACCTGGACAACTACGAGGCCCTGGAGGCGCCGCCGTCCGCGGAGACGGCCGATGACCTGGCCGGCAACCCGCTGCTCGAGGGCCTGATCGAGCGGATCAAGGGCCCGGACTTCCCGACCCACGGCCAGATCGTCGGCCGCCGCGGCATCATCGACGCCTACCGGACCGGCCGCGGGTCGATCACCATGCGCGCCGTGGTCGAGGTGGAGGAGGACCGCCGGGGCCGGACCACGCTGGTCGTCACCCAGCTCCCCTATCAGGTCAACCCGGACAACCTGGCCAACAAGATCGCCGAGCTGGTCAAGGACGGCCGGATCTCCGGCATCACCGAGATCCGGGACGAGAGCAGCGGCCGGACCGGCCAGCGGCTGGTGCTCGTGCTCCGGCGCGACGCCGTCGCCAAGGTCGTGCTGAACAACCTCTACAAGCACACCCAGCTGCAGGAGACCTTCGGGGCGAACATGCTCGCCCTGGTGGACGGCGTGCCGCGGACGCTGCGACTGGACCAGATGATCCGGTACTGGGTCGCCCACCAGATCGAGGTGATCGTCCGGCGCACCCAGTTCCTGCTCCGCAAGGCTCAGGAGCGGGCCCACATCCTGAGCGCTCTGCTGAAGGCGATCGACCAGATCGACGCCGTTATCGCCCTGATCAGGGCCAGCGAGTCGGCGGCGGCGGCCCAGCAGGGCCTGATGGACCTGCTCGAGATCGACGAGATCCAGGCCCGGGCGATCCTGGACATGCAGCTGCGCAAGCTGGCCGCCCTGGAGCGGCAGCAGTTGCTCGACGAGTACACCGAGCTGATGGAGCAGATCGCCGACTACGAGGCGATTCTGGCCTCGCCGCAGCGGCAGCGGCAGATCATCGGCACCGAGCTTGCCGAGATCGCCGCCAAGTACGGCGACGACCGGCGCACCGAGATCGTGCCCTACGACGGCGAAGTGTCGATGGCCGACCTGATCGCCGAGGAAGACGTCGTCGTCACGATCACCCGCGGCGGCTATGCCAAGCGGACCAAGACCGACCTGTACCGCGCACAGCGGCGGGGCGGCAAGGGCGTCCGCGGCGCGCAGTTGCGCACCGACGACATCGTCGAGCACTTCTTCGTCAGCTCGACGCACCACTGG
>JAJYTW010000299.1 GCA_021792855.1 Actinomycetes bacterium
CTGGCTCGGCCCGGCGGATGCGCGGCTGATCGAGTCGGCCGCCGGCCGCGCCGCTGACCTGGCCGGGCCGGCCGAGCCGCCGAGCCGGATCCACGGCGACTGCTGGAGCGGCAACGTGCTCTGGTCCGGCGGGCGGGGCTGGCTGATCGACCCGGCCGCGCATGGCGGTCACCGGGAGACCGACCTGGCGATGCTCGCCTTGTTCGGCGCTCCGTACCTGAGCCAGATCCTGGCCGGTTACCAGGAGACGGCGGCACTGGCCGGCGGCTGGCAGGCGCGAGTGCCGCTGCACCAGCTGCACCCGCTGCTCGTGCACGTCTGCCTGTTCGGCGCGGGTTACCGCGAGGAGGTCCTCGCCGCCGCCCGGGCGGTACTGACCGCCTGAGTGCCCGTCGGCCGCGGTCGCGCGGCGCCCGGTGTCAGGATCGCTGCGCGTCCTGGACGGTCGCCGCGCCCGGGTCGCTGACCCGCGGATCGATGACGGTCGCCGCGCCAGGGTCGGTGACGCTGAGACTGCTGCCAGCGGGGGCGTCCGGGTCGTTGACGGCGGGATCAGCGGCCGCGGGCCCGCCCGCTTCCGAGGCCGCCGGGTGCTCCGACTCCGCGCCGTGCTCGTAGTCCTCATCCCCGGACCGCCGCGCCTCCGGTGCCTGCGGGATCGCGAAGCCGAAGGTTGCGCCCTCGCCCGGGGCGGAACGCACCCACACCCGCCCGTGGTGCGCTGTCACCAGCGCGGCGACGATCGCGAGGCCGAGGCCGGTGCCCCCGGCGGCCCGGTTGCGTGACCGGTCGGTGCGGTAGAAGCGCTCGAACACCCGCTCCTGCTGCTCGGCCGTCAGGCCAGGGCCGGAGTCGGCGACCTCCAGGATGATGGCCGGCTCGGTCCCGTCCGGGTGCCCGTTGGACGGTGCGGTACCGGTGCCGAGCGGGCCGGAGCGCAGCGTGATCTCCACCGGGGTGCCGGCCGGGGTGTGCGTCAGCGCGTTGCTCATCAGGTTGCCGACGACCTGGCGCAGCCGGACCTCGTCGCCGGTCACCAGCGGCGCTTCGACGGTGTCCACGGTCAGGTTGATGGTGCGGTCCGGCGCCATCACCCGGGCGTCGTGCAGGGCGTCGGCGGCGATCGCCAGCAGGTCGACGGTCCGCCGGTCCAGCGGCCGCTGCTGGTCCAGCCTGGCCAGCAGCAGCATGTCCTCGACCAGCACGCCCATCCGGGCGGCTTCCTGCTCGACCCGTCGCATCAGCCGGTCCAGGTCCGCGCTGTTCAGGCCGCCGGAGTCGGGGCCGCCCGAGCCGGGGCCCTCGGCTGAGGCCGGGGCGATCCCGCCGCGCTGGCGGTAGTACTCGGCGAAGCCGCGGATCGCGGTCAGCGGCGTCCGCAGTTCGTGGCTGGCGTCCGCGACGAACTGGCGCATCCGCTCCTCGGACCGGTTGGCGGTGATGGCCGACTCCCTGGCCGCCTCCTCGGACTGGCGGGCCGCCTCCTCCGACGCTGCCTGGGCCCGGAACGCGGTCTCGATCTGCTCGAGCATGGAGTTCAGTGACCGGCCGAGTCTGCCGATCTCGGTCCGCGGGTCGCGGTCGGGGATCCGCCGGGTCAGGTCGCCGGCCGCGATCTGGCCCGCGGTGCGCTCGATGTCGGCGAGCGGGCGCAGGCTGGCCCGGATCGCTCCGGTGCCCACCGCGGCGAGCGCGATGATGATCATGGTGCTGACGACGACGTCGATGATCGTGAGCCGCTCGATCGTGCTGTAGACGGTGCTCACGTCGACACCGACCACCAGCGTGCCCTGCACCTGAGTGCCGGTCCGCGGACTCGCGAAGGTGAAGCCCGGGAATCCGGCGATCCGCCACTTCGCGGGCCCGGATTTCGCCCCGACGGTGATCGGCAGGTCATTGTGCCTGGCCAGCCAGGCAGCGACCGGCTGTACGTCCGGGCCCGCCGAGCCCCAGGTCGGAGTCTGGAAGCCGCTGCTCGGGTCGGCCAGCGAGGGATAGTACCGGCCGCTGACTACCGCTCCGTTGACGTACCGCTCCGGACCTGACGGCCCGGCGATCCCGCCGCCGCCGGCCCGGAATTCGTGGTGATCGCCGATCTGCGTCTGCATGACCCGCAACTGGTTGTCGGCCTGGGCCAGCAGGTAGCTCTTCAGAAACGAGATCCCGGCGACGCTGATCAGCACCAGGGCGAGCGCCACGAGGGCGAGCACCGCGGTGATCAGCTTGACCCGGAGCGGGGTCCGGCTGGGCAACTGCCGGATCGCCCGCCATGGGCCTTGGGAACCTGGGGAGGATGCCATCCGATTCCAGCTACGACGACGGCAGGCGCATCACGTAGCCGACCCCGCGCAGCGTGTGCAGCAGGTGCGGTTCGGTGGCGTCGATCTTGCGACGGAGTACGGACACATAGGACTCGACGATGCCGGTGTCGCCCCGGAAGTCGTAGTCCCAGACATGGTCCAGGATCTGCATCTTGGACAGCACCCGGCCGGCGTTGCGCATGAAGTACCTGAGCAGCTTGAACTCGGTCGGGGAGAGCTGCACCTGGACTCCGCCACGCCATACCTCGTGGCTGTCCTCGTCGAGTTCGAGGTCGGCGAAGGACAGCCGCGGCGACGGTTCGGCCGCGCCGCCGCGGGTGCGCCGGAGCACGGCCTGGATCCGGGCGATGACCTCCTCGAGGCTGAACGGCTTGGTGACGTAGTCGTCGCCGCCCAGGGTCAGCCCGCGCACCTTGTCCTCGGTGGAATCGCGCGCGGTCAGGAACACGACGGGCGTGCGGGTGCCACCGCCCCGTAGCCGGTGCACCACCTCGAATCCGTCCATGTCCGGGAGCATCACATCGAGCACGATCAGGTCGGGCCGGTGCCGCTGGGCCGCCTGCACCGCGTCGCTGCCCGCCGCGGCGGTGACGACCTCGAAGCCGGCGTATCGCAGGCTGGCGGCCAGCAGTTCCAGGATGTTCGGCTCGTCCTCCACGACCAGCAGCTTGGCGTCGGTCTGCTGCTGGTCACCTGCCGCAATGCTCATGCGGCTATTCTCCGCCACCGGCCTGAGAGTTAGCTGAAGGCATCCTGAAACAGCACTGAGGCCCCGCTGCGGTCCCCTCGGGTGCCGGCTAGGCCCCCTGCGTCGATCCGGTGATCAGGCCCTTGGGGATCGGGGTGCCCTTATTCAGCGCGTTGAACAGTTCGCGCGCCAGAGTCTTGTTCCACAGCAGGGCATCGCCCGCGTTCTGGGTCAGGAAGTTGGCATTGGCGATCGGGATAGTAGTCGTGATCGGATGGCGCAGCGCGAACGCGGTCTGGACGAGCTGATACAGGCTCGTACCCTGATCCACCGTCAGGGACCCGATCACGTCGGCGGCCGCCGGATAGGAGCTGAACGGGTTCAGGATCACCCCGGTACTGGTGAGCTTGCGCAGCAGGGCGGCCAGGAAGAGCCGCTGATCCTGGATCCGCTGCAGGTCCTGGGTCGGGAACAAGTGCCGGGACCGGACGTAGCCGAGCGCCTCCGCGCCGTCGAGTACCTGGCAGCCCTTGTGCAGGTGGAGGCCGGCGGCCGGGTCGGTGAGCGGCCTGGGCAGGCACATCCGGACCCCGCCGACCGCGTTCACGACGCGCACGAACCCGCCGAACCCGATCCCCATGTAGTGGTCGATCCGCAGGCCGGTGATGTTCTGGACGGTCTTGGCGAGCAGCGCGGGACCGCCGATCGAGAATGCGGCGTTGATCTTGTTATAGCCGTATCCGGGGATCGGGACGTAGGAGTCGCGCGGCAGGCTGATCAGCACCGGGCGGCCGTTGCTCGGGATGTGCAGCACCATGATCGTGTCGGAGCGCTGGCCGCTGATGCCGAACCCGGTGGACAGCTTCCTGATCTGGGCGTTGGTGAGCCCCTGCCGGCTGTCCGAGCCGGTGATCAGCCAGTTCTGCCCGGCGCCCTGAGCGGGCCGGCCGGGATAGTTCACCAGCACGTTCTTCTTGACCAGCCGGGAGTCCAGGTAGAAGTAGCTGGCCAGGCCCGCGACCAGGGCGAGGGCGACCAGCACGGCGATCGCGGCCAGGATCGGCCTGGGCCGCAGCCAGCGGCGCAGCCGGCCGCTGCCGGAGCCGCCCGGGCCGCCGGGACCGCCCGGGCCGCCGGGGCCGCCGGGGCCGCGATAGCCGGGCTGGGGCGATGGCGCACCCGGCCGGGGGCCGGGCCGGGCCGTCCGGGTGCCGGTGCGGATGGCCGGCTGTTCGGGCCATCCGCCCGCCCGTGCCGTGCGGCCGCCGGGGCTGGGCTGGCCGCCGGGGCTGGGCTGGCCGGGTGAGCGCGACGACAGCCGGACGGTCGGGTCCGCTTTCGCTGCGCCTGATCCGCCAGCGGCGCCTGCGGTGGTCGGTGCGGCCGCGCC
>JAJYTW010000043.1 GCA_021792855.1 Actinomycetes bacterium
CTCATCCCGCGCGTCGCCGTCATCTACTACGCTGCGCTGCGGCCGGAAGAGGCTGTCAACCTGCGCCGTGACAACCTCACGCTGCCGCCGATGGCACGGAACCCGGCGACGGGCGAGTGGGAGGACCCCGCCGACAACTGGGGAGAGCTGCGCTTCTGCTCTGCCGCCACCGAGATCGGCGCCCAGTGGACCGACACGGGCAGCCGCCGCGACCACAGGCAGCTCAAATCCCGGCCAAGGGGAGAGTGGCGACGGGTGCCCGTGCCGCCGCCGCTGACCAGGATTCTCCGCGCTCATATCGACCGGTTCGGCATCGGCCGCGACGGCCGTATCTTCGCTGGCGTTCAGCGCGGGGAACTGGCTTCGATCACCTACCGCCGCGCCTGGCAGAAAGCCCGGCACGGCGTGCTCACCCCCGCCGAGCACCGGCAGGGCTGCGACTCCCCGTCATGCGAGGTCAGCCGGGCACTCCCGCTCGCGCGGCGGGTCTACGACCTGCGCCATGCGTGCGTGTCTACCTGGCTCAACGGGGGAGTACCGCCCGCCCAGGTCGCCGAGTGGGCCGGACACAGCGTCGCCGTGCTGCTGCGGGTCTACGCCAAGTGCATCGACGGCCAGGACCAGACGGCCAAGCGCCGCATCGAAGACGCGCTACGAGAATCCGACGACACCCCGCCGCCCGTCGCGCCAGCTCCGCGCGGCGACGAGCCTGGCTGAACTTGGGCACGTATTGGGCACAGCCAGCCGCCGTCAGCAGCAATCAGCCGTAGACAGCCGGAAAGCGAAAGACGGCGCCTCACCGCGTTTCCGCAGGTGAGGCGCCGTCTTTCACTGGTAGTTCTGGTGGGCGGTACTGGGATTGAACCAGTGGCCTCTTCCGTGTCAGGGAAGCGCTCTCCCGCTGAGCTAACCGCCCGAGGCGGAAGCGGGAATCGAACCCGCGTACAGGGCTTTGCAGGCCCTTGCCTAAACCACTCGGCCATTCCGCCACCGGCGACCCCGCTAGGGGGCCGACCTTGGTGCACAAGAGCCGCGCGGACTGTCCAGCAGAGTCGCAAGAACATCAGAGACGGCGCCCGGCACCTCCGAGCGGACGACGGGATTCGAACCCGCGACCCTCACCTTGGCAAGGTGATGCTCTACCAACTGAGCCACGTCCGCACTGCTGCCCGCCGGGGCGGATCCCGCCGGAGCGAGTCCCGCCAGTTATCTCCGGCGTGCGATCAGAACTGTAGCCGATCCTCGCCGGAGCGCCAATTCGCCCCCCGGCGATCGGGTGCGACCAGCTTACCTCAGCCGGACCCGCCCGCCCGCTCGTGCGTGGCGTTCCCGGCGGTGGCAGTCTTTCCCCATGCGAACAGTGATCGTCAGCGGCGAGCCGCTCACCGTGGAAGATGTCGTGGACGTCGCACTCGGCGCGGCCCGGGCCGAACTCGGGCCCGACGTGCCCGCCCGGATGGCCGCCAGCCTGGATGTGGTGCGCACCGCGATCGGCGGCCAGGCCGCCGTCTACGGCGTGAACACGGGCTTCGGGGCACTCGCCGACACCCGGGTCGGTGAGCAGGACCTGGCCCAGCTTCAGCACGCGATCGTGGTCTCGCACGCGGCCGCCACCGGCGAGCCGCTGAACGACGAGACGGTCCGGGCGATCCTGCTGCTGCGCGCCAGGACCCTGGCGGCCGGCTACTCCGGCGTCCGGCCCGAGCTTCCGGCCCGTCTGATCGAGTTGCTGAACCGCGATCTCCTCCCGGTCGTGCCCGGCAAGGGCTCGGTCGGCGCGTCCGGTGACCTGGCACAGCTAGCGCACCTGGCCCAGCCGCTGATCGGCGAGGGCCGGCTGCGGGCCCCCGGCGACGACCGCTACGGCCGGCCGGCCGCTCAGGTGCTCGCCGAGCACGGCCTCGAGCCGCTGGTGCTCGCGCCGAAGGAGGGCCTGTCGCTGGTCAACGGCACCGAGCCGATGCAGGCGCTGCTCGCGTTCTCGGTGCACGACGCCGAACTGCTGGTCCGCGCCGCCGACGTGGCCTGCGCGATCTCGGTAGAGGCGCTGCTGTGCACCGACCGGCCTTATGACGAGCGGGTGCAGATCATCCGCCCGCATCCCGGCCAGCTGGCCAGCGCGGCGAACCTGCGCTCGCTGCTGGCCGGGTCGGCCCTGATGGCCAGCCACCGGCACAGCTCGCACGCGGTCCAGGACGCCTACTGCCTGCGTTGCGCGCCCCAGGTGCATGGCGCGGTGCGGGACGTGCTGGACCACGCGCGGCGCGTTATCGACGTCGAACTCGGCGCTATTGTCGACAATCCGGTCATCGTGCCCGATGGCGACGTGATGACCACCGGCAACTTCCACGGCGAGCCACTCGCCTTCGCCGCCGACATGCTGGCGATGGCGATCAGCGAACTGGCCAGCATCAGCGAGCGCCGGGTGGACCGGATGCTGGATCCGGCCTTCTCCCGCGGTCTCCCGCCGTTCCTGGCCCCGGCGGCCGGCACGAATTCCGGCTTCATGCTGGCCCAGTACACCGCCGCCTCGCTGGTGAGCGAGAACAAGGTGCTCGCGCACCCGTCCAGCGTGGACACCATCCCGACGTCCGGCAAGCAGGAGGACCACGTCTCGATGGGCTGGACCGCGGTCCGCAAGCTTCGCGAGGTGGTCGCGAACGTCCGTACCTGCCTGGCGGTGGAGATCCTCTGCGCGACCGCGGGGATCGGCCTGCGGGCCGGGATAGCCCCGCCGAGTCCGGCGGTGGCCGCGGTGCACGACCTGGTCCGCGCTCACGTTCCGGCGATGGAAGTAGACCGTGAGGTGTCCGAGCAGATCGTGACCGTCGAGGCCCTGATGGCCGACCTGTGCGCCGCCGCCGAGGCGGCCAGCGGCCACCTGAGCTGAGACGGGCCGCCGCGCCCGAAATGAACTCGCAATTCTGCGGTTGACCGTCTAGGTTCGGGAACCGTGACGGTGTGGATGAACGGGGATCTGCTTCCCGACGATGATGCCCGGATCTCTGTCTTCGATCACGGACTGGTGACCGGGGACGGGGTCTTCGAGACGGTCAAGGTCACCGACGGCGTGCCGTTCGCGATGACCCGCCATCTGGCCCGGTTGCGCACCTCGGCGCTGGGTCTCGGGCTGGCGGAGCCGGACCTGGAGCAGATCAGGTCCGGCGCGATGGCCGTTATCGCCGCGCCGGACGCCCCCGAGTTCGGCCGACTGCGGATCACCGTCACCGGCGGCCTGGCCCCGCTCGGATCGGAGCGCGGCGACGCGCCGCTGACGGTGATCATCGCCCTGGCCGGGCAGCGGCGTCCGGCCGCCGCCGTGGACGTGGTCACGGTGCCGTGGCCTAGGAATGAGCGCGGCGCGACGGCCGGGCTGAAGACGACGTCCTACGCCGAGAATGTCCGCGCGCTGGCCTACGCGGCCGCCCGCGGCGGGGGAGAGGCGATCTTCGGGAACACGCTCGGCCAGCTATGCGAGGGGACCGGGAGCAACGTGTTCGTCGTGCTGGCGGGTCGGCTGGTGACGCCGCCGCTATCGTCAGGCTGCCTGGCCGGGGTGACCAGGGGCCTGGTGATCGAGTGGGCCGAGGCCGAGGAGCAGGACCTGCCACTGGCCGCCCTGGCCGACGCGGAGGAAGCATTCCTGACCGGAACCACCCGCGACGTCCAACCCATCAGATCGGTTAACGGGACCGTGCGGGCGGCTGTGCCCGGGCCGGTGACCCGTAAGGCCGCGGAGATCTTCGCCCTGCGAGCGGCGGAGTCTCCCGACCCGTGACGGCTCGCCCGGCCCGCGGCTGACGGGTTCGGGTCCCGGTCAGCCGCGGCGCCGTGCGGTCTGCCGCTCAGGTCCGCCAGAGCAGGTCTTCAAGCTCGCTGTCCACGTTGAGGAAGTCGGTCTCCGACCCCTCCGGGATGATCTGGTACGTGCTGCGCAGGAACTCGGCCGTGGCGCTCTTCGGCGCCTGGAAGTGCGCCTCGCCGAACGGCGAGGACAGCGCGATGTTCAGGATGTCCGAGGCGTCGCCGTCCTGCGGCCAGACCTGGACGTCGCCCTCGCCGGTCGGGGCCTCCAGGCCCGCTGCCAGCAGTTCCCTGGCGAAGATCCACTCGACTGGCTCGTCGGTGCCGACGTGGAACGCCATCTTGATGGCGTAGGGATCCTCCGCGCAGTAGTCGAGGCTCGCCACCAGGGGAACGGCTCCGTGCTCGGGGACAACCAAGCTGAGGCCCAGCTCGGCGGAGACCGTAACGCTGTTCATCATGGGGTTCTGACCTTTGCCTTGTCCGACCACGGAATTCCGTGATGCGTAATTGGTGCGGTTGCCATCCCTTTGATGGCTACTGCTTCGCGGAATTGTTTCCGTGGGGGGGTAGATTCCGCGAAGTGGATCGTTCGTAACCTCGGTCACGGACCATCAAAACGACTGTGACCTGGTCAAACGCTTCGGGAGACAGAACGCGGATTCCGAACGGGACTGTTCCGCTGACCAGCGATAACGCTGTGTGACCTTCGTCTCACCGACGGTGCGGCAAAGATCTGACATGGTTCCGTCAAGGTCTGGGCGCGCCTGCCAGATCGCGCCGAGCGGGTGTCTGTGCTGCCGCCCGGTCCGGCGATGCGCTAGTCTGTGATCGCCCCGCAGGACGGTCTCGCAAGTCCGCGGGCGCGGGCGATTGGCTCAGCGGGAGAGCGCCTCGTTCACACCGAGGAGGTCACTGGTTCGATCCCAGTATCGCCCACCGCGTCAGCTCAGGCCCCGGCCCCGCCGGGGCCTGTTTTCGTTCCGCGCTGGCGATGGTCGCGCATCCTGGCCCGGGGAGCGGGCCGCGCCCCGTTCGGCCGCTTCCCGGCTTCCCCGCGCTCCTGGGTCCCCGCGCAGGCTTGGGTTCTGCTGCCGCGTCCGCCTGGCCCGCCCGTGCTGGGCTAGCTGGTGCCGGGGCCTGCCCGTGCCGGGGCCTGCCCGTGCCGGGGCCTGCCCGTGCCCACACTGTGGTGTGGATGGCACATATTGCACGCTCTAGTGACGGTTATGTGCCAGCCACACCACAGGGCGCGCCTGCACGGCGCCGGTCCGGCAGCCCGACTGGCCAGCACTAGGGCGTAGGCGGCCGCGTCGTGCTCTATCGGCCGCCGGTTGCCCGGGTCAGCGGCACCGGTTCACCTGATTTCCCGCTTGGTCGGTCGACGGCGGGCTTGAGGGTTGGTACTGCCGGCGCTGGCTGGCCCGAACTGCGGGCATCAGATGGCTTAGCAGCCCGGAGAGGCGTCGCGGCCGGCGTTGTCGAGTCCGGGTCCGGTCCGATGCGCGCGGATTGGCGCCGGACATGGTGCGGCCGGGGGACGCCGCGCGCTGGCGTCCCCCGGCCGCTGCGGTCTCTAGATGACCGCGCCGAGCAGCGAGCCGACAGCCCCGAGAATGTGGGGCAGTGCCGCCGACAGGCCGGCCACGATGAGAGTCAGCATTTGTGTTCCCCCTTTGCATCATCGAGTGGGATTCTCCGTGGCGCCAGGTGACCGTCCCGGGCCAGCATCGCGGCGCATAATGCGCCGGATTCCGGCCGGTCCGGCTCGGGCACCGCGGTAAATGCTCGCACCTCAATTTGGGGATGTCAAAGAGGTTTGGCAAAAATCTGAAAACTATTTTGCGGACCGAAACAGTGAATGCACTGTACGTTTCGAGGTGCATAAGTCCGACGTCATGCGAGATAACATCGTGTTAATCGGGAAATAGCTTCGTTATGGATGGACGGCGGCGCGGCGCTCGATAGAGCGCAGTGCGACCCACATCGCCCGGCCGGGCCAGAAGGCCTCTGGTGCGCTAGATCGTCGCTGGTGAGCCGGATGACTCCTTGATGATTGCTTCTGGGCACGGACGGCCGCGACGGTGGTGCCTCCCGGACCGGGAGTCCCGGCCTGGGCGTCACCTGTGCGCCCGATAGTTGATTCTGGCCGCATTGCAGGTGCGCCTGACCGGCGACGTTATTGTGCTGCGGGCGGTTAGCTGCGGCTGCTGTCGTCGACGGCGGTGGTCTGATCCCGGGATGTGGGAGTGATTATCAGCGACCAGTAAGACGCGCTGGTGATTAGCTCATCTCCTAATCCAACCGGGAGTAATCAAGAATACCAATGATTTGGTGCCGATCATTAAACGTCGTTGGCTCGAGTGTTGCGGCACTTCGGAGAATCCATCCCGTTCGGCAAGTCCTTTGCCGGCTTCGAGCGGTCCGTGGCGACCCCGAGTCCGGGGTGGTCGCGGACCTTCGGGCCGCGACGCGGCGCAGGGTGAGGCGAATCGGACACATCGTGTCGCCCGGCGCGGGTGATCTGGCCAACGGTTTACCTGGTTTACAGATATTCAAGGGCGTGACCCGGGCACATGACGTGACGCAGCGTAGTCGTCGCGGTACTTTCTGCTGGGACGCGACGTGCTGTTCGTGGCCAAGGACGGGGGAGGCTCGTGCACGGTAAGGGGCGGCCCGATCGCCGGGCGGACGACGACGTTCCGCAGCATCTTGATCATCTCGACGGACGGCAGAACCCAGGCCGGCAAGTCGAGCACGACGCGCACGCGGTCCCGCGGGACGGCACTGCGCGGGACGGCACTGCGCGGGACGGCACTGCTCAGGACGGCACTGCTCAGGACGGCACTGCTCAGGACGGCACTGCTCAGGACGGCACTGCGCAGGGCGGCGCGGCACGGCCCGACCTGGGCGGCCCGCGAGACATGGGCGCCCCCGGCGGACCCGGAGAAACCGGCGGCGATCCCGGAAACGCCGGCGGCCCGGACGGGCAGCCGGCCCGCCGGACCCCGGCGGCACGGGCGGGCCTGATCCTCGCCGCAGTCGGTGTCGTGGTCGTGGTGGCCGGCGCCGCCGGAGTCGCCGTGGTGGCGAACTCCCGTGCCCGTGCGACCAGTCATGCCCGCGCCGCCGCCGCGTCCCGCCTGGTCAACCGGACCGGGACCGCGGCCGTGCCGGTGCGGCTGGTCTCGGCGACCCCGCGCACCGGTGCTACCGGGGTGAACGGCGCCACGACGATTCAGCTCACCTTCTCGGCGCCGCTCGGCGCGACCGTGCCGAACGCGGTGATCACGCCGCGCCTGGCCGGCCAGTGGCAGGTGTCCGGCCGGACCCTGACGTTCACGCCAGTCGCTCCGCTGCCGCCCCGGACCACGATCCGGGTCACGATCCCGGCCGGCTCGGCCGGCGTCCGGTCCGCTACCGGCGGACTGCTAGATCATCCGGTGCGCCTGCGGTTGCGGACCGCGGGCTACTCGCCGATGCGCCTGGCCGAGTTGCTCAGCCAGCTTGGCTACCTGCCGGTCTCCTGGCAGCCGACCGCCGGGCGGCGCCTGGTCGGCGGCGGGGCGGCGACCTCAGGCCTGGCGGCGCAGGAGGCGATGGCCTACAGCGCGCCGGCCGGCCGGTTCACCTGGAGCGCGGGTTACCCGGCGCTGCTCAGGTCGCAGTGGGGGATCAGCTTCGCCGACCCGATGATCCGCGGCGCGGTGATGGCGTTCCAGTCGCAGCACGGCATGACCATCAACGGCACCGTGGACCACGCGCTCTGGCGCAAGCTATTCGCGGCTGCCGCGGCCGGGCGGCGCAACACCGTCGGATATACCTACGCGATCGCCAGCAAGAGCTCGCCCGAGACGCTGACCATCTGGCACAACGGGCATGTCGTGCTGCACAGCCTGGCCAACACCGGCATCCCGGTGTCCCCGACGGTGGACGGCACGTTCCCGGTCTACCTGCGGTACCGGTTCCAGATCATGCGGGGCACCAACCCGGACGGCAGCACGTACGCCGACCCGGTGTCGTTCGTCTCCTACTTCAACGGCGGCGACGCGGTGCACTACTTCCTGCGCGGCTCCTACGGATTCCCGCAGAGCCTGGGCTGCGTCGAACTGCCGTACGGCGCGGCGAAGCAGGCGTGGCCGTACCTGACTTACGGGAGCCTTGTCACCGTAACGGGATAAATTACGCGTTATCACCCGGTTACCCTGGCCGCGCCGTTCCGCTCAGCGGATTGGCGCGGCCAGGGTAACTTGGCATTCTCAGCATTCTCTAAGCTTTTCGTGCCTGTTTCTTCATCTGTTGAGTGAGCCAGCACTGCCCCTAGGTACTTACACTCGCAGGGAAGGAAGAGGTGGTACAGATCGGGGCACACAGCGGGCAGGCTGGTCAACGCGACCAGACCGCGGATGGCTACGGCGGCGATGACCCGACGATTCCGGTTGCCGCACGCAAGCGCGGCCTACGTGGCCCGCGCGGCCAGGTTCCCACACCCGATGCTCGGACGCCATTGAGGGCCGAACGGCACTTCGCACCGAGTACCAGTGAATTCGACGTCTCCGGCGGGCGCGCCGGACCGACCGCAGCGGAGCGCGCTGCGAGTGTGGGGGTAGGCATGAGTGATGGATTCGGCGCAGCGGCAGCATCCCAGGACCCGGCGCCGGCGGCGCCGACCCGGGTGATGCCGGCGGTGGGCGCCGGTCCGGACTTCGGCCAGCCGACCGGCGGACCCGGCGCAGGCGGTCCGCTTGGGCCCGGCTCGGGTGGCGGCTGGGGCGGCGGTTCCGGTGGCAGCGGCAGCGGTCCGGCCAGCCCGGCCGGCGGCTCCGGAGGTCAGCGGCGCCGGATGGCCCCGGTGCTGAGCGTGATCGCCGTGATCGCCGTGCTACTTGGCGCTGGCGGCGTCTATCTGGTCGTGCACAAGTCCGGCGGCGCGCGGGCGGCGGCCAAGGGCTCGAAGACCCCGGCCACCAAGACCGCGGCGATCGCCCGGGGCCCCGAGCACATCGTCTCGGTCACCCCGTCGAACGGCTCCACCGGCGTGAACGGTGCGGACGCGATCACCGTCACCTTCTCCGAGCCGCTGAGCGCGACCTCCCCGATGCCGACGGTGACTCCGGCGATCAAGGGGACCTGGCAGCGCAACGGCAAGACCGCGACCTTCGTGCCGGAGCGCGGATTCACTCAGCGCACCAGCGTCACGGTCGCGATCCCCGGCGGAAAGACCGGCATTCGGTCCAACGGCGGTGGCACGCTGGCCTCGCCGGTCACGGTCAGCTACAAGGTCGGGTCCTACAGCACGATCCGACTGGAGCAGTTGCTCGCCCAGCTTGGCTACCTGCCGCTGTCCTGGGCCCCGGCCAGCGGCGTCCCGGCGCCGCTGAGCGATGCGCGGGCGCAGCTTAGCGACGCCTACACCGCGCCGCGCGGCACCTACACCTGGAAGGCCAACTACCCGGCCAACCTGACCAGCCTGTGGATGCCGAACCGGTACAGCACGATCCTCAAGGGCGCGGTGATGGCGTTCGAGTTCAACCACGGCCTGACGATGGACGGGCTGGTCGGCCCGGCGGTCTGGAAGGCGATGTTCCAGGCGGTCGCCAAGGACCAGGTCAACCCGAATGGCTACACCTACGCGCTGGCCAGCCAGGTGCAGCCGGAGACGCTGACCGTCTGGCACAACGGCAAGGTCATCTTCAAGAACCTGGCGAACACCGGCATCGCTGCCTCGCCGAGCCAGATCGGGACCTACCCGGTGTACCTGAAGTACCGGTTCCAGATCATGCGCGGCACTAACCCGAACGGGACCAAGTACGCCGACCCGGTGTCCTGGGTGTCGTACTTCTACCAGGGCGACGCGGTGCACTACTTCCCGCGGGCGTCCTACGGGTTCCCGCAGAGCCTCGGCTGCGTCGAGCTTCCGTACGCTCCGGCCAAGAAGATCTGGCCCTACCTGACCTACGGCACCCTGGTGACGGTGACCAAGCCGTAGCGGACCTGCCCGCCGCAAGGCGGGGCAGACGGCTTCGCCCTCCCGCTGGTTCCCGCGGGAGGGCGAAGCCGTCTGGGCGTTCCGGGCCGGGCGGGCCGGCCGGGATATCGGGTACGCACCCGCGGTCGCGCCCCGCTAGCATCGGTGGTGCTGAGCCGCCCATCGGGGCATCACGAATGAGCGCATCGAGCGCATCGAGCTAAGGAGCCAGCCGTGCCCGCCGACAAGCTGCACATCACCCTCGCCGGACGCGAGCACGTGGTGGAAGCCGGCACGACGGCGGGCCAGGCGATCGAGTCGGCCGGGGATGGCCTGGCCGGCGCGCAGGCGGGCGAGGTCATCGCGGCCAGGGTCAACGGCGTGGTCCGGGACCTGGCGCACCCGCTGGCGGACGGCGACGAGGTGGCGCCGGTCGGGATCTCCTCGCCGGACGGCCTGGCGATCCTGCGGCACTCGACCGCGCACGTGCTCGCCCAGGCGGTGCAGGAACTGCACCCGGAGGCGAAGCTCGGCATCGGCCCGCCGGTCGAGAACGGCTTCTACTACGACTTTGACGTCGACCAGCCGTTCAGCCCGGACGACCTGAAGGCGATCGAGCAGAAGATGCGCCAGATCGTCAAGCAGGGCCAGCGGTTCAGCCGCCGGGTCGTGACCGATGCCCAGGCCAGGGACGAACTCGCCGCCGAGCCGTACAAGCTGGAACTGATCGGCCTGAAGGGCGGCAAGGGCGCCGACGTAGGCGCCGAGGAGTCGGTGGAGGTGGGCGGCGCCGAGCTGACCATCTACGACAACCTGGACTCCGGGACCGGCGACGTCCGCTGGAAGGACCTGTGCCGCGGCCCGCACCTGCCGACCACCAGGAAGATCCCGGCGTTCAAGCTGATGCGCAGCGGCGGCGCGTACTGGCGCGGCAGCGAGAAGAACCCGCAGCTACAGCGGATCTACGGCACCGCCTGGCCGTCGCGGGAGGAGCAGGACAGCTACCTGACCATGCTCGCCGAGGCGGAGCGGCGGGACCATCGCAAGCTCGGCACCGAGCTTGACCTGTTCTCGTTCCCGACCGAGATCGGCAGCGGGCTGCCGGTGTTCCACCCCAAGGGCGGCACCATCCGCCGGGTGATGGAGGACTACTCGCGGCGGCGGCACGAGGAGGCCGACTACGAGTTCGTGAACACCCCGCATCTGACCAAGGCGGAACTGTTCGAGACCTCCGGTCACCTGGGCTGGTACAAGGACGGGATGTTCCCGCCCATGGAGCTTGAGGGCGCGACCTACTACCCCAAGCCGATGAACTGCCCGATGCACATCCTGATCTACGCCTCGCGCGGGCGGTCGTACCGCGAGCTTCCGCTCCGGCTGTTCGAGTTCGGCACCGTCTACCGGTTCGAGAAGTCCGGCGTGGTGCATGGCCTGACCAGGGCCCGCGGCTTCACCCAGGACGACTCGCACATCTTCTGCCGGCCCGACCAGCTTGCCGACGAGCTAGCCAGTCTGCTCGACTTCGTGGTCGGCCTGCTCCGCGACTACGGCCTGACCGACTTCGAGGCCGAACTATCCACCCGGCCGGAGAAGTTCGTCGGCGAGATCGCCGAGTGGGACCGGGCCGAGGCCGCGCTCAAGCACGCGCTGGACGCCTCAGGGCTGCCGTACGTGATCGCCGAGGGCGAGGGCGCGTTCTACGCTCCCAAGATCGACGTGCACGTCAAGGACGCGATCGGGCGCCGGTGGCAGCTATCCACCCTCCAGGTGGACTTCCAGGAGCCCGGCCGGTTCGGGATCGAGTACACCGCGGCCGACGGGACCAGGCAGCGGCCGCAGATGATCCACCGGGCGCTGTTCGGCTCGATCGAACGGTTCTTCGGCATCCTGCTCGAGCACTACGCGGGGGCGTTCCCGCCCTGGCTAGCGCCGGTGCAGGTGGTCGGGATCCCGATCGCCGACGCGCACGTGCCGTACCTGGAGGAGGTCGCGGCCAGGCTCCGCAAGCGCGGGATCCGGATGCAGGTCGACTCCGGGGCGGACCGGATGCAGAAGAAGATCCGGACCGCGCAGCAGCACAAGGTGCCGTACATGCTGCTGGCCGGGGACGACGACATGAACGCCGGCGCGGTGTCGTTCCGGTACCGCAGCGGCGAGCAGCGCAACGGCGTGCCGATCGACGAGGCGATTGCCGAGATCGTGGCCGCCGTGGAGCAGCGCATCCAGGTCTGATCGGCGGCCCTGATCGGCGGCCTCCTATGCTGCAGTCATGGTCGGAAACGGAGCAGAGCAGTCGGAGGCGGCGGGCGAGCGGGCCGCCGAGCCGGTGCGCCAGTACGGCGCCGGGGTGCCGGACCGGTTTCAGCGGCTGTGGATGCCGCACCGGATGGCCTACATCAAGGGCGAGGACAAGCCCGCCGGGTCCGAGTCCGGCGAGGGCTGCCCGTTCTGCTCCATCCCGTCGATGGCCGACGCCGACGGACTGATCGTGGCCCGCGGGGACAGCGTGTACGCGGTGCTGAACCTGTACCCGTACAACAGCGGGCACCTGATGGTCTGCCCGTACCGGCATGTCGCCGACTACACCGAGATCGACCAGGCGGAGACGACGGAACTGGCCAGTTTCACCAAGATCGCGATGCGCACGCTCCGGGCGGCCTCCGGCGCCCAGGGCTTCAACATCGGGATGAACATGGGCGGCGTCGCCGGTGCGGGCATCGCGGCGCACCTGCATCAGCACGTCGTTCCCCGCTGGGGCGGGGATTCCAATTTCATGCCGGTGATCGGCCACACCAAGGTGCTGCCGCAACTGCTGGCCGAGACCAGGCAGTTGCTCGCGGACGCCTGGCACGCGGCGTCCTGACCGCGCGAACCCGGTCCGGCCGGCCCCGCCGGGGCCGGCCGGACCGGGGCGGCTAGCCGTTCTTCGACTCGGCGATCACCTTCTCGGCCAGGTGCGACGGCAGCGGCTCGTAGCGCAGGTAGGACCGGGTGAACGAGCCCGTCCCGTGCGACATCGAGCGCAGGTCGATCGCGTACCTGACCAGTTCAAGCTCGGGGATCTCGGCCTTGACCATGGTCCGGCCGCCGGGCACCGGCTCGGTGCCGAGCACCCGGCCGCGGCGCGAGGACAGGTCGGACATCACCGCGCCGACGTAGTCGTCGCCGATCAGCACCGACACCTCGTCCACCGGCTCGAGCAACTGCGGCTGAGCCTTGTCGGCGGCGTCCCGCAGCGCGGCCCGCCCGGCCTTCTGGAACGCCATGTCGGAGGAGTCCACCGAGTGCGCCTTGCCGTCATACAGGGTGACCCTGATGTCGACCATCGGATAGCCGGCCACCACGCCCTGCTCCATCTGGGACCGCAGGCCCTTCTCCACCGAGGGGATGAACTGCCTCGGCACGACCCCGCCGACGATCTTGTCGACGAACTCGAAGCCGCCGCCGGATGGCAGCGGCTCGACCTCGATGTGGCAGATCGCGAACTCGCCGTGCCCGCCGGTCTGCTTCACGTTCCGGCCGAGGCCCTGGGCCTTGCCGGACAGCGTCTCGCGCAGCGGCACCCGGAGCGGCACGGTCTCGACCTCCACACCGAACCGGGTCGCGAGCCGGTCCAGCAGCAGGTCCGAGTGCGCCTCGCCCATGCACCAGAGCACAAGCTGATGGGTCTCGGCGTTGTTCTCCAGCCGGAGCGTGGAATCCTCGGCGACCAGCCTGGCCAGCGCCTGGGACAGCTTGTCCTCATCGGCCTTGGACTTGGCCGAGATCGCCACCGGCAGCAGCGGCTCGGGCATCGCCCACGGCTCCATCAGCAGCGGCCGCTCCTTGTCCGAGAGCGTGTCTCCGGTCTCGGCCCCGGTGAGCTTGGCCACCGCGCAGATGTCGCCGGCGACGCAGGCCGGTATCGGGCGCTGGTTCTTGCCGAGCGGCGAGGTCAGCGCGCCGATCCGCTCGTCCTCGTCGTGGTCGGCGTGGCCGGCCGCGATCCGGCCGTGGCCGGAGACGTGCACGGTGGCGTCCGGGCGCAGCGTGCCGGAGAACACCCGGACCAGGCTGATCCGGCCCACGTACGGGTCAGACGTGGTCTTGACCACCTCGGCGAGCAGCGGCCCGTCCGGATCGCAGCTCAGATTCCCGGCCGGCTTGCCGTCGACGGTGGTGACATCCGGCATCGGGTGCTCGGCCGGGGACGGGAACGCCTGCGTCATGACCTCGAGCAGTTCGGCGAGGCCGACGCCGTGCAGTGCGGCCACCGGGATCACCGGGTAGAAGCTGCCCCGGGCGACCGCCTTCTCCAGGTCCTCGATCAGCACCTTCTGGTCGATCTGCTCGCCGGACAGGTACCGGTCCATCAGGGTCTCGTCTTCGCTCTCCTGGATCACCGCCTCGATCAGGGAGTCCCGGAAGGTGGACATCCGGTCGGCCTGCGCCGGATCGGGGTCGCGCTCGGCGCGAGTGCCGCCGGAGTAGTCGAAGTAGCGCTCAGACAGCAGGCCGATCAGACCGCTGACGGTTCCCTGACCGTCGCCGACCGGCAGGTACAGCGGCGCCACCGAGTCGCCGAACGAGGCGCGGCAGGTCGCCAGCGCCTCGTCGAAGTCGCCGCGGTGGTGGTCAAGCTTGGTGATCACCACCGCCCGGGGGGTGCCCGCGCCGGCGCACTCGTCCCACAGCATCGCGGTCAGCCCGTCGACCCCGTCGGCGGCGGAGACCGTGAACAGCGCCGCGTCCGCGGCGCGCAGGCCGGCCCGCAGGTCGCCGATGAAGTCCGCGTAGCCGGGCGTGTCCAGCAGGTTGACCTTGGTGTCGCCGTGCATCAGCGGGGCGACCGTCAGGTTGACCGAGCGCTGCTGCCTGATCTCGACCTCGTCGAAGTCGCTGACCGTGCTGCCGTCCTCGACCCGGCCGGCCCGGGGAATGGTGCCGGTTGCGGTGAGCAGCGCCTCAACCAGGGTCGTCTTCCCTGCTCCGGAATGGCCGACCAGCACGACGTTCCGCACGCTTTCCGGCTGGCCGGCCGAGGGTACTCTGCCGGCGGCGCCCGAAGTTGCCTTCTCCGCCATACCACCGCCTCCTTGTGTTCGCGTGGCTGCTCCTGTCAGCCTTTACCCACCGACTCGGGCTCCACAAGTCCCCAAGGTCATTCGGCGTGGCTCAGCGTGATCCGCCCGGTGCTGACCGGCCGGCCGGGACCGGCGCGCTCGTGAAACGGATCGATACCCGCGCCAGTAAGATCAAACGGACATGCTGAAGGTGCTGAGACCCGGTCTCGCCCGCCTGCTCACGCCGGTCGGGAGGGCCCTCGCGCGAACCCCGCTGACCCCGAACATGATCACGGTCATCGGGACCGTTGGCGTTTCCGGCGCCGCCCTCGGGCTGTTCCCCACCGGGCACCTGTTCGCCGGGGCCGCCGTCTGCACCGTCTTCGTCTTCTCCGACATGCTGGACGGCGCCCTGGCCAGGGTGACCGGCAGCAGCGGGCCGTTCGGCGCGTTCCTGGACTCGACCATGGACCGGATCGCCGACGCGGCGGTGTTCGGCGGCATCGCGATCTGGCTGGCTACCGGTGGCCACGACCGGCTGCTCGCCGGTGTGGCATTGTTCTGCCTGGTGGTCGGCGGACTGGTGTCGTACGCCAAGGCCCGGGCCGAGGGCCTGGGACTGCGCTGCGACGTCGGCATCGCCGAGCGGACGGAGCGGCTGATTATCGGGCTTACCGCAATCGGCCTGTCCGGCCTGGGCGTACCGTATGTCCTTTCCGCTGGGCTGTGGATCCTTGCCGTGCTCAGCGCGATTACCTTCGGCCAGCGGATCTACGCGGCGCGTCGCTCGGCCGGCTCGGGCGGCGCCGCGGGCTAGCGGACCCGCGCGCCGAAGCACGGAGGTGGCAGTGCCAGGACTGAAGTCACGGCTGACCGCGGCGGGCTACGGGCTCGGGTGGTCGGTGCTGTGCCGGGTGCCGGAAGCCTGGTCGGCCGCCGCCTTCCAGCGTGGCGCGGACCTGGCCTGGCGGCGGCAGGGCCCGCGGGTCCGGGTGCTCGAGGGCAACCTGCGCCGGGTGCTCGGCCCGGACGCGCCCGGAGCGCAGCTTCGCGCCGTGTCCCGCGCGGCGATGCGCTCGTACGCCAGGTACTGGCTGGAGGTCTTCCGGCTCCCGGTGATGGACCGCGACGACATGATCGACCGGACCGACGTCGAGGGCGAGATCGACACGCTGTTCGCGCACCTGGCCGCCGGTCGTGGGGTCGTGGCTGCGCTGCCGCACATGGGAAACTGGGATCAGGCCGGGGCGTGGGTGGTGGTCAAGGGCGCCGGATCGTTCAGCACGGTGATGGAGCGGCTTGAGCCCGAGGACCTGTACGAGCGGTTCGTCGGGTTCCGGGAGAGCCTCGGCATGGAGGTGTTGCCGGCCACCGGCGGGGACAGCCCGTTCGGCGTGCTGGCCCGGCGGCTGCGGGCCGGCAAGCTGGTGGCACTGCCGTGCGACCGCGATGTCACCGGTCGCGGCATTGAGGTGGACTTCTTCGGGGAACAGGCACTGATGATGGCGGGTCCGGCGGCGCTGGCGATCCAGACCGGCGCCGCGCTGATGCCGGTCACCCTGTGGTACGTCGGCGACCGCTGGGGAATACATATTCACGAGGAGATTCCCGTGCCCGCTGACGGAGACCGGTCGAGCAAGACCGTGGCGATGACGCAGCGGGTCGCGGCTGCCTTCGAGCGGGGAATCAGGGAGCATCCGTCGGACTGGCACATGCTCCAGCCGGTCTTCCTGTCCGACCTCGACCCCGAGCGCCTGGCCAGGGCCAGGGAGCGGAACGGCCGGTCCGGAAATGGCGGCCCGCCGGCCGGCGATTCGGCGGCGGGGCCATGAGGGTCGGACTGGTCTGCCCGTATTCGTGGGACGTCCCGGGCGGCGTCCAGGAGCACATCAGGGACCTGGCCGAGGCCCTGATCGACCTGGGCCACCACGTCTCGGTGATCTCCCCGGCGGACGACGACGCGGTGCTGCCCGGCTACGTCGTGCCCGCCGGACGGGCGGTCGCCGTGCCGTACAACGGATCGGTCGCCCGGCTGGCGTTCGGCCCGCTGTCGGCCGGCCGGGTGCGCCGGTGGATCAAGGACGGCGACTTCGACGTGCTGCACGTGCACGAGCCCACCGCGCCGAGCCTGTCGCTGCTGGCCTGCTGGGTCGCCGACGGCCCGATCGTGGCCACCGTGCACGGCGCGACCGCCAGGTCCCGGGCCCTGCACGCGTTCGAGCCGGTGCTCCGGTCCGCGCTGGAGAAGATCAACGGCAGGATCGCGGTGTCCGAGGCGGCCCGCACCACGCTGGTCGAGCACCTCGGCGGCGACGCGGTGCTGATCCCGAACGGGGTGACTGTCAGCCGGTACGAGAAGGCCGAGCCGCTGGCCGGCTGGCCGGGCGAGGGCGGCGCGATCGGCTTCCTCGGCCGGATGGACGAGCCGCGCAAGGGCCTGCCGGTGCTGCTGCGGGCGTTCGAGATCATCGGCGGCCAGCGTCCCGGCCTGCGGCTGCTGATCGCCGGGCCGGGTGACGGCGACGACGTGCTGGCCAGGGTCCCGGCGGAGCTACGCGACCGGGTCGTGCTGCTCGGCCAGGTCAGCGAGGCGGTGAAGGTCCAGGTTTACCACTCGGTGGACGTGTTCTGCGCGCCCAACACCGGCGGCGAGAGCTTTGGCATCGTGCTGGCCGAGGCGATGGCGGCCGGCGCCCCGATCGTGGCCAGCGACCTGGACGCGTTCCGCCGGGTGCTGCGGCGCGGGGCGGCGGGGGAGTTGTTCGCCAACGGCGACGCCGAGGATCTCGCGGCAGCGATCGGCCGGCTGCTCGACGACCCGCGGCGCCGGGCGACGCTGTCCGCGGCCGCGTCGGCCGCCGTCCGGGACTACGACTGGCCCAAGATCGCCCGGGACGTGGTGCAGGTCTACGAGGCGGTGCTGCCGGTCGGCGCCGACGAGCGGGCGCCGGCGGCACCGTGACACCGACGGTCAGCCTCATCATCATCGCCGTGCTGGCGGTGACCGGCGTGTACGTGTCCTGGCGGGCGGGCCGGCTGGACCGGCTGCACACCCGGGTCGAGACGGCCCGGGCCTCGCTCGACGCGGCGCTGGTGCGGCGCAGTTCGGTGGCGCTCGAACTGGCGTCCTCCGGCCTGCTCGACCCGGCGACCAGCCTGCTGCTCGCCGACCAGGCGCACACCGCGCGCTCCGCGCAGGACGGCAGGGAACTCGCCGAGAGCGACCTGACCCGCACGCTGCGGGCGGTGTTCAGCCAGCCGGACTTCCGGGGCTCGCTCGGCGAGGCCGGGCACGCCACGGAACTGCTCGCCGAGCTTGAGGCGGCCGCGCAGCAGGTGTTCCTGGCCCGCAAGTTCTACAACGACGCGGTCGGTGTCACCCTGATCGCCCGGCGGCGCTGGCTGGCCAGGATCCTGCGGCTGGCCGGCGGCGCCCCGCTGCCGGAGTTCTTCGAGATCGACGACTCGCTCGGGCCGGCCGACCAGGACGGCCAGGGGACCGATATGCCCCATTTGGCCAGCTGACCGGCTGCCAGCCAGCACGCTCTCACCAGCGCCTACGATGGAGTTGTCAGCACGGCTTACGAAGTGAGGAATTCCCGTGTCAGTCCATGGTTCCACCGAAAGCTCCGACGTCGGACGCGCCGCGCAGGACGGGCGCCCGGTCGACGCCGGACCGGCCGCCGGCGCTGACGGCAGCGTCGCCGCGACCGGAACTCAGCGGGTCAAGCGGGGCATGGCCGACATGCTCAAGGGCGGCGTGATCATGGACGTGGTGACGCCGGAGCAGGCCAAGATCGCCGAGGACGCCGGCGCGGTCGCGGTGATGGCCCTGGAGCGCGTCCCTGCCGACATCCGGGCGCAGGGCGGCGTGGCCAGGATGAGCGACCCGGACATGATCGACTCGATCATCTCCGCGGTGTCGATCCCGGTCATGGCCAAGTGCCGGATCGGCCACTTCGTCGAGGCGCAGGTACTGCAGTCGATCGGCGTCGACTACATCGACGAGTCCGAGGTGCTCACCCCGGCCGATGAGGCGCACCACGTCGACAAGTGGAAGTTCACCGTGCCGTTCGTGTGCGGCGCCACGAATCTGGGCGAGGCCCTGCGCCGGATCGCCGAGGGCGCGGCGATGATCCGCTCCAAGGGCGAGGCAGGCACCGGCAACGTCGTCGAGGCCACCAGGCACATGCGCAACATCCGGGCCGAGATCGCCCGGCTGGCGTCGTTGCCGCCGGAGGAGTTGTACACCGCGGCGAAGGAACTGCAGGCGCCGTACGAGATCGTCGCCGAGGTGGCCGCGGCCGGGAAGCTTCCCGTGGTGCTGTTCACCGCCGGCGGCCTGGCCACCCCCGCGGACGCCGCGATGATGATGCAGCTTGGCGCCGACGGCGTGTTCGTCGGCTCCGGCATCTTCAAGTCCGGCGACCCGGCGAAGCGGGCCGCCGCGATCGTGAAGGCGACCACCTTCTACGACGACCCGGACGTGCTCGCCAAGGTCTCCCGTGGCCTTGGCGAGGCGATGGTCGGCATCAACCTGGACGACCTCGCCCCCGAGCAGCGGTACGCCGGCCGCGGCTGGTAACCGCGTCGGACACTGAGCCCGGGTGCGTACGCGCGCCCGGGCTCAGCGCGTACGGGCAGTCGCGTACGGGCAGTCGCGGGCAGGCGGCTCAGTCTCCGGCGAGCGCCGCGAGCAGCCGCTCGGTGTCGGTCAGGTCGGGCAGCACGACGTCGGCACCAGCCTCGGCAAGCTGGCCGGCGGTGAACATGCCGGTGGCCACCCCGATCGCCCGTGCCCCGGTGGCGAGCGCGGCAGCCACGTCCAGCGGGGTGTCGCCGATCAGCACGGTCGACCGGCCGCCGAAGTCGGTGCCATCCGCGGCCGCGGCGCGGGCCCGGGCCAGATGCACAAGTTCGGACCGGATCTCGTGCTCGTTGCCGTACGCGCCGATCTCCAGGTCCAGGTAGCCGGTCAGACCCAGCGGGGCGAGCTTGGCCTCGGCCAGCGCCCGGATGTTCCCGGTCAGCACGGACTGCCGGGCGGCCAGGCCGCCGGCCGCAGCCGGGTCCGTGGTCGCCGCAGGGCCCGTGATCATGGGGCCCGTGGTCATGGGGCCCGCGGTCATGGGGCCCGTGGTCGCAGCGAGCGCCGCGAGCGCTTCCCGCGCTCCCGGCAGGGCGGTGCCGTGATCGGCGACCAGATGCGCGACCTCGGGCGCCAGGCGGGTCAGCGCGGCCTCGAACCGGCTCACCTCGGCGCGCGGGTCGGGAATCCCGGCCAGCGCCAGCACGTCAATCGCGATCGCCCGGTCGGTGCGGCCGGCCATGTTCGCCTGCTCGGCGGCGGCGGGCAGTTCGGTGCCGTACAGGTCGGCGAACGCTAGCTGATACAGCCGCCGGCCAGCGCCGTTGGCGTCTACCAGGGTGTAATCGACGTCCCAGAGGACGAGAATGCTGGCCACGTTCCGGACATTACCAGCGCTCAGCGGCCCGGCCGGACGGCTAGACTCGCGGCGTCCGGGATGCGCGGCGCTGGCTGGCCGACATGGTGCTGGGGAGGGCTCGCGCCCGGCGCCCGGGCAGCATGGCGGGGCAGCGGCACGTCGGTGCCGGGCAGGATCGGAGGCGCAGGTGCCAGGCCGGATCCGCGATGAGGACATCGCCCTCGTCCGCACGCGGTCACCGATCGCCGAGGTGGTGGGGGAGTACCTCCAGCTACGCAACGCCGGCGGCGGATCGCTGAAGGGGCTGTGCCCGTTCCATGAGGAGAAGACGCCCTCGTTCAACGTGACCCCGGCCCGCGGGCTGTGGTACTGCTTCTCCTGCGCCGAGGGCGGGGACGTGATCGCCTTCGTCCGCAAGATCGACAACCTCGGATTCACCGAGGCGGTGGAGCGACTGGCCGCCCGGGCCGGCATCGAGCTGAGGTACGAGCAGGGCGGCCACGTGCCCGGGCAGGAGCAGTCCAGGCGGCGCCGGCTGATCGAGGCGCACCGGGCCGCCGCGCAGTTCTACGCCGAGCAACTGACCGCCCCAGGCGGCGCGCCGGGCCGGGAGTTCCTGGCCGGGCGGGGGTTCTCGATGGCCGACGCCGAGCACTTCGGCATCGGATACGCGCCCGATGACTGGGAGAAGACCACCAGGCACCTGCGCGCGCGCGGCTTCACCGAGGCCGAACTGCTAGCCGGGGGGCTGGCCGGGCAGGGCAGGCACGGCCTGATCGACAAGTTCCGCGGCCGGCTGATCTGGCCGATCAGGGACCTGTCCGGGGACGTGATCGCGTTCGGCGCGCGGAAGCTGTCCGAGCAGGACAACGGCCCGAAGTACCTGAACACCCCCGAGACGCCGATCTTCAAGAAGAGCTCCGTGCTGTACGGGGCCGACCTGGCCAAGCGGGACATCGCGGCGCGCAGGCAGGCGGTGATCGTCGAGGGCTACACCGACGTGATGGCCTGCCACCTGGCCGGCGTGACCACCGCGGTCGCCACCAGCGGCACCTCGTTCGGCGACGGGCACATCGCCATCCTGCGGCGGCTGCTGATGGACGACAGCCGCCTGCACGGCGAGGTGATCTTCACTTTCGACGGCGACGCGGCGGGCCGGAAGGCGGCGCTGCGGGCGTTCGGCATGGAGGAACGGTTCGTCACCCAGACCTACGTGGCGGTGCAGGCCGACGGCCTGGACCCGTGCGACCTGCGCCAGAAGGAGGGCGACGCGGCGATCAGGGACCTGGTCGCCGGCCGGGTGCCGCTGTATGAGTTCGCCGTCCGCGCCGCGATGAACGACTTCGATCTGGAGACCGCCGAGGGCCGGATCGCGGCCCTGGACGCGGCCGCCCGGATCGTCGCCGGGATCAAGGACGTCGCGCTCCGCAAGGTCTACGCCGGCAAGGTCGACCACTGGCTGGGCCTGATGGATGAGGATCTGGTCCTCGGCCGGATCGCCGAGCACATCCCGGGCGGCACCGGGCGGACCCGGTCCGGTGGCGGGCCGGGGCCGGCTGGCCGGGCCGGGACGGGACCCGGTCCGCGGACACCGGGCGGCGCCGGCCGGCCCGAGCGTCCCGGTCCCGACGGCAGGCCGTGGGCGGGGGGCGCCGCCGGGTCGGTTGGGCGCCCGGGTGGCGAGCGTTCCGGCCGCGGCGGCCCGGCCGGCCAGGATCCGCGGTCCGGCCAGGAGGGGCGGCCGGATGGCCGGACGGACGGTCGCGCGGGCGGTGCCCGCGGGCCGGGTGCGGGATCCGGGTACGACCCGCGGGATCCGGTGATCAACCTGGAGCGCCAGGTGCTCAAGCTGGCCATCCAGCGGCCGGGACTGCTCGGCCCGGCGTTCGACGGCCTGGACGGCGAGGCGTTCACCGCGCCCTCGCACCGTGCCGTGCGCGACCTGATCGCCGAGTGCGGTGGCGTGGGCCAGGCCGGGCCGGTCAGGGAGTGGGTCGAACGGCTGCTCGGCGCCGCGCCGAGCGACGCGGCCCGGTCGTTCCTGACCCGGCTCGCGGTCGAACCGCTGGAGGCCCCTGGCGCCGACGCGGAGCCGGACGCCAGGTATGCCGACGACGTGCTGAACCGGATCGACGAGCTTGCGGTCGCACGCCAGATCGGCGTGCTCAAGGGGCGGCTCCAGCGGATGAATCCGGTGACCGAAGCGGCCGAGTACAACCGGCTGTTTGGCGACCTGGTGGCGCTGGAACAGCGCCGCAAGATGCTGGGCGAGATGGGCGGCGGCTGACCGGGATGGTCGGCCGGAATGACGGGCTGAATGGCACGCGGTGGTTGCCGGTCGAGTGCGGGCTCGCCTCCGTTGGGCCGTGAAAGGGATTCCTACCAGGTCAGGCCTGGTGCGAAACCTACCCTGAGGTGACAATTTTCGATCCGCTCAGCCGGCCGCCACTGCCGCACACTTGTGTGCATGACTCCACCAGTGCTTGCCCCCGCCGCCGACCCGGTCACCGAGCTTGTGGCGAGGGCACGAGAAGACGGAACGGTCCAGCTGGCCGATCTGAACGTCGCCTTCGAACGGTGTGACCTGGCACCCGAGGCGATGGAGGACATTGTCCGGCTGCTTTCCGATGATGGCGTCGAGATTGTCGACGCCCAGGCCGAGGATGAGGACGATCCCCGCCGCGCCGACGCCGCCGGGCAGAGCCGGAAATCGGGCAGTTCGGACCTGGTGCGGATCTACCTGCGGGAGATCGGCAAGGTGCCGCTGCTGACCGCGCAGGACGAGGTCGACCTCGCCAAGGCGATCGAGGCGGGCCTGTTCGCCAGGGAGGTGCTGCACACCGGCCAGATCCCGGCCGCCTGCGCGTCGGCCAGCGAGGCCGAGCTCGCGGCGATCGCGGAGGAGGGGCAGCGCGCCCGGCAGCGACTGATCGAGGCGAACCTGCGGCTGGTGGTCTCCATCGCCAAGCGCTACATCGGCCGCGGCATGGTGTTCCTTGACCTGATCCAGGAGGGGAACCTGGGCCTGATCCGCGCGGTGGAGAAGTTCGACTACGCCAAGGGCTACAAGTTCTCCACCTACGCGACCTGGTGGATCCGCCAGGCGATCACCCGCGCCATCGCCGACCAGGCCCGGACCATCCGGATCCCGGTGCACATGGTCGAGACCATCAACAAGCTTGCCCGGGTGCAGCGGCAACTGCACCAGGACCTCGGTCGTGAGCCCACCGCCGCCGAGGTGGCGGCGGAGATGGACATGGCGCCGGACCGGGTCGCCGAGATCCTCCGGGTCGCCCAGGAGCCGGTCTCGCTCCAGGCGCCGATCGGGGAGGAGGACTCCGATCTGGGGGACTTCATCGAGGACGCGGACGCCGTGATCCCGATCGAGGCCGCGGCCTTCACGATGCTCCAGGATCAGCTTGACCAGGTGCTCGACACGCTCTCCCCGCGCGAGCAGCGGATCATCCAGCTTCGGTTTGGCCTGCTCGACGGTCATCCGCGGACGCTGGAGGAGGTCGGCAGGGACTTCGGGGTCACCAGGGAGCGGATCCGCCAGATCGAGTCCAAGACGCTGATCAAGCTCCGGCATCCCGGCCGGTCCCAGATGCTGCGCGAGTACCTGTCCTAGCGATTCCGTGGGTGGCGCGAATCCGGGGTGGCGCGATTCCGGGGTGGCGCGGGTCCGGGTGGCGCGGGTCCGGGGTGGCGCGGGTCCGGGCGGCGCGATACCGGGCGGCCCGCCCCGCGCGGGGTCGCCAGGTCCGGGACCGGGCCGGTGCGCCGCGCTAGATCAGGTTGTGGTTGGCGAAGCTACCGTTCACCGGCAGAAAAGGGCGCTGTCCGCCATTCCCGTCGTGGTGCGTGTGCGGCCCGCTGCCGTTGTGGTGCCCGTGGGCGCCGTTGCCGGAGGCCGCCGCGGCGGTCACCGGATGCTCAGGGCCGTGGTGCCTGCTGACCTTGGCGACGCCCTGCCGGACCCGGCCGGTGGCAGCGTCCCGTGCTGACCGGGCCGTGGCCGTGGCCTGGGCCTGGAGCGCTCCGGCCGCCTGCTGGACCGACGGGCTCTCGGCCGCCCTGCGGGCTAGACGCTTCATCTGCTCGTAGCGCTCGCGGCCGGCCTGTGCGCCGAGCACGTAGCCCAGCGCGAGACCGGCGAAGAACGTTACTCGGTAGAACCGCATGGACTCTGCCTCTCCCGCGATCGGTAGCTGCCGTCAGCACGCCCAACCGGGTCGCGTTCCGGGTGCGGCGCTGACCCGACTGTCATGCCCGGAGAAGGAATAGTTATGCGCAATGCGCACGCCGCGGTCCCGGGGGGGTGAGCGGGTCCGTCGGGGTTCGGCCGCCCGCGCCGGCACCGGATACCCGGCAGGAGCGGTGACCGGATACCCGGCGGGGGCGGGATCCGCGCGCGAACCCGACCGGGTACGCTACCCTTGTCCCGCGGTGCGAAGCACCGGGCGCCGTCACCGTGGTGGCGTACCCGGCGGCCGAGCGCTGTGCGATCCCGCGTAGCTCAATCGGCAGAGCGTCCGGCTGTTAACCGGCAGGTTATAGGTTCGAGTCCTATCGCGGGAGCCATGTGATGTTCCGGGACATCGGAATGACCCCGAACCTGCGTCAGGTTCGGGGTCATCGTGTTTTCCGGGCCTGGTAGCGGGGTGCCACCAGGCTGACCGGCAACGGCGTCGTCGCGGGAGCGCCGCCGGTCCGCCGCTCCCGGCCCAAGGAGCGCGCCGAGTCACTTACCACCCCTAGTGGCTGCCCAGACCAGGCATTTCGGGCGTGATCATGGGCCTAACGCGTGGTAAGTGGGCCGGAGCGGCGCGAAGTCGGGCTCAGGCAGTCTGGCATCGGGGTCGAGCGGCGCGAAGTCGGGCTCAGGCAGTCTGGCATCGGGGTCGCGCGGCGCCGAAGCGGGTGAGCGCGGCGCCGAGGCGGGTCAGCGCCGGGATACCGTGACCGTGCGGTCGCCGCCGCATCCGGCGGGCGGCCAGGGAAGGGCGGAAACATGCACGAGATCGCGGAACTGCTGCGCGAGTACGACCGGGCCCGCGGCTACACCGACGAGCTGTGGCGGGACCTCAGCCCGGACGAGGTGACCTGGCGGCCGCACGAGGACTCCAGCGCCATCGGCTGGCATCTCGGGCACCAGGCGCACGTGGCGCACTTCATGGTCCGCAATCTGACCGCGGCCGAGCCCAGCCCGGACCCGGAACTGGACGCCCTGATGGACTCCGCGACCCCCGAGCGGTTCCGCGGCGCGCTGCCCACGGTGCACCGGCTCGCCGCGTTCCGGGCGAAGGTCGCCGAGCGGGTGCATGCCCGGATGGGTGACATCGCCGCGGGGAATGTCGGCGCCCCTGATCAGCTCGCGATAGTCGCGACGCACCTGCTGATCGCCCTGATCAACCATGAATACCAGCACGACCAGTGGATCGGCGAGGTCCGGGCCGGTCAGCTTGGCCACGCCCTGCCCGCTGAACCGGAATCGGACCACATCTGCCGGGTCGACGGGTATCTGGTCCTGCGCGGCCTCGCCTAGGGCCGCGGCCCGCTCCGGCCAGGCGAACGCGAAGAGAAGGGCGCCACATCCGCCACCAACTCTTCGCGTTGTCCGTTCCGCTCTGGTCCGGTCCGACCCGGCCGCGGTCCTCGCCAGAGCCAGATGCCCATCTCGCCCAACCGAAGTGCCCGCAGCACCGTCTTTCCGGCTGAAGACGGCGATGCGACCGATGAACCCCCCAGGTGCCGGTCCCGCAAGCCGACGGCTGACAAGCGGGCAG
>JAJYTW010000300.1 GCA_021792855.1 Actinomycetes bacterium
AGCGGTTCCCGGCCGTTCGCGTTCCTCGGAGCCGACAACGCCTCGGTGTCCCGGCTGTACGTGATGGGCGAGCACTGGATGGTGCGCTCCTTCAACGACACCGCCCACCTGGGCGACTAGCGGGCGGGAGTCGTTGGCTGACAACAGCGTGTGTTGACAGGATCTGGTCGCCCTTGCCACGCTGGTAACAGGCGCAGACGGGTCTGCCTCCCAGAGGCGGCCACGGGCGATGCTCGCAGCACGCCCGTTGGGAGGCGTGAAATCTATCGCTGACTGCGACCAACCGCCGGGGGCCGCGGCCTGCACTCCTGACCTGAGTCAGCGCGGATCCGAGAGTCGCGCGCAGACATGCTGCGAGAACGACGTGCCAGTTCGATGCCAAAGGAACAGCAGCATGACCAGCCAGGATCCGCCGCGGCAGCCGCCCGGCCCAGATGATCCGCCGCCCGGGGCTCAGCCGCCGCCGTGGCAGCAGTATCAGTATCCGCCGCCGTATCCGGGACCGCCGCCGCCGTGGCAGCAGTATCAGTATCCGCCGCCGTATCCGGGACCGCCGCCGCCGTGGCAGGCTCCAGTGCCGCCCACGCCGGCGACGTCTGCAAATACCGCGATGTGGGCGCACCTCGGGGCACTCCTGGTCTGGCTGGCCGGCCTCGTCGTATTCGCGCCGCTATCGCTGTTCTCCTTTGTCGTGCCGCTGGTGATTCGCTCGAGTAACCCCGGTGACTTTCTGGTGCGGCACCACGCGACCCAGTCTCTCAATTCCTGTCTCACCGGACTTGTGGTCGGCCTGGGAGCCATCCTTGCCGCCGCTATCGCGTTCGTCGGCTCGGGGTTTATCCTCGCCGTTCTGATTGTTCTGGCGGCCATCGGATTCGGCGTTGCCCGCGCGGTAGGCGGGATCATCGGCGCGGTGAAGGCGTACCACGGTGAGCGATACACCTACATCTGGGCGGCCTTCCACTTCATCCGCGACGACACGGCCTGACCGGCACCGTACCGGTGGGATGGCGGCGTTAGCGGCTAGGCGGCGGCCCGGCGGTGCCCCGGGGCTTGCGGTGCGGCCGGGCGGAAGCCTGTGCGCCGGCACGCGGTGGTGTCACAGGCACATGACCGACGCTCCAGTGACCAAGATGTGCCATCGACACCACGGAAGGCTGGGGTTCACGGGCCTCGTTCACCGATCCTCCACCGCGAGACGATCGGCGTTCACCACACGGTTACCGCCTTCCGGGTGATGCTCGAAGCATGACCGACGTTCTGATCCAGGGCCGGGCGCTAGCGGGCTCCGGCGGGCGGGGATCCGCCGGTCCGGTTCCCTCCGGCCCGATCCCCCCCGGGCAGGCCGCGGGCGGCCAGCGCGGCCGGAGGCGGCGCTGGCCCGCTCCGGTCACCAGCATCGCCGGGGCCAGGCCACAGCGGCGACTCAGCGTGGTCGGGGTCATTCGCGACGCGGAGACGGTGCTGGTGGCAGGCAGTCCGAGTTGGCGCTGCGTGCTGGACGACGGCACCGGCCAGATCGATCTGCTGTTCCTCGGTCGCGCCGAGATGCCGGATCTGCGACCCGGCCGGTGGTGCGACATCGAGGGGACGGTGGCGCGACGGAATGGCGCGCTGGTCGTCTGGAACGCGCGATACCGGTTGCACGCCCGCAGCGAGCCCGCCTGCCGGTAGGTCCGGCCGGTCGGCGCCATCCGGGCCGGGCTCGCCTACGCTGAGGACAGCGGAGGTGGGCGTGAACGGGACCTGGCCGCGGATGCCACGATCACGGTCCGACCGTGGCGCGGCGTCCTGGCGCGCCGTGGCCGGAACGGTTACCGCCCTGGCGGCGATGGCCGCGCTGACGGTCGCGATGCTGCCGGTCCGGGCCCACCTGTCCATCGCCACCGCCGCGCTCGTGCTGGTGGTCCCGGTGGTCATCGGCGTCGTCACGGGTGGATTCGTGGCCGGTGTGGTCAGCGTCGCCGCGGGCTTCCTGGTCTACGACTTCTTCTTCATCCCGCCGTATCAGACCCTGGTCGTCGGCGCGCCGCAGAACTGGGCCGCGCTCGGCGTCTACGTGGTCGTGATGCTGCCGGTAGCGCGCGTGGTCTCCGGGCTGAACGTGGCACGTGCCAGGGAACGGCGGCTCAGCCGGGAACTGCGGCGGCTCTTCGAGATTTCCGACCTGCTGGTCGCGGACCGGCCGCTGGACGATCTGCTGCATCTGGTGGTCGCGGAACTGACCGAGGTCGTCGGTGCGCGGCAGGCGGTCATCTGCCTGCTGAGCGCCGATCGGCTGGAAGTCGCCGCGTCGGCGGGCGAACCGCTTACGGCCGGCCAGGTTGACCGGCTCCTGGCGGGTCCGGCGGGTGCCGCAGGCGCGTCGGGCACGGCGGGCGCGGCGATCGATGCCGGTTCCGGAGTCGGCCGCGGCACCCGCACCCCGGAGGTGCGCGGCGACCTGCTGGTCCTCGCGCTGACCGCGGCCGGCCGTCCGGTCGGCCTGCTAGCCCTCTCGGCGGACGCGGCGGTGGCGCACGAGCGTGAGCCGCTGCTGCTGTTCGGCAACCAGATCGCGCTGGCGGTCGAACGGGCGCAACTGCGGGAGCAGGCGCTGGAGACCAGGCTGACCCAGGAGGTCGCCCGGCTGGCCCGGATCCTGGTCGCGGCGGTGGCGCATGACGTGCGGTCTCCGCTCGCCACGATCAAGGCGTCGTCGTCCACGCTGGCCGACCCGGACATCCCGCTCGGGCCGGACGCCAGCCGGAACCTGGCGGTGCTGATCGACGGCCAGGTGGACCGGCTGTCCGACCTGGTGCGCAACCTGCTGGACATGAGCCGGATCCAGGCCGGCGTGCTCCGGCCCAGGTCCGGCGTCACCTCGGTGACGGCGCTGGTCAGCGGTGTGCTGGATGGACTGGGGCCGACGCTCGGCGGGCATCGGGTCCGGCTGGATCTGCCCCGGGACCTGCCGCCGGTAGACGTGGACGAGTTGCTGATCTCGCGGGTCCTGGCCAATCTGCTGGAGAACGCGGTGCGGCACAGCCCGCCGGGCGCGGAGATCGAGATTGGCGCCAGGACGCTGCCTGCCGGGCGGGTCGAGCTTGCCGTCGCCGACTCAGGCCCGGGGGTGCCCCCCGGCCAGCGGGACGAGATCTTCGGGCTGTTCGCCCGGCGTGCCGGGGACGCCGGGGCCGGTCTTGGCCTGGCCATCGCCAAGACGTTTGTGGAGGCGCACGGCGAGCGGATCTGGGTCGAGGCCGGACCAGGCGGCGGGGCCCGGTTCTGCTGCACGCTGCCGGCCGCCGCCGCGCTCCCGGAGGACCGCCGAGCCATGGGAGAGGAGGCACGTGATGCCGCGGGTGCTGATCATCGATGACGACCCCGACCTGCGTAACGTGTGCGCGGTCGGACTCACCGCGCTCGGCCACGAGGTATGGAGCGCGGGAACGGGAGCGTCCGGGCTGGCCGAGGCGGCGATCCGGACGCCGGACGTGGTCGTCCTCGACCTCGGCCTGCCCGATCTTGACGGACTTGAGGTCTGCCGCCGGATCAGGTCCTGGAGCAGCGTGCCGGTTGTCGTGCTGTCGGCCGATGGCACCGAGGACCGGAAAGTCGACGCCCTGGACGGGGGTGCCGATGACTACATCACCAAGCCTTTTGGCATGCGCGAACTGAACGCGCGGCTCAACGTGGCCCTTCGGCACAGCATCGCGTCCGGCCGCGGCGCGGACGGGTCGGCCGAGCTTACCGTCGGCCCATTGACCCTGGATGTCGCTCGTTACCAGGCGACCTACGACGGTGAGCCACTCGATCTGGCGCCGAAGGAGTTCGAATTTCTCGCCTTTCTGGCGCAGAACGCCGGGAAGGTCTGCACCCGGCGGATGATCCTGGAGAACGTCTGGGGGCCCGGGTACGGGAAGGAAGTCCAGTACCTCAAGGTCTACGCCTACCGGATCAGGCGCAAGCTGCGGGACGAGACCGGCCGGTTCCTGCAGAGCGACCCAGCTGTCGGCTACCGCCTGGTCCCCCCGGGCGACTGAAATACGGGCCCGAATCGTGTCATTCTGAATTTTCGGGGCTGACGACGGAAGGCGGGCGCGATGAGGCGAGGCGGTCGCGCCGGGGCCCGGCTGGCGAGGCTCCGGCGGAAGCCGGTGGTGCTGGACTGCCCGCTCCCGGTAGCCGAGTGCCTGCGGCGACTGGAGGCGGTCACCTCATCCCGGAGCTACTCCTCCTGGCACCTGAACCCGGCGAACGTCGGCCGTCCCGCGCCGAGATTCCGCGGCAGTGTCGGCGGCGACCGGGTGCTCGTGGCTCAGTTCAGGGACGCCGGCGACCGGAACAGCTTCGCCGCCTGGCTGGAAGCACGGCTGGAACCGGCTGCCGCGGGCGGG
>JAJYTW010000301.1 GCA_021792855.1 Actinomycetes bacterium
CGGCTACCGCCTTTTGCTGCGCTGTCCTGAGATTGGCGGGCGAACCGGCCGATTCCTACTCGGTGGCAGTGGCGCTCGGCTGGCTGCGGGCGGCGGGGTGGCCGCCCGAGGCCGGGTGGCTGCCCGAGACCGGCGCGTGCCGCCCCGTTCGGACCGGTCCCGGCCGGCTGGCCGGTCCCGAGTCCGGCCGGTCCGCGACCGTGCTGGCCGCTACTGTGCTCGAACGGGCCGGCCTGACCGATGAGCATCCGGCGCTCGCCGCCGCGGCGGCCTACCTGAGCCGGTCCCGGCCGGCCGGGCCGACACCGGAATCCGGCGGCCCGAGACGCGGAGCAGGGGCCGCGCCGGCGCCGCGCGCGCCCGGCCGAGGGTCGGCCAAGGCCGGCCGGGTACCGGTGCGCCTGGCCGCCGAACTCGCCGTGATCTGCTCGCCGGGACGGGCGACCGACGCGGCTGTCCGGACCTGCGGGGTCGCGCTGCTGCGGACCCAGCACAGCAACGGTTCCTGGCCGGGCACGCCCGAGTGCGGCCCGACCCTGACGACGAGCCTGGTGCTGCAGGCGCTGCTCGCGGCCGGCGTTCAGCCGGGGGCGCCCGAGGTCCGGCGGGCCGTCGGCTGGGTGGCCGGCCGACAGGCGGCCGACGGCGGATGGTCGGTCACCGGCGACCCGGACATCGGGTCGTCGGCGGTCAGCACCGCGGCGGCGGTCGCCGGCCTGACCGCGGTCGGCGACGCCGGCGCGCTGGCGATCGCCGGGCCGGGGGTCGCCTGGCTGGCGGCGGCTCAGGGGCCGGGCGGCGACTGGCAGGGCGCCGAGCAGCATGGTGGACGCCGGCTCATCGAGATATGCCTGCCGGCTCTCGCGCTGGCCGGCTATCTGGCCCCGAAGGAAAACTCGCGCGCGGCCATCGCAGCGCGCGTCCTGGCTACGATTGGAGTGCTGCCTTCACAGCCCGACCTAACAGCCCGGGTCTGGGGCCATGCCGGTTCCCGCTTTCAGAGGATGAGAGGACTATGACATCACCGAGCGGATCTGCGGGCCGAACGGCGGCCGATGGCGCGATGGAGCAGGGATCAGCGATGGAGCAGGCATCGCCGCCGCTGGCAGCGGATGGCGCCGAGTTGGCGCGGACCGCTCCGGTGAGCGCCTCCAGCGATCCGGCCGTCGAGGCTGGCCAGCGCCGCTACGAGCGCGGCCCGCTGTGGGCCGTGGTGTTGCCACCGGTCGCGGCACTGGTGGCCTTCCTGTGGGGTGTCACCACGCCGTCGTTCTGGCGCGATGAGGCCGCGACGATCTCGGCGGTGCAGCGCCCCTACCCGGATCTGCTGTCGATGCTCGGGCACGTGGACGCGGTGCACGGACTCTACTACTCGATCATGTGGCCCCTCGTGCACCTATTCGGACCCACCGAATTCGTGCTCAGGCTGCCGTCGGTGCTGGCCGGTGCGGTTACCGCGGCGGTGCTCGCCGCCGTCGGCCGGCGGCTGATCTCGCCGTGGGCCGGCCTGGCGGCCGGCCTAGGGTACGTGCTCCTCCCGGTCACCTCCAGATACGCCCAGGAGGGGCGGCCTTACGGGATGGTCATAATGCTCGCCACGATCAGCACCTATCTGCTGGTCCGGCTGGTACAGGCGGCCCCGGAGGACAAGCGGCGCTGGCTGATCCGGTACGGGGTCGGCCTGACGGTGCTCGGGATCATGAACATCTTCGGCCTGCTGATGATCCCGGCGCACGCGATCACGCTGGCCGTGCACTACCGGCGCCGCCTGCGCGACCCGCAGGTGCGGCGACTCGCGCTCGGCTGGCTGCTCACCGCGGTTGTCGCGGTGGCCGTGGCCAGCCCGATCCTGGTGTTCGCCTGGAAGGAGCAGGCCCAGATCGCCTGGCTCGCCGTGAACACCTCATCTTCGGGTCCGATGACCGTCGTCACGCTGCCCGGTTCGGTCCTGGTGAGCGCGGCGGCCGTGGTTGTGGTGGCGATCGCGCTGGTGCTTAGCCTGGACGCGACCAGAGACCGCCGTCGCGCGGCCTGGCCGGCCATGCTGGCCGAGGTGAGCCTGCCGTGGCTGATCGGGCCGCCGGCGATCCTGTTCGCGGCGTCGGTGGTCAAGCCGGTCTACACCTCGCGGTACATCCTGATGTGCATCCCGGCGCTGGCCCTGATCATCGGTGCAGCAGTGGCCGCGCTCGGCAAGTACATCGGGCCGATCGCCGCGGTGATCATCCTGCTCGCGGGGATCAGCACGCAGACAGTCGTCCGGATGCCATACGGACATTACGACAACATCCGGGCGCTCGACCACATCGTGGCCGCCAGGCAGCGGCCAGGCGACGTGGTGCTCTACGCCAACCCGAACGCGGAGACCTTCGGCGCGGCGTATTCGTACGGGCTGGGCACCTTGCCGAATATCGAGCTGAAGCGCGGCAAGATTCCGTCCGGCACACTCGCCGGGACTTCCGTGTCGCTGCCGGTGCTCCGGTCCCGGCTACGGCAGGTCAGCCGGGTGTGGCTGGTGGAGATCAACAAGTACGTGGCACAGCCGCAGATACTCGGCCTGAACGGGCTGCCGGAAGGGTATGCGGTGCGTGGCCTGCCGCTGAGGTTGGTGCATGTCTGGCACGAGCGCGGTGACTGGCTGCTGCTCTATCAGCGCGTCTAGCAGATGGTCCGGGCCGCGGCGGCTACGGATGACCCGGCGCGACTGGTGCGGTGACTATCTCGTACGAGGTAGGAAGCCAACGCGGGTCAGTTCGACCCGCGCCGGCGCTCGACCCCATGACGCTTCCCCCCTTACGGCGGTCGGCGCGTCCAGCCGCGGTGATTAAGGTTGCGCGGCCCCCGTGATCTGGTCAAGCAGGGCCCGGACCTCGGCCTCGGGATACCTGCGATGGCCGCCTAGCGTCCGCACCGAGGTGAGCTTGCCGTCCTTGGCCCACCTGGTGACGGTCTTGGGATCCACCCGGAACATGGCAGCGACCTCCGCCGGAGTCAGCAGACGGGTAAACTCCGGCGCCTGTCGGTTAGTAGTCATATTGACGATTCCTCCCCATGATCGCCCACGGACCCGGCTAGATCTAGCGAACGATCATAATCCAGGTAATTAAAGCATAAACCAGGCACGGGTTGAAAGAGATGAATGACTACGTGTCGTTTCGGCGCTGCCGAGGGTGACGCCCGGGACTTGGGCTGGCATCGCCTAGACCGTCCTGAGCAGCGCCAATGTCAGTGACTGGTGGTTCAGGTGCTGTTCGGGACGCGGTCGGGGCCGCCCCGGAGCCCGGCGGGCACGACCGATGGCCCGGTGCCGGATCCGTCCGGTGACCCGGCGGGCACGACCGATAGGTCGGTGCCGGATCCGTCCGGTGACCCGGCGGGCACGACCGATAGGTCGGTGCCGGATCCGTCCGGTGACGCGGCGGCGATACGGTCGGCGGAGCGGACGCCCGACGCGTGCCTGGCCGGCGGCCTGGCCGCCCGGCTCTCGGATGGCAGGGCCAGTTCGCACCAGACGACCTTGCCGTTCGAGGTCCGCCTGGTGCCCCAGCGCCGGGCGATCTGGCTCACCACCTGCAGTCCGCGCCCGCGCTCGTCGTCGTCGGCGGCATGCCTGAGCCTGGGCAGCGCCGCCGAGTCGTCGAACACCTCGCAGAACAGGCCGTTCTCGAGCACGAGGCGCAGCCCGATCTTGCTCTGGGCGTACCGGACAGCGTTGGTGACAAGCTCGGACACCACAAGCTCGGCGGCCGGGATCAGGTCGGTGAGCCCCCACTGCCGCAGCGGCCGGCGGATCAGCGACCTGGCCCGCCGGGCCGCGGTCACCCGGGCGAGCAGGTTCCACGAAGCGTGCTGATCGGGACTCATCCGGTGCAGCCTGGCCATCAGGATCGCGATGTCGTCGCGCTGGTGATCGTCATAGACGTCGGCGAGCGCCGACCGGCACAGATCGTCCAGGGACTGGGCCGCTGACCCGGGCCCGAAGATCGCCCGGAGGCCGGCCAGGCCCTCGTCGATGTCCTCGGTCCGCTTCTCCACCAGTCCGTCCGTGTACATGACCAGCAGGCTGCCGTCCTCGACCTGCAGGGTGCGGCTGCGGATCGGGCTGCTGCCGATGCCGAGCGGGGGCGCCGGCGACACGTCGAGGAACTCGGTCTCGCCGTCCGGCCGGACCAGCAGCGGCGGCAGGTGCCCGGCGGAGGCCAGCTCGCAGGTCCCGTCGACCGAGTCGTAGACCGCGTAGACGCAGGTCGCGAAGTGCGGCTCGAACACCCCAAGCTCGTGCATCAGGTCGTCGAGGCGCTGCAGCGTCTCGGCGGGCGGAAGCTCCAGCATGGTGAGCGTCTTGATCGCGGTCCGGAGCCTG
>JAJYTW010000302.1 GCA_021792855.1 Actinomycetes bacterium
CGCGCCGCTGACGGCGGGCGTCGGACTGCTGCTGACCGCGCTCGCGCACCAGGTCGGCTGGCCGGTCGCGGCCGGCGGCAGCGCGTCGATCACCGCCGCCATGGCCGATGCCGTGACCGCCGCCGGCGGCACGATCGAAACCGGCCGCTGGGTCCGCACGCTCGCCGAACTGCCGCCCGCCCGGGCCGTGCTGCTGGACGTGACGCCACGGGCGCTGCTGCGGATGGCCGGGCCGCGGCTGCCCTCGCCTTACCGGGCCGAATTGGCCAGGTTCCGGTACGGGCCGGGCGCGTGCAAGGTGGACTTCGCGCTGTCCGGGCCGGTGCCGTGGGCCAGCGCCGCCGCCCGCCAGGCCGGCACCCTGCACCTCGGCGGCACGTTCGAGGAAGTCGCCGCCGCCGAGGCCGCGGTCGCCGCCGGCCGGCACCCGGACCGGCCGTTCGTGCTCGCCGTGCAGCCCGGCGTGGTCGACTCGTCCCGGGCCCCGGACGGCCGCCAGACCCTCTGGGCCTACTGCCACGTGCCCGCCGGATCCACCGTGGACCTGTCCGACCGGATCCAGGCGCAGATCGAGCGATTCGCGCCCGGCTTCGGCGACCTGGTCCTGCACCGGAGCGTGCGGACGGCGGCCGACCTTGCCGCCTACAACCCGAACTACGTGGGCGGTGACATCGGGTCCGGGGCGCAGACCCTGCGGCAGTCGCTAGCCAGGCCGACAGCACGCTGGAACCCGTACCGGACGCCGCTGCGCGGGGTCTACCTGTGCTCCTCATCCACCCCGCCCGGGCCCGGGGTGCACGGCCGGTGCGGCGAGCTTGCCGCGCTGAGCGCGCTGCGGGACCGGTTCGGCGTGACCGGACAGCCCGCGATCGGACCGGACCGGCTGCCCGGCAACACCCGGCCGGTCGATGGCGTCGGCGCGGGCGACCAATCCGGGGGAACCTGTTAACGCCTCGTTCGTTAACCGTTCGTGAGACTGTAATGTCAGTATCGCGGCCCGGCTGTGGTCCCGCGCGAACCCATCGGAACGAGCGAGTCCGCCTGTCTGCCGAGCCGTCCACCGTGCATTCGCAACGTGAGGACTTCGGCGATGGCGATCTCAGCAGCCTTGTCGGTCGCTCTCGGCGGCCACCCCATGGTCAGCCTGCCGCCCGGCATCCCCGTCCCCCGGTCATCCGGAGCGCACGGCCTGGATAAGACCTGGTTCCTTGACGTCAACCAGTTCGCCAGGTCCACCGGATGGCTGCACGGGCCGATGCTGGCCTACGCCACCACCTACGGCGTGGTCCTGCTCGGGCTGATGCTGGTGATCGGCTGGTGGCTGGCCCGCGGCCAGGGCCCGCGGGCGGTCGCGGCGGCGCTGTGGGCCGGGGCCGGCACCATCATCGCGGTCGGGGTCGGGCAGCCGATCAACCACGCGGTCGCCGAGGCACGGCCGTGGGAGAGCCTGCCGAACGCGCTGATCCTGGCCGGCCACACCTACGACTTCTCGTTCCCGTCCGACCACGGCGTCGTGGCCGGAGCGGTGGTAGCCGGGATCTTCATCTACAACCGCCGCCTGGCGATCGTGGCCACCATTATCGGCCTGCTGCTCATGTTCGGCCGGGTCTACATCGGCGCCCACTACCCGCAGGACGTGGCCGGGGGTTTCGTGATTGGCGCGGCCGTCGTGCTGATCGGCTACCTGATCGTCCGGATCCCGCTGCGGATGGCCGTCGAGTGGCTGGCCGACACGCCATTGCGGCCGCTGGTCGCGGCCGGCCCTCGGCCCGGCGGGGCCGGCCAGCCAGCCGGATCCAGCGCGCAGGCGGCCCAGTCGGCCCAGTCGGCCCCCTCGGCGCAGGCGGCCGCGAGTTCAGCGGAGTCCGGCGGCACCGACCGGTAGCACAACCGGCCTGGCCGGCTCGGTAGGGTCCGGGCCCATGCGCGTGATCGTGATCGGGGCCGGCTTCGCCGGCCTGCTCGCCGCCGACCGGATCAGGGAAGCCGGCCATGAGGTGCTGCTGCTCGAGGCGCGGCGCCGGGTGGGCGGCCGCGTCTGGTCCGCCGAGTTGGTGCCTGGCGACCCGGCCACGGTGATCGAGCGCGGCGCGGAATTCGTCCTGGATGGCTACGACACGCTGCGGTCGGTGGCCGCCGGCCTTGGCCTGGCGATCGCACCGACCGGCATGTCGTATCACGAGCGCGAGCCACGCGGCGGCGCGCCGACCACGCCCGCCGAGGTCGCGGCCTGCGCCGCGGATCTCGGCACCGTCGCCGCGAGCGCGCCGGCCCGCACGTCCCTCGCCGAGCTAGCGGCCGGCTATTCGGGCTCTCCGGCGGCGCTTGCCGCATTCGTGTCCCGGGTCACCGCGACGCACGGGGTCGGGGCGAGCGTGCTCGCCGCCGCCGGGATCACCGATGTGACGACCGATTTCGGGTACCGGCCGTGCTGGCGGATCGCGGGCGGCAACCAGCGCCTCGCGGACGGACTGGCCGCCCGGCTTGGCGCCGCCGTGCGGCTGGGCACCCCGGTCAGGGCGATCAGCCAGGACGCCGTCGGCGTGCGGGTCCGGACCGATGACGGCGAGATCACCGGCGAGGCCGCGATCGTCACGGTCCCGATGGCCGTGCTGCGGAACCTGCCGTTCAGCCCGGCCCTGCCCGAACCGGTCCGGGCGGCGTGGCTGCGGGCCGGCCTGGGGCACAACGCCAAGCTGCACATCCCGCTCACCGCGCCGACGGCGGCCTCGGCGGTGCAGAGCGTCCCCGGCCGGTTCTGGACCTGGACGGCGGCCGACGGCTCCGGGCAGGTCCAGCCTGTCCTGCACGCGTTCGGCGGCACCCCCGAGGGGCTTGCCGACCTGCGCGTCGCAGACGGACCCGGCGCCTGGGCCGGGCAGGTCGCCGCGCTGCGCCAGGAACTGCCGCTCGACCTGACCGGCGCGCTGGTCACCACCTGGAACGACGATCCGTGGGCCGGAGAGTCCTACTCGGCGCACACGACCGACGTGGCGCCCGGAGACGGCGACCTGATCGCCGCGCCGCACGGCCTGGTGCACTTCGCCGGCGAGCACACGGCCGGGCACTGGGCCGGGCTGATGGAGGGCGCGCTGCGCTCTGGCCTGCGGGCCGCCGGCGAGGTGCTGGCGAGGCCCTAGCCGGTCAGCCGGCCGGTCCCGGGCCAGCCACGGGCCGCGCGAAGGTAGTCTGACGTCCCATGACTGACGGTAAGCGGGTACTGGTCACCGGCGGAGCCGGCTTCGTCGGCGCCACCCTGGTGCGCCAGCTTGTCGGGCGCGGGCACGCGGTGCGGGTCCTGGACAACTACACCACCGGGGATCCGGCTCATCTGGCCGGCGTGGACACCGAGCTTGTCGAGGGCGACATCCGCGACGTGGCCGGGCTAGACGCGGCGCTTGCCGGGATCGACGCCATCATCCACCTGGCCGCGGCCGGATCGGTGGTCAAGTCGGTCGAGGACCCGGTCACCAACTTCGAGGTCAACGTGCTCGGCACGTTCCGGGTGCTGGACGCGGCCCGGCGGGCCGGCGTGCAGCGGGTGGTGCAGGCCTCCACCGGCGGTGCGCTGATCGGCGACGCGACGCCCCCGGTGGACGAGCGCTCGCTGCCCAAGCCGATCTCGCCGTACGGCGCCAGCAAGCTGGCCGGTGAGGGCTACGCCCATGCCTTCGCCAAGGCCTACGGCCTGCCGACGGTCGCGCTGCGCTTCGCCAACGTCTACGGCCCGTGGAGCGGCCGCAAGCAAGGCGTGATCAACCAGTTCTTCAAGGCGATCCGCACCGGCGAGCCGATGGTGATCTTCGGCGATGGCACCTCGTCCAGGGACTACACCCACGTCAACGACATCGCCACCGCGCTCCGGCTGGCCCTGGAGTCGGACGTGCCCGGCGGCACGGTGCTGCACATCGCCTCCGGCGTCGAGACCACCGCGCGCGACCTGGCCAGGCTGTGCGCGGAGGCGGCCGGCGTCCCTGACCACCCGGTCGAGTTCCGGCCGTCCAGGCCGGGCGAGGTCGGGCGCAACTTCGCCTCCTACGACCTGGCCAGCGAGGTGCTCGGTTACGCGCCGACCATCGCCCGCGAGGACGGCATCGCACAGACCTGGCAGTGGTTCCTTGACCACGTGTTCAGCACGTCCGCCGCGTCGGCCGGCTAGTCGTCCGGCCGGGCCAGCGGGTCCGCCTCGTCAGCCGGCCACCAGCGCCAGCCAGCCGGGAACGGCCACCAGCACGGCGATCACGGCGGCCAGCCCCATCTGGTACCGGACCATCGTTATCCGGCGCTGAACGGTGAGCAGCCGGTC
>JAJYTW010000303.1 GCA_021792855.1 Actinomycetes bacterium
CGGCGTGCACGCCGAGACGCCGGCCGGGCGGATCACGTTCGGCTTCAGCGCCGATCTGAATGAGGCGACCTACCAGGCGCTCGACGCCATGCTGACCTGGATGCGGCGGCTCTACGGCCTGAGCAAGTCGGCCGCGCTCGCGCTGGCCAGTCCGGTCGTCAGCCTGCGGGTCACCCAGGTCGCCAACGAGGCCTGGGGCGTACACGCCGTGCTGCCCGAGGGCGCGGTGACGGTCAGGGCTGGGGCGTGAGGCCGGTGCCGGTCAGGGCCGGGGCGTGAACGCGGTGCCGCACCGGGCCGTGCGCCCGCCGGAGGTGACACTCACGCTCACGCGCACGGTGAAGCCCGGGGTGGCGCCGCTGATGTAGTAGCCGATCGTGGCCTGCCCGGCACCGTCGGCGGTCGCCGACTTGCGGTTGTCGGTCGTCTTGTAGTGCGCGACCGTGCTGACGGCGGCGCCCGGTCTGGTCGTCACGAGCACGTCGACGGTGCTGTAGTCGGCCGGGCCGGATGTGCTCACCGATGCCGTGCAGGCGAGCGCCGACGATGGTGAGCGGGTCGGTGACGGTGCTGGTGATGGTGATGGCGCGGGCGGCCGGACGACCGGCCCGATCCCGAGCCGGTGCTCGGCGGTCTGCCAGTCACCGGCGATCGCGCGCTGGGCGCTTGCCAGGCTGACCTGGCCATCGCAGACGGCTCTGTGCAGAGCGTCCTCGACTCCGTCCTTGGGATTGGGAATCGGCCCCGCCTCCGGCCACAGGTTGGCGGCGTCGTTGGCGCCGCCAAGTTCCAGCGGGACGAGATGGTCCAGTTCGCTCTGGGTGCCCGGAGACATGCCGTAGGCCGGATAGGCCTGGCCGAACTTGAACGCCTCGGTCTGGCTCTCCGGCGGCCGGATCCGGCTGGTATAGCCGGAGACACAGATCGTCGACGCGATGTCGGCCTGCGTCACCGCCGGATCGATCGCCCCCGGTGTGCAGTGCGGGTCAGGAAGCAGGCCATGGTCGCGGGCGCGACACGGGCCGGTTAGCGTGCCGGTGACTCGGCCGGGGTCGTGCACCCGCACGAGCGCGGCCAGGTGCCGGTGCTGCCTGGTGCGGGTCGGGGATGGCGATTCCCGGGCGGATGACTCTCCGGCAGACGGGGCCGCAGCGGAAGCCGGCCTCGCCGTCGAGGTGATCGGCGAGGCGGGCGGGGCCGAACCGGGCCGTGAGGTCGGCGGCCCGGCGGCGCAGCCGCCGGCGGCCAGCGCGATGGCCAGTCCGGCGCCCGCGAGAAAGGTCGGGCGGATCAGGGAACGCACACGCATATGGTGCACCCGGTCGCCGACAGTGCCTGGGTGCCGGGGCCCGCCCGGGTGCTGGCTCCCGTGCTGCCACGTCAGCGCTCGGCCGCGGGGTCTACGACCGGCTTGACGTCGATGATGGGCGTGCCGTCCAGGGCTTCTAGTCGCCGCACCCGGATCCGGATTCCGTCCACCTCCTCGACCAGGACCCGGTGCAGTCCGATCGGATTGGGCCGGTCCGGCGACCTGGTGCTGAAGACGCCGCGCGGCGGGCGCGGCGGATCGGCCCGCGGCCGGGTCACCAGCACCGTCCGGTCGGTGCGGTCCAGCCAGGTCAGCACGATGATCTCGGATCCGGCCGAGATGTCCCGCAGTCCGTCGGCGAATTCGGGCCGGAACGCCAGCCACGCGCCGGGCGTGCTGTCGTCGCCCTGCCGCGGCGCCTGCGACCGCTCGGTCAGCGGTGACTCGACCCGGCCGATCGGCCGCACCTGGTAGTCCGCCATGGCCACCATCGTCGCCGGCCGGCCGGGAGCGGCCGGGTCCCGGGTCACCCGGCCGATCCCACCGCCCCGTGCCGTCCGCGCCCTAACCAGCCGCGCCCGCGCCCTAACCAGCCGCGCCCGTACCGGGCTGCGCCCGGGCCAGCCTGACCGGATCCCGGCGGGGCGCCGCCGGGCGGACCGCCGGACCCGGCAGGCGGACGGCCGGACCCGCCAGGTCCGCCGTGCTGACCGCCAGGTCCGCCGCGAGAGCCGGCCGGGCAGTGCGTCGCGGCACTCGGACGGCAGGGCCGCCCGGCGGTGCCGGGACCGGCGATGGTGACCGTCCGCATGCTGGCGAACGACCACGCGCCGAGGACGAACAGCAGGTCGGCCACCGCCGCGGCCGCCGTCAGTGCCCGCCTGGACGGCACTCGCGAGATCAGCCAGGCGGCAGCCAGCGCGATAGGCCCGGCGGCCGGCACGTAGAACCTGACCACCTGCAGCGTGTCCAGGCTGGGCGAGGTGGTCCAGTAGTAGGCCAGGTACAGCCCCCACAGGGCGGCCCACGAGGCGGCCAGGGTCAATCCGACTCCGGCGTCGCGCCGGACCGTGACACCCGCCTCACCGGGTTCCCTCCGGTGCCGGGCCCAGCGCACCGCGATCCAGGCGAGCGCTGCCAGGCCGAGCAGCAGCACCGGCATTGCCTCGATCAGATGAGCGGGCATCAGCCGGAGGTTGGTTCCGATCGCGCCAAGGCCGAAGACGATCTCGCCGGACCGGTAGCCGGTCGACAGCACCCCGCCGTAGACCACCTGATTGAAGGTCGCGATGCCCGCTCCGGCGACGGCGACCGATCCGATCCACCAGGCCAGCGACCGCGCCGGGACGGCGCCGGGCCGCAGGTGCCACACCGCGAGCGCCGCGAGGACGGCGACACCCAGCACGAGCACGTCGGTGTACCGGACGAAGACGGCGGCCTCGAGCGCGATGAACCCGGCCAGTCCGGTCCACGTCCGCCGGCCGACGCCGGCGTCCTCCGCCAGGATCGCCCATAGCAGCGTTCCGGCGCCGGCCGCGATCAGCGACACCTCGGTGAAGGTGGGCATGTAGTCCCGCCAGGCGAACAGCAGAGCCGCGCCGGAGGAGCAGAACAGCCCGACCGCGGCCGCGCCGCCGACCTGGCCGAGCCAGCGCCGGGCGCCGGCGAACAGTCCGGCGCAGCCCAGCGCGCCGTAGCACAGCGGCGCGAGGCGGATCAGGCCGAGCCAGGCGAACGGCAGCGCGAGGAACGGGTAGCCGGGGTTCTTCTCGCTGATCCACCGGCCGCTAGCCAGGTACACCCACTGCACGATGCCGCCCAGTCCATGGCCAAGCTCGCGGGACAGGGCCTGGTACTGGGCGGTCGACAGGGTCAGATGCCCCTGTTCGAGAGCGATGATCGAGGCCTGGTAGGCATGGTCGTCCGGTTCGGCCAAATGCGGGGCGGCGGTCAGCACCAGCACGCTCAGCACGGCGAACGCCGCCACGGCGAAGATCACCTCGTCGCGCCGGAAACGGGTCGCGACCGGTGATCGTGCGTCACCGGCGGAAAGCGCATGCGTCGTCATGACGGGCATCCTGTTCAGCGAACCCTAGAATTCGCGCGGCAACCGCTGAGGGGTCGCTGGGAGCCGGCTGAAGGTCGCTCCCCGGTTCGCCAGCCTGCTCGCCAAAGACCCTCCCTACCCGGGAGCCGCCGCCGGGGCCGGCCGGCCCGCCGACCCTAGACTTGTCGGCCATGGGGCGACTAGAGGGCAAGCGTGCGCTGGTGACGGGCGGGACGACCGGACTCGGCCTGGAGATCGCGCGGCGGTTCGCCGCCGAGGGCGCGCGGGTGGTGATCACCGGCCGGGACGCGGGCCTCGGGGTGCGGGCCGAGCACGACCTGGGCACCGACGCGGCCTGCTTCGTGCACGCCGACGCGGCCGACGCCGAGGCCGTCGCCCGGTCGGTGGACGCTGCGATCGAGCACCTCGGGGCGTTGGACGTGCTGGTCAACAACGCGGGCGTCGGCGTGGACGCGCGGCTGATCGACACTCCGCTGGCCGACTACGACAAGGTCATGGACATCAATGTGCGCGGCTACTTCCTGTACGCCAGGCACGCCTACCCGCACCTGGCCGCCCGCCGCGGCTGCATGATCCACATCGCCTCCGACGCCGGTGTCTGGGGCGAGCAGTCCACCGGCCTGTACTCGGTCAGCAAGGCCGCCGTGATCATGCTGGGCAAGATGCTCGCGCTGGACGGCGGCCCGGACGGGGTGCGGTCCAACGTGCTCTGCCCGGGCGACATCTGGCCTGGAATGCGGCACATGGCCCCGCCTGGGGCGGACGACCGGGCCGGTTCCGGCGACTGGCCGGTCCCGCCTATCGGCCGGATCGGGGCGGCCGGGGACGTCGCTGCCGCGGCAGTGTTCTACGCCAGCGACGAGGCCGCGTTCATCACCGGGACGTCCCTGCTCGTCGACGGTGGGATGACGGCCGGCTAC
>JAJYTW010000304.1 GCA_021792855.1 Actinomycetes bacterium
GATCTGGGCGGGCGAGCGGCCTTTACCGACATGGTGCGGCGCTTCCGCGCCCACGGCCTCGGCGTGATCGTCGATGTAGTCCCCAACCACATGGCGGTGCCCGCGCCCGAGTGGCTGAACCGCCAGCTATGGTCGGTGCTCGCCGACGGCCGGCATTCGGATTGCGCGGACTGGTTCGACATCGACTGGACGGCGCTGGGCGGGCGAATGCTGCTGCCCGTCCTCGGCGGACCGGCTCGGGATTGCCTCGCTGACCTGGCCGTAGGCGTCGCCGGTGACGGCGCGCCGCCCTGGGTCGCGCCGGGGGACGCCGTGCTCCGCTATTTTGACCACGTGCTGCCGCTCCGGCCGGGCACCGAGCGCCTGCCGCTGATGGATCTGCTCGACGCCCAGCACTACTCGCTGGCCGACTGGCGGGCAGCCGCCAGGGCACTGAACTGGCGGCGGTTCTTCGACGTCAGCACGCTCATCGCGGTGCGGGCCGAGGATCCCGGCGTGTTCGCCGCCACTCACGGACTGCTGCTTGAGCTGATGTCGGACGGGCTCATCGACGGACTGCGGGTGGATCACCCCGATGGGCTGGCCGACCCCCGCGGCTACCTGGAGCGACTGGCGAAGGCCACCGGCGGCGCCTGGGTCGTGGCCGAGAAGATCCTCACCGGCGGCGAGCGGCTTCCGCCCGACTGGCCGTGCGCGGGCACGACCGGCTACGACGCGCTTGCGATGGTGGACGGCCTGTTTCACGACCCGGCCGGGGACGTGCCGCTGACCCGCCTCTACCGCCAGCGGACGGGCGGCCCGGCTGGCTTCGCGGGCGTGGCGCTGGATGCCAAGCGGCAGGTCGCGGCCGAGTCCCTGGCCGCGGAGGTGGCCCGGCTGGCCCGGCTAGCCCAGCAGGCCGGCGGGCCCGCGCTGGCCGGGGTCCGCGCCGGCGACCTGATCACGGTGCTCACCGAACTGCTCGCCTCGTTCGGCGTCTACCGGGCGTACGTGACCCGCGGCGATCCCGGCGAGCGGCCCGCCAGCCAGACCGTGACCGCGGTGACCGCCGCGGCGCGGGCGGCCCGCGGGCGCCTGCCCGCCTCCCTGCACGGCACACTGGCCGCGGTGGGCGAACTAGTGCTCGGCCGCGGGGGCGCGGCCGGGCCGTGCCGGGACGAGTTCGTGGTCAGGTTCCAGCAGACCTGCGGCCCGGTCATCGCCAAGGGCGTGGAGGACACCGCGTTCTACCGGTGGTCACGCCTGGTGTCGCGGAACGAGGTCGGCGGCGACCCGGACCGGCTCGCGGTCAGCACGGCGGAGTTCGCCGCGTTCGCGAACCGGATCGCCAGGGACTGGCCGGCCACCATGACCACCCTGTCCACCCACGACACCAAGCGGCAGGAGGACGCCCGGGCCCGGCTTGCCGCGCTCAGCGAGGTATCGCGGGAATGGGGAGAGGCGGTGGAGCGCTGGCATCGGCGCGCCGCGGAACTGGCCGGCGGCCGGCCGGGGCCCGAGGCGGACACCGAGTACCTGCTGTGGCAGACGCTGACTGGTGCCTGGCCGGTCGGCGCCGAGCGGCTGATGGCCTACCTGACCAAGGCGATGCGCGAGGCGAAGTCCCGCACGTCATGGGCAGAGCCGGCCTCCGAGTACGAGCGGGCGGTGCTCGGCTACGCGGCGGCGGCACTGGCTGATCCCGGCCTCACCGGGCAGATCGCCGAGTTCGTGGCCGCGATCACGCCGGCGGCCCGAGTGAACTCGCTCGGCGCCAGGCTGGTGCAGCTCACCATGCCCGGCGTCCCCGACGTGTACCAGGGCAGCGAGCTAGGCGGATTCTCGCTGGTCGATCCGGACAACCGGCGGCCGGTCGACTTCGACCGGTGCCGTGCGCTCGCCGCGGCGGCGGATGCCGGGCTGAGTCCCGGTCCCGGCCAGTCCCCGGCCGCCATCGCCGGGGATCGGCCGGGCCATCGCGACGACTGCGCACTGGCCGCGGAGAAACTGCTCGTCATGTCGCGGGCGCTGCGGCTCCGGCGAGCGCACCCGGATCTGTTCACCGGCAGCTACGCGGCGCTGGCCTGCGACGGCCCGGCCGCCGCGCACGCGGTGGCGTTCGCCCGCGGCGGCCGCGCGGTGACGCTGGCGACGCGGCTGCCGACCGGACTGCTCCGGGCCGGCGGCTGGCGCGGCACCTCGCTCTGCCTGCCCGCCGCCGGTGAGTGGCTGGATGTGCTCACCGGAACCGCCCACGACGGTCCCCGGGTGAGCGTCGCCGCTCTCACGGCGCGGCTGCCGGTGGCCCTGCTGGTGCCCGCTGAGCTGGCCCGGTGGCCGGCTGCGGCGCCCGGTGCCGCCGGGACGGCCGGTGCCGCCGGGACGGCCGGTGCCGCCGGGACGGTCGGCCCGTGAGCGCACTGCGGGTGTGGGCGCCGGCGGCTCGGCGGGTGGAGGCCGAGGTGGCGGGCGTCCGGTACCCGATGACGCCGGACGCGGCGGACGGCTGGTGGCAGGCGGACATCGCCGCCGCGACGGACGGGGCCGACTACGGCTTCCGCCTCGACGGCGGCGACCTGCTGCCCGACCCGCGCTCCCCCCGCCAGCCAGCCGGCCCCGAAGGCCCGAGCCGGCGCTGCGACCATGACGCGTTCGGCTGGACCGACCGGGACTGGCGCGGTGTGCCACTCCCGGGCGCGGTCCTGTACGAGCTGCACGTGGGGACGTTCACCCCGCAGGGGACGTTCGACGCCGCGATCGAGCGGCTTGATCACCTGATCGACCTCGGCATCGACCTGGTCGAGCTGATGCCGGTCGCCGCCTTCCCCGGCCGGCATGGCTGGGGATACGACGGGATCAGCCTGTGGGCGGTGCACGAGCCGTACGGCGGGCCGGACGGGCTGAAACGGCTCGTCGACGCCTGCCATGCCCGCGGCCTGGGCGTGCTGCTCGACGTGGTCTACAACCACGTCGGCATCGGCAACCGGCTCGCCGACTTCGGCCCCTACTTCACGACCGCGCATGTGACCCCGTGGGGCCCGGCCGTCAACCTGGATCAGGCAGGCTCCGATGAGGTCCGGGCGTTCCTGATCGGCAACGCCCTGATGTGGCTGCGCGACTACCATCTGGACGGACTCCGGCTCGACGCGGTACACGCGCTGGCCGACACCCGGGCGCTGCATTTCCTCGAGGAGCTCGCGGCCGAGGTCGCCGTGCTGGCCGCCGCGTCCGGGCGCGAGCTGCTGCTCATCGCCGAGTCCGACCTCAACGATCCCCGGCTGGTAACACCCCCGGAGGCCGGCGGCCTAGGCCTCACCGCGCAGTGGAGCGACGATTTCCACCACGCGGTACACGCGGCGGTCACCGGCGAGCGGCAGGGATACTACTGCGATTTCGGCTCGCTCCGCGTGCTGGCCAGGACGCTCACCCGCGTGTTCCGCCACGACGGCACGTGGTCGGCGTTCCGGCAGCGCGGCCACGGCCGCCCGGTGGACACGCTCCGCACGCCCGCCTGGCGGTTCCTCGGCTACCTGCAGAACCACGACCAGGTAGGCAACCGGGCCTCCGGCGACCGGATCACCGCCACTCTGGCGCCCGGTCTCGCCCGGATCGCGGCCGGGCTGGTGCTGACGGCCCCATATCCGCCGATGATCTTCATGGGCGAGGAGTGGGCGGCTGGCACGCCGTGGCAGTACTTCACCGACCACACGCAGGAGTGGCTGGCCCGCGCGGTCGCCGACGGTCGCCGCGCCGAGTTCGCCGCTCACGGCTGGAACGAGGACGCCGAGGTACCTGACCCGCAGGATGAGGCGACCTTCCTGCGCTCGAAGCTCGACTGGTCCGAACCCGCCGTCGGCGTGCACCGCGAGATGCTGTCGTGGTATCGCGAGCTGCTGGCGCTGCGCCGCTCCCGGCCTGAGCTGACCAGCCCGCGGCTGGATGGAGTGCGGGCACGCTACGACGAGGACGACCGGTGGCTGGTCCTTGAGCGGGGAGCGCTCCGGGTCGCGGTGAACCTGGGCGGCTCGCCATGCCGGGTACCGCTGGGCCTGCCGGGTGCCGCGATCCTGGCCGCCTCCCGCGACGGGGTGGCGCTGACGGGCACGGACGCCGTGCTGCCCGCGACCGGGTTCGCCGTCATCCAGGTCAGCGCGGGGCCGCACTAGCGGAACGACCAGGCAGCGAGGTCAGTACCCGCTCGCGTCGGCCCAGCCGACCCGCTCGGTCTCGCGGCTGACCAGGTCGAAGAGCACCGACTGGACGTGCTGGATGTCCGGGATCTCGGTCAGCACGAGCCGCCCGTTCTCGCCC
>JAJYTW010000305.1 GCA_021792855.1 Actinomycetes bacterium
CGGGTGCTGGTGATCGCGTCCCGCTCCGCCGCCGCGACGGCCGACTCGGTCACCGCGGGCCTGCCGGTCGTCTGGCGGCACCCCGAGGTTGCCATGCACGTCCCGGCCGAACTCGCCGAGCGCGCGGGCCGCCGCCGCGGACTGCGCGGCCGACGCGCTGGTCAGCGTCGGGGGCGGGTCGGCTACCGGACTGGCCAAGGCAATCGCGCTCACCACCGGGCTGCCGATCGTCGCGGTGCCCACCACCTACGCGGGATCGGAGGCCACCAGCGTCTGGGGGATCACCGAGAACGGCGTCAAGCGCACCGGGACCGACCCGGCGGTGCTGCCCCGGGCGATCGTCTACGACGCGGCCATCACCACGTCGCTGCCGGTGGACCTGAGCGTCGCCTCCGGGCTGAACGCCCTCGCCCACTGCGTGGACTCGCTCTGGGCCCCGGCCGCCGACCCGGTCAACCGTGCGTTCGCGCTCGAGGGCATCGCCGAGCTTCGGGCCGCCCTGCCCGCGATCGTCGCCGACCCGGCGGGCCTGGACGGCCGGGAACGGGCGCTGGCAGGCAGTTACCTGGCCGCCGCCGCGTTCGCCTCCGCCGGATCCGGGCTGCATCACAAGATCTGCCACGTCCTCGGCGGGGCGTATAACCTCCCGCATGCCCAGACGCACGCGATCGTGCTGCCGCAGGTGCTGGCGTTCAACGCCGCGGCGGCGCCGGAGGCGCTGGGCCGGGTCGCCGCCGCACTCGGCGCCGACGACGCGGTCGACGGCCTGGAACGGCTCCGCCGGACGCTGCGGGCGCCCCGGGCGCTGCGGGACTACGGTTTCACCGAGCCGGACATCCCGGACGCGGCCCGGATGATCGCCGCGGCGATCCCGGCCGGCAACCCACGGCCGGTGACCGAGGTCGGCCTGCGCGCGCTGCTCCGGGCCGCCTGGGTCGGCCAGGACCCGGCGGCGCTGACCCTGGAAGGAGAGTGACCGATGCACCAGACCCCGCCGGACGGCACCGCTGGCCCGTCCGCCGAGCAGCAGGCCAGGGAGGACGCACTGGTCCGGCAGGTGGTCGCGTCGTTCGACCGCTGCTCCGACCCGCGACTGCGGACGGTCATGCAGGCGCTGACCAGGCACCTGCACGCGTTCCTGCGCGAGGTCCGGCTAACCGAGGATGAGTGGCAGCGCGCGATCGCGTTCCTCACCGAAGCCGGTCACATCACCGACGACCGCCGGCAGGAGTTCATCTTGCTGTCCGACGTGCTCGGCGCGTCCATGCAGACCATCGCGATCAACAACCAGGCCTACGCGAACGCCACCGAGGCGACCGTGTTCGGGCCGTTCTTCGTGGCCGGATCGCCGCTGATCGGCCCCGGCGGGGACGCATCCGGCGGAGCGTCCGGCGAGCCATGCTGGGTGGAGGGGACGGTGACCGGCACCGACGGCGCGCCCGTCCCCGGCGCGCGGATCGAGGTCTGGCAGGCCGACGCGGACGGCTACTACGACGTCCAGTACGCCGATCAGCGCACCGCGGCCCGCGGGCACCTGTTCAGCGGCGCGGACGGCGGCTACCGGTTCTGGGCCCTGACCCCGACGCCGTACCCGATCCCGCACGACGGCCCGGTCGGCCGGATGCTCGCCGCGACCGGCCGGTCCCCGATGCGCGCCTCGCATCTGCACTTCATGGTGAGCGCGGCCGGCCGGCGAACCCTGGTGACGCACATCTTCGTCCGCGGCGACGAACTGCTGGGCAGCGACGCGGTCTTCGGCGTCAAGGACTCGCTGGTCAGGGACTTCGTCCGGCAGTCGGCCGGCACAACCACCCCGGACGGCCGGGATCTCGGCGGGCGGGCCTGGTCCCGGGTGCGCTTCGACATCGTGCTTGCCCCGGCCGGCGCCTGACCGGTTACCGGCGGCTACTGGCCGGCCGGGATGACCCGGAAGGCTGCCTCGGTCGGCCGCTGGTCAACCCCGTTGACCGGCACCATGTCCTGCGGGCAGGCGGACATCACGACGACCAGGTCGGTCTCCGCCCGCATCCGGATCAGGTCACCGGGACGCGAGGTCGGCGCCTCGAACCGGAGCGTGCCGTCCGGCTCCCACGGGATGTTCATGAACAGGTTCAGCGGGGCGGGCACCGCGGTCGGCGGCAGGCCAAGCTCGGCCAGGGCGGCGAGGAAGTTGTCGTGGCAGTTGTCATGGTGCCCGACGTGCCCGAGCATCCGGTACCGCTCGGGATCGCAGCTCGCGATCAGGGTGTCGTGCAGCCCAGGGCTGGTGTCGGCGGTGATGGTCAGGAGCGGCCGCCGCTCGCTGCTGTACAGGGCATCGCCGACCCGCGGCATCAACCGTCTGTGCACGGCCCTGGTGTGCTCCATCGACAGTCGCTCGGCGAGGTCCGGCGGGCACAGCGCCCAGGTGTCCACGACCTGGGTGCCGGACGGGTTGATGATCTCGATCTCCGCGCCGGCCGGCAGGTGCACGGCCTTCCCGCGCCGCGCCGCGATGATCGTTACCGTCTCTGACATTACGCCGCCAATCGCCATACGTGCCCCGTGTTGACCGAGGATGAGCCGATAGTAGTGCCTACCCGCTGGGCCCCGGCACCCCCGCCGGGGCATAACGGCAGGGCTGGTGCGGTTGTCGTAAGTAGCCTGTCGGAGGGATAGGCCCGACGGGCCGGCGATGGGCACCCAGGCCTGGCGCTCACCTCGACCCGCCACGAAATCAAGGGTTGATGCCACACCCAGTGGCATCAGGGAGGTGTTCCTCATGAAGCTCAGCAAGCGGTTCGGGCTCGACATCCTGTTCGTGGTTGGTGCGGCCTTTCTCGTTGCCGCCGCGATGGCCTTCAGCACTCCGGTGCTCGGCTGGGTCGGGTTCGGCGTATTCACCGGCCTGACCGTGATCGCCGCGGCGAGCGCGATCATGACCAGGCGGAGCGGACAGAAGATCGGCCACGGCGTCATCGGCGCGGTCGGCCTGTGGGCGCTGATCGCGGCGCTCGTGTTCAGCGGACCGGTCATGATGTGGCTGGTGTTCGCGGACGCGATCGGCATCGGCGTGCTAGCCCTCGCCGATCTCACCGTGCATGAGTCCATGACCGAGAACGTGGTGCACCGACTGGAGGTCACGCAGGCACCCGCCGAGGCGCCGCACCGCATGGCCGTCTGACCGGCCGCGTACCGGAGCGGGCCGGGAGGCGCTGGCAGCAGCCAGCGTTCCCGGCCCTTTTCTCTTTGTCCCGGCTTCAGCCGCCCGCGACCACCGTGGCAGGGTGGCTGGCAACGATCACGCGGACGGGAGCATGCAGGCACGTGGACGATGCGGCAATCACCATCATCGGGGGCGGCATCGCCGGCTCCAGCCTTGCCTACCACCTCACCCGGGCGGGTAACCCGGACGTCCTGGTGGTTGAGCAGGACGAGATCACCAGCGGCTCGACCTGGCACGCCGCCGGGCTATGCACCCAGTACATCGGCAGCCCCAACCTGGCCAGGCTGCTCCGCTACAGCGTCGACCTGTACCGCGCGCTGGCGGCCGAACCTGGCCAGCACACCGGTTTTCACCCGTCAGGATCGCTGCGGCTGGCCACCTCGGCCGGGCACCTGGCCGAGTTCGAGCACCGGGCCGGAATCGCCGCGCTGGCCGGGATCCCGTTCGAGATCGTGCCGCCCGAGCGGGCGGCCGAGTTGTTCCCGCTGATGAATCCCGAGGGTATTCTCGGCGCCGCCTACCTGCCCACCGACGGTCACGCGGATCCGTCCAGCGTCACCACCACGCTGCTGAGCGCCGCCCGGGCGGGCGGCGCGCGGGTCGCCAGGAAGACCAGGGTCACCGGCCTGACCGCGGAGCGGGGCGGCTGGACGGTCGACACCACGAGCGGGCGGTTTCGCTCACGGGTCGTGGTCATCGCGGCCGGGCAGTGGTCCCGGCAGGTCGGGCGGCTAGCCGGGGTGGAACTGCCGATCATTCCGCTGGCCCATCAGTACGTGGTCACCGGCCCGGTACCCGCCCTTGCCGGGCGCGAGGCGGAACTCCCGGTGCTGCGCGACCCGGGCGGCTCGTTCTACGTGCGCCAGGAGGGCCGGGGCCTGCTGGTCGGCCCGTTCGAGCGGAATCCGGCGCCGTGGGCGCTGACCGGCATCCCGGCCGGATTCCACGGCCGGCTGCTCCCGCCCGACCTAGACCAGATCGAGGACGTGCTGGCCGCCGCCGCGGACCGGGTGCCGGCCTTCGGCGCCGCGGAGAT
>JAJYTW010000044.1 GCA_021792855.1 Actinomycetes bacterium
CGCACGGCGACGCGGCGCTGGTCGGTTACGCGGGCGAGGTGGTCGCTGGGCTGCGCAGGCTGGGCGGCGCGGTCGGGCCACGGACCACACTGCCGTCCGCGATGGCGCTGCGCTCGGCGATGGCGGTACTAGCGCGCAGCATCCCCGACGTGGTGACCAGCCAGGCGCTCACCGTCTACGGCGACCTGACCCAGCTGATCGGCTGGCTGCTGTACAACCTGGGTGACCTGAAGGCGGCAAGCTTCTATTACGACGAGGCCAGGACCGCGGCCTACCGTGCCGACAACAACGATCTGGCCACCTACACGCTCGCGGCGGCGAGCCAGCTTGCCGTGACCCGCGGCCGGCCGCGGCTGGCGATCGACCACGCGCAGGCGGCCCAGCAGGCGGCCCGGTCCAGCGACAGCCCGTACGCGGCGGCCTACGCCGCCGACGTCACGGCCCGTGCCTACGCGGCGGCCGGTCAGATGAGCCGCTGCCAGGCGGCCCTGGACCGGGAGCAGGAGGCGCTGTCCGCGATCGGTGCGAACACCCCCAGGGCGCACTGGTGGTACTTCTATGACCGGTCTTTCTACTGGGGCACCGAGAGTGAGTGCGCGCTCCGGCTGGATATGCCGGTGGACGCGTTCGACGCGGCGCACCGGGCTCTCGGCCTGGTCGCGCCGGCCAACCTGCACAACAGCGCGATCACGCAGGCCTTCCGGGCCGATGCGCTGATCCGGCAGCGCGAGGTCGAGGAGGCCTGCCTGGCGCTGGGCGAGGCGGCCAGGCTGTCGACGATGAACAGCTCGCGCCGGATCTCGCGGCGGATCGACAAGCTCCGCGGGCAACTGCGGTTCGCCGACGACACGGCGGCCGTGCGGGCCCTGGACGAGAACCTGGCGGCCTGCGCCCGGGCTCGGGCGGCGAATCAGGCGGTCATGCCGCCGGGCCGGTCGCCCGCGACGGCCGGAGCCCGCGATGCCTGATGCCGGGCAGTCGCCCGGCTCACCGGCCGGCCACGGACCGGCCGCCGAGCCGGCGCCGGGCGAGCCCACACCGGGTAAACAGGCACCCGGACAGCCGGTGTCCGAACGCCGGCCGTCCGATGATTCCGGCCCCGGGGATCCGGCCGCCGATCAGGTCAGCGCGGCCAGGCTCTACGACTTCTTCCTCGGCGGGCATCGCAACTTCGCGGTGGACCGTGAGCTTGGCCGGCGGCTGATCGATGCCGAACCAGGGATTCTCCAGGCAGCGCGATCCAGCCGGGCCTTTCTGCGCCGCGCGGTGCGGTTCCTGGCCACGGCCGGGATCGGTCAGTTCCTGGACCTCGGCTCGGGGATGCCGGCCGCGGACAGCGTGCATGAGATCGCCCGGCAGATCCGCCCCGGGGCGCGGGTCGGCTATGTCGACAGCGATCCCTCCGCGGTCGCGCACGGCCGTCAGGCGCTGGCCGGCGATCCCGGCGCGACCGCGGTCCGGCACGATCTGCGGGATCCCGACGGCGTCTTCGCCGATCCCGAGGTGGGCGACCTGCTCGACCTGGACAAGCCCGTTGGCCTGCTGCTGGTGACGGTGCTGCATCAGATCCCCGACGACGATGATCCGGCGGAGGTGGTCCGCGGCTACGCCAGCCGGGTCGCGCCAGGCAGCTACCTGGTCCTGGCCCACCCGACCTTCGAGTCCTGCCCGGCCGCCGGGGCGATCGCGGAACTGTGCGAGGGCGGCTCGGCGGCCCGGATCCAGGCCAGGTCCCGTGCCGCCATCGCCGGGTTCCTCGACGGCCTGGAACTGGCCGAGCCCGGGATCGTGCACCTGCCGCTGTGGCGCCCGGACGGGCCGGTGCCCGAGCGTCCAGAGCGGGCCTGGAGCTACGGCGGAGTCGGCCGCAAGCCCGGGGCCGCGCCGGACGCCCGGCCGGGTGCGCGACACGAACGTAGGGGTCCCGCATCCTGAGTGGTTATGCTGGGAGTCTGGTTGCGACGTCACAACCAGATGAGGGGTTCATATGTCCGAGCCGTCGCTTGCGGAACTGGAGACTGAACGGGACCGGCTGTTCGCGCAGCTCAGCCGGGTGGGTGACTTCCGGCGGGGGTCGGTGACCGAGAACTGGCGCAGGTGCGGGAAGCCGAACTGCGCGTGCGCTGATCCGGCTCATCCTGGTCACGGGCCGAGGCTGCTGTGGACGCGGTCGGCGGGCAGGGGGAAGACAGTGGGCCGGCAGCTCGCGCCGGGCGAGGTGGAGAAAGTCCGGGCGGAGGTGGCCCGGCATGCGCAGTTCACCGCGATCTGCCAGCGGATCACCGAGGTGAGCGAGCGGATCTGCGAGGTCCGGCCGCCCGGCGTGGCCGCTGGCGGTGCCCCTTCCGGGACGGGAGGGGTAAAAGGGGGCTCTGGGAGGCCCTCGCGGCGCAGCGGGCCGCTGAGATAGGCCAGCTGGCCGGGGAGGCGGCGCGGGTGCTGGGGACCGGCCCGGCGGGGCTGGCGGCAGCTGAGGCGCTGATCCGGGAGGGCATGCTGCGGCTGGGCGGGAAGGTCCTCGGGGAGCTGCTGTCCGCCGATCCGGGTTATCGCGGCCCGGTGGTGGCCTGCGGGAACGGGCATGAGGCCGTGTTCACCGGCTACCGCGGCAAGATCATCGACACTGTCGTCGGGGAGGTGCGGCTGCGACGTGCCTGGTATCACTGCGCCGCGTGCAGGGACGGGCACGAGCACGGCCGGGGGCTGGCCCCCCGTGACGCCGAGCTCGGGATCACGGGCACTTCCCTGTCACCGGGGCTGGCCGCGATGACCGCCACCGCCGGTGCCGAAGTCCCGTTCGCCCGGGCCGCCGGGCTGCTGGCCGAACTGGCCGGGATCCGGCTCACGGTCAAGCGGGTCGAGCGGGCCGCCGAGGCAGCCGGCGCTGAGCAAGCCGCCGCCACCCGCCAGCAGGCCAGGCTCATCACCGGCCGCGAGGTCATCCCGCTGCCGCCATCCCCGCTGCCGGACAAGCTCTACATGGTCATCGACGGCACCGGCGTCCCGGTCACCGCGAGGGAGACAGCGGGCCGGGCTGGCAAGGGCCCCGACGGCCGGGCCCGCACCCGCGAAGTCAAGATGGCCGTGTTCTTCACCCAGGACACGCTCGACCACAAGGGCTACCCGGTCCGCGACAAGGTCTCCTCCAGCTACATCGCCACCTTCGAGCCCGCCGCCGCGTTCGGCGACCTCGTCAGGGCCGAGGGCATCCGCCGCGGCGCCGACCACGTCCGCCAGCTCACCATCATCGGCGACGGCGCCGCCTGGATCTGGGGCATCGCCACCAGCAAGTTCCCCGAGGCCACCCAGATCGTCGACCTCTACCACGCCCGCGAGCACCTGCACTCCCTGACCCGCTCCCTGGAGTTCATGCTGGGCGACCACAGGGACGAATGGCTCGCCGCCCGGATGGAGGACCTCGACTACGGATACATCGACGGCATCGCGGCCGCCGTCCGCACCTACCCCCTCGAAGGCGTGAAGAAGGACGAGGCCGAGAAGGAACTGGGCTACTTCCTCAACAACGCGCCCCGCATGCGCTACCGCTGGTTCCGCTCCCGCGGCCTGTTCACCGGCTCCGGCGTCGTCGAGGCCGGCTGCAAGTCCGTCATCGGCCAGCGCCTCAAGCAGTCCGGCATGCACTGGACCGTCAGCGGAGCCGACTCGATCATCGCCCTGCGCTGCGCCCAGGCCAGCAGCCACCGGGAAGCCATCTGCCCCAGCCGTCACAACCAGACACCGGCTGCCTGACCAGCCCGCGTCAATAAACGATCTTGATCACCTACAAACGTGTCGCGCACCCGTCTAATGACAGAGCACCATCCGCTGTCGTAGCCCAGTGCTAAGACTCTAAGCAGGCTGCATTCACCCGATCGGAAGGCGGTGCCCTTGCATGCGAAGGATCCTCATACCGGCGGCGTTCGCGCTCGCCGCTGGCCTTACCGCCATCGGCCAGGTCCCCGCCCTAGCCGCGCCGGCCGCTTCGCCCACGGTCAGCATCCGGGCTAACTCCAACAACCCGAAGATCACCGGCGATGTCAATGTCACCTATCAGGCCGGCAAGAAGAGCATTGCCCGGATCAGCGGGACCGTCACCGGTGCCAGGACCGGTGAGGTCGTGCGGATCTTCGGTCAGCGGTTCCCGTTCCGGGCCAAGCCCGTGCAGGTCGGCAAGCCGCAGGTGCTGCGGCCGTCCGGCACGACGGCCGGCTATCTGTTCCGGGTGCAGCCGTACCTGGCCACCAGGTACCGGGTCGAGGTCTTCGCGAATGGCACGGCGACCACACCGCTTGCCAGGTCCTCCGTCGTGACCGTCTACGTGCTCGCCCGCGGGACCGCGTCATTCGCTCCCCGGACCTGTGCCCGCCCCACCTGCAATCTCACCGTGCACATCATCATGACCGTCCCGCCGTCAACCCTGGGGATCGAGTACAGCCAGCGCTGGTACGGCTACTTCGGCCTCCGGCTTGGCTCCCGCGCGATCCCGGCGCCGCCGAAGTGGCTGTATCTCGGTGGCGGCCACGCCAGGTTCGGCAAGACCAGCCGGATCTCCCGATCCCAGTACGCCGTGAACCTCTTCCTGTCGTTCAGCATCGGCAACCACTCCTACCGCTGGCAGGCGGCCATGTGCCAGCGCGACATCGAGGCGACCGACGGACTGAACCTCCCCGGCCGCCACGGCTGCGGGCTCAAGGTGATCCGGTCCAACTACGGCTACCTCGGCTAGCGCCCGGCCGGGGCCAGGCACCGGCTAGCCGAACGCCGGATAGTGGGGCATCGGCGCGGCCTGCCAGTGCTCAGTCGCCCGGAGCAGCCGCCTGACCAGTTCGGCGAGGGCCGGCAGGTCGTCGCCCGCGTCGAGTTCACCGGCCAGCCACTGCCAGCGGTACCGCAGTAGCTGCCGGGCACTCGGCGCGGGCACCCGGTCCGGATTCATCGAGGCATCGGCCGTCAGCGACGGCCTGAGCAGGTACGTCATCGCGTGCAGGGTCCAGGCCACGGCCGCGCGCCGGACCCCGGCCCGCCAGGTCGCGTCGTCGGCCAGCGCCGGGAACACGCCCGCCACCAGATCCCGGTAGGCCGCCTCGGCCGCCCCGGCGACCTCGGCGGGCAGCCGGAACACGCACCAGCACGTGCTGAACGGCATCCGCAGGTACGCCGCGTCCAGGTAGACCTGGTGGAATTCGGCGGACTCGAAATCGATGAACCGGACCCCGGACGGCGTCAGCAGGTTGTTGTCCGGGCAGATGTCGCCGGGCGAGAACACCTCGCACTCCCCCGGCCCGGTCACCGCGAGCACCGAAGCCAGGTCATCGGCCAGCCCGGACGGCGCCGCGACACCCAGCAGGCCGGGCAGATCGGCTGCCTCACGGACCCGGCGGGCCAGCCAGTGCTCGCCCGGCTCGTCCCGTCCGGCGCCCGCCGCCCCGGCTGGCCCCGCGGCCCCGGCTGGCCCCGCCGCCCCGGCTGGCCCCGCCGCCCGGTATCTCGCCCGCAGTCCGGCAAGCTCACCGGCCCGCCCGGCCGTGGCGACGGCGAGCCGCCCGCAGGTCACCGCCCACTCGGTCAGCGCGACCCGGGCGGCCTCGGCGGTCCCGTCGAGCAGCAGATCGGCCAGGCTGGGCGCGTCGCCGAGGTCGGTCATCACCAGCACCCGCTCCGCCGGGTCCGCCGCGAGCAGGCTCGGCCCGAACCCGGCCGGTCCGGCCAGCGCCAGTCCGGACGCCTCCGCGACAAAGCTGTCCGCAGCGTCCGGGGCCGCGAGATAGGCCTTCACGACCACCGTCCCGCCGCTCGCGGTCGCGCATCGGAGCACCGCGGTCCGGTTGCTGCTGGCCAGTCCGGCCGGGTCGGACAGGTCCGCGCCGAGCGCGGCAGAGGCGACCGCGACGATGGCGGCGTGCGGGTGGGTCACGGGCCAACACCCAATCAGCGCGGCACCCCGAGCGCAACCCGAAAACCCCGGGCCTAACCCGAAAGTCTCCGGCGTAACGCAACCCGCCGGGCGACTCCGCTGCGCCGCCCGGCGCTACCCGTAGAACACCCGCTCCATCACCGCGCGGGCGTGCCTGGCCGCCCGGCGCCAGTCCTCGGTAAGGTCCTGCGCCGCCTCCGGCGGATAGCCGAGCAGGTAGGCGACCGCCGCTAGCTCGTCGTGGCGGCTCGGCAACACGTCCGACCCGCGCCCCCGGACCAGCATCACCGCGTTCCTGATCCGCGCCGCGAGCAGCCACGCCTGCGCTAGCTCGGCCTCGTCCGCCGCGGCCAGCAGGCCCGCGTCCACAGCGGCGGTGAGGACCGGCAGCGTCCCCGTCGTCCGCAGGGCGGTCACCTCGCCCGCGTGCCGTAGCTGCAGCAACTGGGCGACCCACTCCACGTCGGTCAGGCCGCCTGGCCCGAGCTTGACGTGCTGGGCCGGGTCCACGCCGCGCGGCATCCGTTCGGCCTCCATCCTGGCCTTGATCCGCCGGATCTCCCGTACGGCATCCTCCGGCGGCCCGCCGACCGGGTACCTGATCTCATCGGCCAGTGCGGTGAACTCCTGGCCGAGCGCCTCGTCGCCGGCCACCGGTGCGGCTCTGAGCAGCGCCTGCACCTCCCACGGCCGCGCCCAGCGCTGGTAGTACGCCCGGTACGCGGCCAGGGTCCGGACCAGCGGGCCCTGCCTGCCCTCGGGCCGCAGGTCGGCATCGATCCGGACCGAGGGGTCCGGACCGGGCCTGGCCAGCAGCCTGGTCAGTTCCTCGGCGACCGCGTGCGCGGCGCGGCGCGCGGCCTCCCCATCGGCGCCCGGCTCCGGCTCGTAGCAGAACAGCACGTCCGCGTCACTGGCGTAGCCAAGCTCACGGCCCCCGAACCGGCCCATCGCGACCACGCACAGCCGCATCGGCAGCGACTGGCCGGCCCCGACCGCTCGCCGGGCTAGCTCGATCGCGCCGCCGATGGTCGCCGCCGTGATCGTGCTCAGGGCACCGGCCACCCCGGTGACGCCGGTCATCCCGAGCAGGTCGGCGCAGGCGGTGCGGAACAACTCGCGACGGCGCAGCGCCAGCAGGCCGGCCACGCCGGCGTCCAGATCGCCGGCCGCGCCGTGGCGGCCCGTCAGCGCGCTGACCTCGGCGGCGAGCGCCGCCTGCGTACGCGGCACGAGCAGGTCGTCGTCGGCCAGCATGCCGACCGCCTCGGGCGCCCGCAGCAGCAGGCCGGTCGGGTAACTGCCGCTGGCCAGCAGCCTGGCCATCCGCCAGGCCACCCTGGTGTCGTCCCGCAGCAGCCGCAGATACCACGGTGATCCGCCGAGCGCCTCGCTGACCTGGCGGAATGCGAGCAGCGCCGGATCCGGACTCGGCGCGTCGGCGAACCAGCCGAGCATCGCGGGCAACAGCGCCCGCTGGATCGCCGCCTTCCGGCTGACCCCGGCGGTCAGCGCCTCGATGTGCCGCAGCGCCCCGGCGGGATCGGCGTAGCCGAGCGCCTCAAGCCGCTCCACCGCGGCCGCCGAGGTCAGCCGGATCACCTCGCCAGGCAGCCGGGCCACGGCGTCCAGCAGCGGCCGGTAGAACAGCTTCTCGTGCAACTGCCGCGCCGCCGTGGTGTGCAGCCGCCAGGCCGCGGTGAGCTCGGCCACCGGGTCACCGCCGGATCCGACCGCCGGTGCCGCCGCCCGGGTGTGGCCGCTGCCGGCCCGGGGCCCGGCCCCGGCTGCCAACTCCGGCGCGGCCCGATCGCGTAGATCCATCGACCGCAGCGCCCGGCCGACCTGCCGGAGCACCGCCGGGTCGGTGGGCAGCGAGTGCGTCCGGCGCAGTTGCCTGAGCTGCAGCAGGTGCTCCACCGCCCGCAGGAACCGGTAGGCCGCGGCCAGGCTCACCGCGTCCTGGCGGCCGACGTAGCCGCCAGCGGCCAGCGCGGCCAGCGCGGGCAGGGTGGCCGGTTCGCGCAGCGACTCGTCCGCCCGGCCGTGCACAAGCTGGAGCAACTGCACCGCGAACTCGATGTCCCGCAGCCCGCCAGGGCCGAGCTTGAGCTCCCGGCCGGCCTCGGCGGCCGGCAGGCTGGCGATCACCCGGCGTCGCATCGCCTGCACGTCGGCGACGAAGTCCGGCCGCTGGGCCGCCTGCCAGACCATCGGGGCCAGGGCGTCAACGTAGGCCTGGCCCAGCCTGGCGTCCCCGGCGACCGGCCGGGCCTTGAGCAGCGCCTGGAATTCCCAGGTCTTGGCCCAACGCTGGTAGTAGGCGACGTGGCTGGCCAGGGTCCGGACCAGCGGCCCGTGCCTGCCCTCGGGCCGCAGGTTCGGGTCGACCGGGAACAGGCTGCCCTCCGGCCCCGAATCCGAGCAGATCCGGATCACCGCGCTGGCTAGCTGGGTAGCGGTCCGCAGCGCGGCGGCCTCGGTGTCCGGACTCGCGCCCGGGACGGTGTCCGGCGCCGGTTCCGGCGGCTCGGCGACGAAGATGACGTCGACGTCGCTGGCGTAGTTCAGCTCCCGCGCTCCGGACTTGCCCATCGCGATCACGGCCAGCCTGCCGGTCGGCGCGCCGGGCGGAAGCTGCGCCACCGCGATCGCGAGCGCCCCGCGCAGCGCCGCCGCCGCGAGGTCGGCAAGCTCGGCCGCCGTCTCCTCCAGGGTGCTGAGCCCGGTGAGGTCACGGGCCGCCACCCTGAGCAGCCCCCGCCGGTAGCCGACCCGCAGTTCGTCCGGGGTCCGCGGGGTCGCGCCGGGACCGGGTTCGCTGTCCGGCCCGGGTTCTCCCGCGGTTTCGTTCGCCGCGGTTTCGTGCTCCCCCGGGGCTTCATTCTGGCCGGCCGGGCTGGCCAGCAGTCGCCAGTCGCCCGGGTGCCGCCGCAGATGATCGGCGAGGGCCGCGCTGGCCCCAAGCACCGCGGTCAGCCGCGCCCGCAACCCGCCGTCGGCTCGCAGCGCGGCGAGCAGATCTTCCGCCCCCGATCCCGGTTCGCGCGGCAGCCTGGCCAGTCCGCCGAGCGCCAGATCCGGATCGGCCGCGGCGGCGAGCGCGTCGAGCACGACCGCGTCGGGGCCGGTGACGTCCAGGCCAAGCTCAACGGTCAGCAGCCGCTCGGCGGTGGCCGTGTCGGCGAATCCGAGCGCGGCCAGCCGCCCGGGCAGGGTCACCGCGCGCGGGTTGGTCACCTGAGCACCGTAACCAGTCCGGCTGCTTTCCCGCGTGAGCGGGCGGCGACCGGCGAGTCAGGCCAGGCCAGGCCAGGCCAGGCCAGGTCAGGTCAGCAGCAGCACCGCGTAGGCGGCCAGCCAGTGCTCGACCATGTAGTGCGAGCCGACCACGTGCGGCAGCGCCGCCTCGGCATGCCGCGCCGCCGCCGCGAGCGCCGGGCCGATCCGGGGATCGCCCGGCGGCAGCACCTCGGCCACCCGCCGCCAGCACCAGGCCCGGCTGGCGTTCAGCCCGTGCAGATGCGCGGTCTGGCCGTCGCTTGCGTCGGACACCACGGCCGGGGTGAACAACTCAGCCGGCCGACCGTCCGCGATGCCGGGCAGGAACCCGGCCAGCCAGTCCGCGAACTCCCCGGCCGGCAGCAGCCGGGTCATCAGCTCCGCCTCGGTCAGCGCCGGGGACAGGAAATCCGAGCCGGACGGCTCCCAGGCCGCCGGGTAGTCGCGGTCGCCCGCGAACCAGCGAACGGCGGCGGCGGTGATCGCGTCCGCAAGCCGCGGATCCCCGGCGGCGGCCACGTCCCTGGCGTGCGGCAGCGAGCGAGCCAGGCCGAAGGCGCTGTTCGGGTGCAGCCCGTACCTGATCGGGTAGGTGGCGGCCGGCAGCCAGTTCAGGAACCGGTCGGTGAGCGCCCCGGCCAGCGGCTCCAGCGCGGCGCTCCACCGCCGCCCGTCGGAGTCGTCCAGGCGGGCCGTCTCGTGCACCAGGGTCAGCGCCCAGCCCCAGCCGTATGGCCGTTCCCTGCGACCGTCGTCGGATGCGACGAACTCCGCCTCGGCGGCGAGCGGACCGGGCTGGAACTGCCGGTCGAGCAGGTCGCGGATCTCGGCCTCGGGCACCTGCCCGGGCGCGGTGCGCAGCAACCGGATCAGCAGCCAGTGCATCTCCACGCAGGAGTGCCAGTCCAGGCTGCCGTAGAAGACCGGGGTGCGGTCCTTCGGCCGCTGCGGGAAATCGCCGGGCTCGGACATCATGTGCCAGATGTCGGAGGGGAACTCCCGCTCGATGTTCTCCATCGCAACCCGGGCGTACCCGGCCGCGTTCTCCGCGAGCAGGCGCGCCTGGAGTTCGCCGCTCCACTGTCCGCCGGTCTCCATCTCGACCGACACGCTATCAGTGCCGCCGGTGCCCGCTGGCGCGCCGCCGCCCCGCGTGGGCGCTCTGGTGAGCCGTGCGAGCGCGCTGGTGAGCCGTGCGAGCGCGCTGGTGAGCCGTGCGAGCGCGCCGGTGAGCCGGATGCACGCGCCGGTGCGCCGTGCGAGGCGACCGCTTCGCGGCGCTGTCCCGCCGCTTGCGGGACGATCGCTTCCCGGCGCGGGCCGGCCGCGTGAGCGCGCGGAGCACGGTCCTGCTCGACCCGTCGACCAGCATCGGCTGGCGCCTGCCGCCGATGGTGACCGCCTCGCCCGCGCATCCCGCCGGGGTCACCACGACCGGCGGGCCGTGCCGGGGCACGAAGGACAGTCGGAACTCCGGCCGGGAAGCCGGGCACCGCTGCGATCTGCCCGCCTGGGCGTGCAGTCCGTTCAGGACTCCGGCCAGGTCACGGATCGCCGCCGGCGAGGTGAACGTCCGCCGCAGCGTTTGGTACCTGCTGCCGGGCACGGAACCGGCGGACCCTGCCCGGGCCACGACCGCGCGGACCACGACCGCGCGGAACGCGGACGGCCGCAGGTACTCGGCCGCCGTCCGCGGCGTGAACCAGGCGACCCGGGCATCGACCCGCAGCAGGGTCCCTCCGTGCCGTCCGCGCACCGCGATCGCCAGCAGTCGGGTCCGCGGCTCGACCCAGGCCGGAGTGCGCTGGAGAGCGTAGCTGACTTGGTCAAATACGCCGGTCACGACTGGACCGGCGGCAGCGCCGTACCGGGTCATCCCGGTCGGCGCGTACCCCAGGAGGTAGCGATCGAGCGCGGCAAGCGGCACCGGCACCTGGTAGAACGCGCTCACGCTGGTCACGTCGGCCGGGCCTGGCCGGTCCGCTGGCCCGACCCCGATCCAGGCCTGCCGCCCGGCCCGCCGCGCCCCGGCGGGCAACCGGAACCTGGCCAGCATGCGCCAGCCGAACGCGCGGGCGACCGCGCGTGACCCGCCCGGCGGACCGGGCGCGCGGCTGCTGACCAGGTAGCCCCGCATCGGACCGGGACGTCCGGGACTCCCGCCCCCGGCGGGTGCGCATCCGCCGCCATCGGCGGAGCATCCGGTCACCGCCGCGGCGACCACGAATGCCGCGCTCACCGCGACCACCGCGACCACGGCCACGACCACGATGCCGGCCAGCAGCGCGCTCCCGCCATCCCCGCCACCGGCCGGACGACGCCGGGCGCCATCCGTACGCCGCCGTGCCATCGCAGCCTCCCGCCAATCACAGTGCGCATTTTTCGATGGACGCCTGCGATCGCCATCACGAACTTAGACGTCTGACCCCGCCGGTGAGTTGCACGCAACGCCACGCCATGCCAGCGGGCACTTACCGATCCGATCGCGGGGCGCTTACCAGTCCGATCGCGGAACTCCGAGCAGCCGGCCGACCACCGCGAGGACCTTCTGGTTGTTCGGATCGAACAGCGCCGGCTGGGGCCGGCCAGCCACCGTCACTCCGTCGCCGAGGCAGGACGAGGGCGTGACCACGGTCGGCGCCCCGCCCCCCGCGGGCGCGAACGAGAGCCGGTAGCTGGCCAGCAGCATCGGGCAGTGCACGGTGCCCGGATTGTCCGCGCGCAGGCCGTCAAGAACGGCGGCGAGCCTGGCGATGACGGCCCGGGAGGTGAACGTGCGGCTGCGCCGAACCGTCGTGCCCGAGTTAGTCAGGCTGCCGAAACTGCCCGACACCGTGACCGAGCGGAAGTCCGCCGGCCGCAGGTACTCAGCGGCGGTCCGCCACGGGTACCAGACGACCTCCGCGTCGGCCCGTACCACCGTGCCGCCACCCGGGTCGGCCCGGAGCGTGACCAGCAGTTCGCTCTGCCCGTCGATCCCGGCGGGCGCTTTCCGCGATGTGTAGGTCACGGATTGAAAGTAGCTGGCCGATCCCGGCGCCGCCCCGCTGCCCGAGCCAGCCGGGGCCATCCCCGCGGGAAGGTGCGAACCGAAGAACTCGTCCGCGGCGTGCTCGGACAGCGGCACCCAGTAGAACCTGGTGACCTCCACCAGGTCCGGGCTGCCGATCTGGTCCGCTGCCCGCAGCGCACGTGTGCCGGTCGGCCTGGCGCCCGGCGGGAAGGCGAGCCTGGTGAGCATCGCCCGGCCGGTTTTCCTGGCCAGCGCCGGCGACCCGCCCGGCGGGCCGAGCACGCCATCGACCCCGGCCCGCTGCCGGTGCCGGCGAACCGTCCGCACCGCCCGCGCGGATGGCCGGCCGACGCTGACGCGCCCGCCCGTCGTCGTGCACCCGGCCGCTGCCACGGTCACGGTCACCGCCGCAGTCGCCAGCAGAGCCCGGAGCACCCCGGCCGCGCCGCCTGGCCATCTCGACATCGTCGTCCTCCTGCCCGGGCCGCTACCAGTAGCTCTTCCGCACGCCAAGCAGGCTGGCGATGACCGGGAAGAGCTTCATGCTGGACGGATCGGACAGCACCGGCTGCTTCCGCCCGGCCACGGTTACCAGATCGCCGGTGCACCCCACCGGCGTAACCACCATCGGCGGCCGACCCGGGACGGGCGTGAACGACAGCCGGTACTGCGGCAGGAAGGCCGGGCAGAGCGGCATGAAGCCGGCCGCTGCGTGCAATCCGTTAAGAACGGCGGCGAGCCTGGCGATGACCGACATCGACGTGGAAGTCCGCCGGCGCGTGATCGACTTGCTCGGGTTGGTCGTGTTCGGGAATGTGACGGTCACCGTGACCGACCGGTAGGCCGACGGGTGCAGGTACTCCGCGGCGGTGCGCCACGGATACCAGATGGCCGTCGCGTCGGCCCTGATCACCGTGCCGCCGTGCGGGTCGGCCCGCATCGTCACCAGCAACTGGTTCTGCGACTCGATCCCGGCCGGGGCCGTCCGGAGCGCATAGCCCACGGACTGCACGAAGTCCTGCGGGGACGGTCCGGAACCAGTGCCATAGCCGTTCCGCACCATCCCCGCGGGCTGGTGCGCGAGGAAGAACGCGTCGACCGTCAGTTCGGACATGGGCGTCCAGTAGAACCTGGTGACCACGACGGCGTTTACGCTGCCGATGCTGTCGGCAGCCTGGAGCGAGCGCCTGCCGGTCGGCCTGGCGCCCGTCGGCAGCACCAGCCTGCCGAGCATCGACCGGTCGAGCCTCCTGGCCAGGGCCGACGACCCCCCTGGCGGCCCGAGTACGGCGGCCGACCGGGATCCCGTCCGGACCGGTGCCGCCATGGCGACTCCGGTGCCCCGCACCGCCGGCGGCTTCGCGCCGGCGTCAGTGCCGGTCGTCGCGCACCCCGCCGCCGCCACCGCGACAACGCCCGCCAGGCCGGCCGTCCGGAGCAGTCCCCTCGTCCACGGCGCGTGCGCCGCCCGGCGCACGCGCGCTGCCGGGAGCGATCCATGCGGTGCGGCCATGTCCAGCCTCCGTCCGGCAGTCCTGAGGGTTGGACGGCCGGCCCGGCGAATCGGTTGCAACCGGTTCCGGATTGGCGCCGCTACAGCACCGAATAGCGCTCCAACTCGAACTCGGTGACGTGCCTGCGGTACTCCTGCCATTCCTCCCGCTTGTTGCGCAGGAAGAAGTCGAACACGTGCTCGCCGAGTGTCTCGGCCACCAGTTCGCTGGTCTGCATCACGTTGATCGCGTCGGACAGGCTCTGCGGCAGCGGCGCGATCCCGAGCGCCCGCCGCTCGGCCGGGGTGAGCGCCCACACGTCGTCCTCGGCGCCCGGCGGAAGCTGGTAGCCCTCCTCGATCCCCTTCAGGCCGGCCGCCAGGATCACCGCGAACGCCAGGTACGGGTTGCAGGCCGGGTCCAGCGACCGGAACTCCACCCTGGTCGCGTTCCCCTTCTGCGGCTTGTACATCGGCACCCGGATCAGCGCGGAACGGTTGTTGTGACCCCAGCAGATGTAGGCGGGCGCCTCGCCGCCCGCGCCGGCGATCCGCTCGGCGCCGCCCCAGAGCCGCTTGTAGGAGTTCACCCACTGGTTGCAGACCGCGGTGATCTCGGCGGCGTGGGTGAGCAGGCCGGCGATGAACGACCGGCCGATCGTGGAGAGCTGGAACTCCCCGCCCGGGTCGTGGAACACGTTCCGGTCGCCCTCGAACAGCGACATGTGGGTGTGCATGCCCGAGCCGGGATGCTCGGTGAACGGCTTGGGCATGAACGTCGCGTAGACCCCCTGGTCCAGCGCGACCTCCTTCATCGCCAGCCGGAACGACATGATGTTGTCGGCGGTGCTGAGCGCGTCGGCGTAGCGCAGGTCGATCTCCTGCTGCCCGGGCGCGCCCTCATGGTGGCTGAACTCCACCGAGATCCCCATCGCCTCCAGCATCATGATCGCCGACTTGCGGAAGTCGTGCGCGATGTTGTGCGGGGTGTGGTCGAAGTAGCCGCCCTGGTCGATCGGGCGCGGCTTGGCGCCCGGCTCGGGCCGTTCGCGCAGCAAGAAGAACTCGATCTCGGGGTGGGTGTAGAAGGTGAACCCGAGATTCGCCGCCTTGGCCAGGGCGCGCTTGAGCACGTACCTGGGGTCGGCGTGCGACGGCGACCCGTCCGGCAGCAGGATGTCGCAGAACATCCGGCCTACCCCGCCGGGATCGTCCCGCAGCGGCATGAGCTGGAACGTCGACGGGTCCGGCTTGGCGATCATGTCGGCCTCGTAGACCCGGGCGAACCCCTCCACCGCCGAGCCGTCGAACCCGATTCCCTCGGCGAACGCGCCCTCAAGCTCGGCCGGGGCGACCGCGACCGACTTCAGGTAGCCGAGCACGTCGGTGAACCAGAGCCGGACGAACCGGATGTTTCGCTCCTCGAGCGTGTGCAGCACGAACTCTTCCTGCCTATCCACGCCGTTCAGTGTGCCCGCCGGTTGTTTCTTTCCGGTTACACGACGCGCCGCCCGGTGGATCTGGCGGTCGCGGGCAGCCGGGCCGGTCTCCGCACGACCGCTGCGGCTGCGAGCCGTTGAACGTCCGCATCTAAGCTGGTCGGGTGCCTCAGCTTCGGATCGCCCTCGCCCAGGTCAACGCGACCGTCGGGGACCTGGACGGCAACGCCGCCGCCGTCGTGGACTGGACCCGCCGGGCCGCCGACGCCGGCGCCAGGATCGTCGTCTTTCCCGAGATGATGCTCACCGGCTATCCGGTCGAGGACCTGGCGCTGCGGGGGTCCTTCGTCGAGGCGTCGGTGCGCGCGCTCCGCGGCACCGCAGCGCGTCTGGCGGACGAGGGCCTCGGGCACGTCGCCGTCGTGGTCGGCTACCTGGACCGGCAGGCCGGGCTGACGCCCCGGGTCGGGCTGCCCGCCGGGGCGCCCAGGGACGCCGCCGCGGTGCTGCACGGCGGGTCGGTGGTGGTCACCTCCGCCAAGCATCACCTGCCCAACTACGGCGTCTTCGACGAGTACCGGTACTTCGTGCCGGGCGACGTGGTCCCGGTCGTCCGGCTTGCCGCGGACACTGGCGGCGAGGTCGACGTCGCGGTCGCGATCTGCGAGGACCTGTGGCAGGACGGCGGCCCGGTGGCGGTCGCCCGGCAGGCGGGCGCGTCGCTGCTGGTCGTCCCCAACGCCTCGCCGTACGAGCGCGGCAAGGCGCAGGCCAGGCTGGATCTGTGCCGCGGGCGGGCCGCCGAGACCGACGCGCCGCTGGTGTACTGCAACCTGATCGGCGGCCAGGACGAGCTTGTCTTCGACGGCGCGTCGCTGGTGGTCGGCGCGGACGGGACCCTGCTGGCCCGCGGCCCGCAGTTCGCCGAGGCGCTGATCGTCACCGACCTGGAACTCCGGGCCGCCCGGGCCGATGCGCCGCCCGGCGACGAGACGGCCGACGCCAGGGACGGCACCACGATGACGATCCGCCGGGTCGTCCTGCCCGCCCCGCCGGGGGCGGGAAACCCCGCCGAGGCGATAACGCGGACCGGGCCGGGAGCCGTCGCCCAGCCTGGCGAGTCCCGGCCCGGCCCGATCTGGCCCGGCCTCGACGACCTGGCCGAGGTCTACACCGCGCTGGTCACCGGCGCCCGGGACTACGTGGCCAAGAACGGGTTCCGGTCCGTCATCCTGGCGCTGTCCGGCGGGATCGACTCGGCGCTGACCGCGACGATCGCGGTGGACGCGATCGGCCCGGACCGGGTGCACGTGGTGCTGATGCCCAGCGCGTACTCCTCCGAGCACTCGGTCACCGACGCCGAGGACCTGGCCAAGCGGCAGGGCATCGCGGCCCGGACGGTGCCGATCGCGCCGATGGTGGACGCGTTCGAGGCCGACCTGCGGCTCACCGGCCTGGCGGCGGAGAACCTGCAGGCCCGGGTGCGCGGCATGGTGCTGATGTCGCTCTCGAACGCCGAGGGCCACCTGGTGCTGACCACCGGCAACAAGAGCGAACTCGCGACCGGCTATTCGACTCTGTACGGCGATTCCGCGGGCGGGTTCGCGCCGATCAAGGATGTGCCTAAGACGATGGTCTGGGCGTTGTCCCGATGGCGTAACGCGCAGGCGGAACGGGCCGGCGCTGAGCCGCCGATACCGGAGAACTCGATCACCAAGCCGCCGAGCGCGGAATTGCGTCCAGGACAGCTGGACACCGACTCGCTGCCCGAGTACGACGTGCTCGATCCGCTGCTGGACGATTACGTGGAAAAGGACATGGGCGCGGCGGAACTGATCGCGGCCGGTCACGACCCGGCCCTGGTGCAGCGGATAATCGCGCTGGTCGACCGGGCCGAGTACAAGCGCAGGCAGTACCCGCCGGGACCGAAAATCACGGCCAAGAATTTCGGCCGCGATCGCCGGCTGCCGATTACCAATCGCTGGCGCGAGCCCTACCGCGACTAACTCGCCGATCGAGCCGTAGGCGGCAGCCATTACCGGGCAATTGCCATGCGCCGGCCGTGGCGAGTTGACAGCCCACCGATAGCAGGCCAGATACTTGGACCGTCCTTGGGATCGGCCGATGAGGGGACGCCGGTCAGAGCCGCGGTACCGAGAAGGCACCGCGGTACCGAGAAGGCACCAGGCAAGGGCGTGCTTCGGAGGGTGCAGTGACTGGCCAGATTCCTCCGGCGCTCGGCGACTTTCCGGCTGGCTCGCGGATCGCCAGCTATCAGATCGAGGAGCTGGTGGGCCGGGGCGGGATGGCCGCCGTCTACCGGGCATCGGACGTTCGGCTCGGCCGCCAGGTCGCGCTCAAGGTACTCGCACCCGAGCTGGCCAGGAACGACGCGTTCCGGCAGCGCTTCATCCGCGAATCCAGGGCCGGGGCCGCGGTAGACCACCCGAACGTGATCCCGGTCTTCGAGGCCGGTGAGTCCGGCGGGATCCTGTTCATCGCGATGCCGTTCGTGGCCGGGCAGGACGTCCGCGCCCTGATCCGGCGGCTCGGCCGCCTGCCCGCCGACCGGGTGGTCAGCATCGTCACCCAGATCGCGTCGGCACTGGACGCGGCGCACGGGCATGGCCTGGTGCACCGCGACGTCAAGCCGGCCAACATGCTGCTCGGAACCGTCGGCGACGACCGGGTGCCGGACCACGTGTACCTGTCGGACTTCGGGCTGAGCAAGCAGTCCGTCGCACCGTCCGGCCTGACCGCGACCGGCCAGTTCCTCGGCACCATCGACTACATGTCACCCGAGCAGGTCGAGGGCAAGGCGATCGACGGCCGGGCCGATCTGTACGCGCTCGCCTGCGCGGCGTTCGAGATGCTGGCCGGCCAGCCGCCGTTCCGCCGGGATCAGAACCTCGCGGTGATGTGGGCCCAGGTGTCCGCGCCGCCGCCGTCGATCCGGAACTGGCGGCCCGACCTCGCGCCCGAGGTCGAGGCGGTGCTGTCCCGCGCGCTGGCCAAGTCGCCCGCCGACCGGTACGCAAGCTGCCGGGAGTTCGCCGCCGCGCTGCGAGCCGCGTGCGCGATCGGCGTTCCGCCCGGGCCCGCCCCGGTGGGTAGCCCGGTGCCGACGGGCGGCCCGGTGCCAGCCGGCGACCCGATGCCGGCCGACGGCCAGGATGCCACCGTCACCGACTGGCCGGACGCCGCGAGCCGAACCACCGCCGATATCGGCCAGGACGAGACCATCACCGGACCCGCGGCGGGCTGGCTCGGCCAGTCCGGCCCGTCGGGCCCGCCCGGCTACGGCTCCCAGCCCGGGTACAGTTCGCAGCCCGGCTACAGCGGCCCGGTGCCGGGACTGCCGGGCCGGTCGGGCTACCCGGCGCCGGACGAGCCGCCGCGACGTCCGGGCAGCCGGCTCATCGGCGCACTGGTCGGCCTCGTCGTGCTGATCGCCCTGGCCGGGGCCGCGTTGCTGGTGCTGCGGCCGGCCGGCCGGCCATCCGGTCCGCTGGCCGCCGGTACCGCCACGTCGGGCGGATCAGCCTCGGCCAGCCCATCAACCCGGCCGGGCAGCGCGAGGCCCACGCCTTCTTCCGGCCGGTCGGCGACCCGGCCACCGGGGCCTTCCGGTCCGGCGGCGGTGGTGAACGGCTTCTTCGCCGCGATCAACGCCGGTGACTACCCGCGGGCCTGGCAACTCGATGTCCATCAGCACAGCCTGCAGAGCTACGCCAGCTTCCAGCAGGGGTTCGCCGGCACCCGGCACGACAGCGTCACGATCCTCGCCGTCAGCGGCGACGTGGTGAGCATCGATCTCGCCGCGCAGCAGACCGACGGCTCGGTGAAGTACTTCACCGGCACCTACACGGTGCGCGCCGGCCGAATCGTGAACGCGAGCATCCGCCAGACCTGAGCCGGCTTGCCCGGCGCCGGGAGGTGCCCGGGTGACCCCGGCTGGTTTGCGTTAAACCTCGGTGCTTGTCCCGGGATCGAGCCGAATCAGCCGGCCGGCGCCATCGCCAAGCGCTGCCGCGCCAAGCTGATGGATCAGGCCCCGGCCGTTCTCGTTCAGCACCTCGTCGTGGATGCCGTAACAGACCTGCGGCGCGACCGCGCCCGCGTACCCGAATGCCTCGGACGCCTTCAGCCACGGCGCGCTGATCGGCAGCAACAGGGTGCGGACCGGCTCCGGCGGCACCGTGAACGCGTCCCCGGGATGGAAGACGTTGGCGTCGATCAGGAAGCCGACGTTCGGCACCACCGGCATGCCGGGCAGGATCGCGGCGTGCTCCCGGCCGTGCGCCCGGACCTCGAACCCGGCCGCCGTGAACTCATCCCCATCCGCAACGGCATGCGCCCGCCCGTCGAAGTCCGCGAACCGCTCGGCAACCGGTGCGGTGCTCCACAGTTCCAGGTCGGGGTGGCGTTCCAGGGCGGAGCGGACGATGTCGGCGGCCAGGTGGTCCACGTGCTCGTGGGTGATCAGGATCGCGCTGGCGCCGGCCAGCGGGTCCGGACCGCTCCAGATCCCCGGGTCGATCAGCAGTCTGGCGCCGTCCTTCTCGAGCCGGACACAGGAGTGTCCGATCTTCGTCAGCAGCATCGTCCGGTCCTCCCGTCGCGACGGCCTACAGAACCGAACCTACCCCGGGTGCGCCCGGTCGCCCCGGACCCGGCTCGGCCGGCGGCACGGCAGACGTCCTTAGCGGGACGCGATCCCGGTCAGCAACTCGTCGACCACCCTTCTGGCATAACCGCGCTCGACCCGTTCCCGCCCGAACCTGGAGCGGGCCAGGACCGCGCCGGTCAGCAGGTCCACGGCGGCGTCGACGTTGGTTCCCTCGCGCAGTTCCCCGGTCGCCACGCCGCGCTGGAGGACCGCGCGCACCGCGGCCCGCCTGGGTTCCACGACGGTGCGCACGTAGTGGTTGAGCAGCCTGGGATAGTTGGCGCCCTCGCCGAGCAGCAGGGCAAGCTGGCGGACCCGCCGGGGGTCGCCGGACTCGATCCGCATCGCGTCGATCAGCGCGGCGAGGTCGTCCCGTACCGAGACCCCCTTCGGCTCGGGCAGTGGCTCCTCGATCGCGGTGAACGCGTCAATCAGCAGATCTTCCTTGCCCGGCCAGCGCCGGTAGACGGTCGCCTTGCCGACACCCGCGCGAGCGGCGACCTGCTCGATGCACAGCCCGTCCGGGCCGGACCCGGCGAACAGGTCGAGCGCGGCCTCGATGATCGCCTGGTCCGCGTGCTCGCTACGCGGCCGGCCGACCCGGCGGGGCGGCTCTTCCGGCAGATCCTGCTGCGTCGTCATTGGGTCAGGGCCTGGTTCTGGTTCGGTGCGGTCGGGAAGGCGGCGGTCGGGAACGCGGTGGTCGGGAAGGCGGCGGTCCGGAACGTGGCGGTCGCGAACGCCGGGGTCAGGAGCGCTGGAGTCAGCGGCACGAGGTGTTGTGGCATGGGGTGTTGTGGCACCGGGTGCTGCGGCACCGGGTGCGACGCGCGGCGGGGCAGCGCGGGTCGCCTCATCATGGGTCGAACGCCCGACGAGAGTACCCTCCGGCAGGAGTGATCCGGAATGTGCTGGCCGGTACGCATACCAACCTTATCGTTCCGGATCCGCAGGGAGGCCAGCATCATGGGGGGAGGCCAATCTGTGGTCGCCGGGTAGCGGTCCGCCTGTTACCCTCGGGGAAGGGCCGGAAAGACCAGGCGAACGACCGACTCGCGGAATATTCTTAAATTAATACGGTCGTGAATCGTATCGTAACCATGAGAATCAGGCCACCTTAACGCGCATTGGCAAATCGTGCAATGGCCCGGCCCACGGCGACGGCCACTGGTAGCACCCGGTGCGCACGATCACCCGGTGCGCACGATCACCCGGTGCGCAGTGCCCCGGTCCTCCGGCGCCGCGCCGACTCGACAGTGTGGCGCAACGACGTGCTCGACAGAATCCGGTCAGATGCCTATCCGGATGGTGATTTCTCCCAGGACAGCAGCGCTTTACAGGTCTTTCGGGCACCATAATCATGTGGACTCAGCTCAGGTCGAGGCGCTGCGCGCCCTGCTCGCGCCCACTGGCTGGATCGACCGGACCAGGCAATTCGCCGGAGCCCTGCGACTGCGCGCCCGAACGCCGCACGGACTGCTGATCGTCGGGACACCGACCGACGAGCCATGGCATCTGACCGCTCACCTGGCGGACGAGAGCCGACTGGCCGGACTGCCCGAGCTTGAGCCGACGCTGGTCCGGTGGGCCCCGCCACCGGGCGCACCGGCGCATCTGCGAGTTGGCATCGATCGACTGGAGCAGGCCGGGCGGACTGAGACACTGCTCGTCGTGAGTCCCGAGGTCGCGCCGGCTTCCCTGCTGGAACGAGTGGCGGATGCCAGGAAGGCCGGCTCGACGATCTTCGCGCTGGACCGCGGCGACGCCGAACTCGACGAACTGGCCCATGAGGCGCTCGGCGTGCTTCCGGCGCAGGTGCCGGTCTCCTTCGACGGCGCGCAGCACCTGGTTAGCGCGGCCGTCGGCGAGTCGGCCCGTGCGCCCGGCTTCCGCGGCAGCGCCATCCCCAGGCCACGCCGCAGCGACGGTCTGATTCCGGGGCGCGGCGACGGCCGCGCGGCCGGCGCTACCGACGGTTACCTTCCGCAGGACACCGACGGGTACCTTCCGCGGGAGACCGACCTGGACGAGATGCTGCAGGCCGAGGCTGAGGGTGGAGATCCGCTGCGGGCGGCCTCCCGGATCGCCTACCTGCGGGGCCGGCTCGGCCGACTGCTCGACGCGATCAGCGGGCCACAACCAGATGACTGGGACCGGCCCTAAGCCCTTCTCCCAACGTCCCGGCCTGCTCCCTGTGGCCGCGCTTCTGGTCACGCGTCCCGGCCCCGGTTACGTCATCCCGACCCGGCCCCGTTGTCCCGGCCGGCACCGGCATCCCAGCACCGGCATCCCAGCACCGGCACCCCGGCACCGGCACCGGCATCCCAGCACCGGTATCCCGGCCCGCGCCTGGCCGACCGCTAGGCGGGCTCTATCCGGGTATTGCCAAGCTCCGGCTCAGCCGGGTAGCGGCCCGGCCCGGTCATCCGGGTTCGCCCGCTGGGCAGCGTCCAGACAAGGAAGCCCGGCTCGGCCTGGTCCAGGCGCCAGCCCGCAGCTTGCTTCGCCCGGTGATGCCTCCGGCAGAGCGGGGCGAGATTGCACTCGCAGGTCCGTCCGCCCTGGTCGAACGCGGTGGTGTGATCGTCGTCGCACGCGTTCGCGGGGCGACGGCAGCCGGGGAAGGAGCAGGTTCGCTGCCGAACCTTAATGAGGTGCCGGAGCAAGGGGCCAGGGCGATAAGTCGACATCTCGCGGCGATGCGCGCACTGCCCTCGCTCCAGCCAGATCACTTCGAGCGCGGATAGCCACTGCGACCACGGCATGCCGGCGCCCGCGCCCGGCACTGCCGTTCCCGGAATCCTGCCTGCTGGGTCCGCTTCGCGGGTCGCCGGGCCTTTCGTTCGCCAGTCTCCCTTGCGATCGGCACGATGCCGACCCCGCCGGGATCGCTCCGCCGCACCCGAGCCCCCAGGCTCTCCCGACCAAGCCGGGTCGTCTTGCTCCGCTGGCCGAACCGGGCCGCCGGGTTTCCCCGGCCGAGCCTGATCGGAACGTGGGCCATCCCACGGAGCGTTCCCGGACGGCTGCTTATCTGACGGAGCGTCCCACGGCGCGTGACTCCCGGGCGGCGGATTCCTGGGCGGCGGATCCCCCGGGGGAGGTGGCGTGGCCCAGACGTCGCGCGCGGTCTCCGGGCCGCGGCGGGAACAGGCGTGACCGACAGCTCTGCCGTTCTCATCGGTCACGGTCAGGCACCAGCGGTTGCCGTCTCGCGCTTTCAGTCGATCGGCAAGCTCCCGGCTGGCGATCGCATCAACGGCGCCGATGCCGCCTACCTCCCCGGGAAGCTCGGTCAGGCCGAGGTAGGTGCTTAGCGGAATCGTCAGGTTGACCGAGCCGGTCAGCCCCGCAAGCCAGCCACTGTCGTTTCCGCGAGCACCGGTCGGCCCGGCATCGCGCCTGCCAGCACCAACCTTGCCAGCACCAACCTTGCCAGCACCAACCTTGCGGCCAGCACCGGACTCCCCAACGCCGGGCTCGCTAGCGCCAGAATCGCCACTGCTCCGGCGCACCATAGCTGCGTCACTCGGCGCCATGCCGGAAGCTTGCCCGGCGCCGCCTGATGAGGAGGCCGCGGGATCTGGCCCGATCGGGAGCAACGTGGTCGGATCGCGGCCGTTCAGGAGAGCGCTGAACACGGCGGCGCGGATCTGGTCCATGCTACCGGGCGCTCCAGCCGACTTCAGGAATCGCGCAATGGCGCTGATCCGCTTGTCGGCAGAGATCATCTCCGCCGTCGGCAGTTCCCGGCCCGAAATGGCCCCGTTGCCGGACGTCTCCTGCCAGGCCTCAACCCGCGCTTCGCCGCGAGCCTTCTCAGCCCGACGGCGTGCGGCGTCCGGATCGACCATCAGGATCATCCGGCGAAGCTCTGCTCGAAGCTGGCCGGTGGTCATGTTCTCCGCCGCGAGGCAGAGCGCCATCGCGATCGTCTGCGCGGTGAACTCGTCCAGGTTGGCTAGCTCGGTCGCGAACACGGCCGCCCTAGCCCGGTCCAGCCGCCCCTCACGAAGCGCCTGGAGTATCCGCGGCAGCCTGACGAGATCACGCGCGAGGCACAACAGCGAATCGGCGGACCTGCCCGTGAGCATGAGCGCAGCGGCGAGTTCCGCACTCACATGCTCGCCAGCCCGCGATGACTCCGGCGGAGCGGCAGCCCTCAGACGGCGTGCGTCGATCTCGGCGACCGCCTCGAGTTCCATCGCCTCCTGCCTCGACGCGAGCCGGCGGGTCGCGCACAGGAAGCCGACGAGTTCATCATCGGACAGCTTGTTCAAACCATCCTGGTGGGCATCCTCCGCGAACACGTTGAGCACGACGCCCGGTGAGAGTTCGTCCAGCGGCCCACCAGCACCGAATCCCAGGCCCGTCTCTGATCGGTCCCGATGCGTAAAGCCGGCGCCAATCGCCTCCGGGCCGCTCGGGTGCTCCGCCTCCCACTGCCTGGCTACCTCGTCAAGCTCCGGAACACTGAGGTCGGCGAGCCATGCGTTCTCGCCGTCCGGCGGTCCCGCGAATGGATCGGGCCACAGACCGAACAACTCCGCGTCCGTAGGGACCTGCCGATCAGGATCGAACCACCAAAGGTCCTCGTCGTCGCCTTCGGCATCCGGGGCGTAATGGCCGAGACTCCGCTCCTGGGCGGACCCGGAAGCCTGCTCGAACCCGGAAGCCTGCTCGAACCCGGGCTGCTGATCCTTCCCGCAATCCCGGCCGGCTCGGTCACCCAATCCGGACCGGCGGTCCAGACCATCGTGATCAGTCATCCCAAGTCGGTCGTCGTGGTTGGATCGACCAGGCTCGCGTGCCAGCGCACCGGATCCATCGGCGCCCACAGGCACATCCGCCTGACGATCGCCGCAGCCAGCGGACTCCGCCGGGCCGGGATCGGTCTGCCGACGCCGCCGGTGCCGACCCTCCAGACGACCCTTCTTCCGGCCCCGGCCCTGGCCCGGTGCCTCGCCACTAGATCCGGCAATTGGGCCCATGTCAGCCCCGGGTCCCCGCCGCCGATGCCTGGGCGGCCAGGATCTCGGCTGCCGATGCTCGCCCGGCCCCCGCCTGCCCGGCAAACGCCCGCCCGGCCAACG
>JAJYTW010000306.1 GCA_021792855.1 Actinomycetes bacterium
GCCCTCTCGGCTGGGATCTCCCGGTGTGTCGCAACTCCGATTATCCCAGGTCAGAGGGCCTCTTCATGCCCGAACTGACCAATAAAACCTAAATGGCTACACAGTTCGACGGTGGATCCAGGCTCAGTGGAAACGAGGCATAGCCGGATCCCACGCATCTCGCCAGGCGGGGGCTTTCACCTGGCCAATACCGGGGACCTCAACTTGGCCGCCGGCACCCGATGACCGTGGGATACCGGCCGAGAAAGACCGACTGCCAACGCAACCTTCTCGCCATCGCTGCGGGTTGAGGTCAGTGATACCTGACCACGGACTAGCTGGGCGAGGAGCACGGATGGGCGGCTCGGCGGAGGCGGTGCGGCGAGAGTTCGAGGTGTTCGTCGCGGAGTTCAGCGGACCACTGCTGCGCACCGCGTTCTTGATGACCGGGAACCTGACCGACGCCGAAGACGCCGTACAGGAGACGCTCCTTCGGGTCGCCCGGCGCTGGCACCAGGTGCGGAAGATGGGTCATCCCCTGGCCTACGCCAGGCGGATTCTGGTCAACCTGATGCTCGACGAGGCGCGCGGAACGTCCAGGCGCCGAGGCGAGCTTGACGGGATCTTCGTCGCCCGGACAGGCGCACTGAGCGATGCTTCCGCCGAACGGGCGCTGCAGACGGTCGATTCCCGATTGGAACTGGCCGGCGCGCTGGCTCGCCTGGCCCCACGCCAGCGCGCGGTCGTCGTGCTCAGGTACTGGGCTGACCTGCCAGAGGCCGAGGTGGCCGCGGTGCTCGGCTGCTCGGTAGGCAACGTCAAGAGCACGTCCTCACGCGCCCTGGCCAGGCTCAGGGAACTGATGGCGGCTGAGCGGCCGGCTGCCGCACGTGACCGCGGGCTGGCCGGCGACGTCGACCGGGCCACCGCCCCGGACAGCACGGAACAGCGATTCGTACCCGCTCTCAAGAGGAGTTCGTCGTGAAAGATCGTTTCGAGACCGAATTGCGTTCTGCCCTGGCCGATTACGCGGCTGACGTGCCCGACACGATCCTCGCCCGACTGCGCGAACACGATTACCGGCCGCGCCGGCACCCCCGCACGCTCGCCGCAGGTCTGGCCGGCGCCGCTCTGGTCAGCGCCGCAGCCGCCGGAGTGGCAGCCATGGTGGGAGTGCCGGGACTGGCGGGCGCACATCCGCACGCTCCAGCCGTCGCTGCCCGGCACCCGCTCAAGCTGGCAAGCTACAGCTTCACACTTCCGGCGCACGCGCACGTCACGGCGAAGCTCAGCGCTGGAACCTCCTGCGGCACTAGGGCAGCCGCGTCTCGCCCGGAGACAGTCACGCAGGCCGGCGGTGCCTTCGCGGTCGTCAACGGCGGATGCCTGCGGGCCAGTCTGGGCGCACCAGTCACGGCGGCGAACGCGCGGCCGGTAGCTGTCGGCACCTACCATGGGCTGATCGTCAGCGACCCTGCCGCTCGCAGACTGACGCTCTACGTCGTCGCGTCGGCGAAGAAGGACCTCATCTTCACTGCCACCCGGACGGGCCTGTCGGCCAGCCAGCTCATCGCCATCGCGGTCAGCGGACTACCGCCATGTTCAGCGAGCATGGAGACCGCACCGCCGTGCTTGCCCTGAGCACGGCCGTCAGGCCAGGACGACCTGGCGGTCAGTGAACGCATGGCGGGTGACACCGTCGCTCGGGTCGGCGTGCGGTCCCCGGTCCACCAGGCCGAGGCGTTGCGCCACGCGCTGGGAGGCGTCGTGGCCGCTCAGGATCCAGGCGACGACGGCCACCGAGTTGTCGCACGCACGCGCGGCGTCCAGTGCGGCCCGGCCGAGTTCGGTGGCGTACCCGTGTCCCCAGTTCACGGCCGCGAGCCGGTAGTACAGGTTCCAGTTCCCGGTCCGCTGGCGCTGGACCCCGCCGACGCCGACGACATCACCGCTCACGCGGTCGCGGGCCATCCAGTAGCTGAGCCCATCGCGCTCCCAGCGGGCGGCGGCCCGGCTCAGCCAGTCTCGGGTGGTGGCCAGGTCCAGGTGCCGACCATGCGGAGCGTGCGTCCAGGTACGCGGATCCGAGGTAATCGGGAACAGGTCGTCGGCGTCCTCCGGCGTTGCCGCCCGGAGGACCATCCGGTCCGTATAGACCGTCGAGAAATCGGTCACGCCTGACTCTACTGGCCAGGTCTGGGTTAGGCTGCCGGGATGAATCTCGCTGACGTGGCTCGCATGATCCTGGCGGAGAGCGCAGGTCTGCCGGATCTGACGAGGGTTTCGCGCTTTGTGTACGACGAGGCATCCACCGGCCGGGCGCTCCCGCACGCGACCCTGCGATGGATGCTCAGGGAAGCCGGGCTCCAGGGAGTATTCAGGACCCTCGACAGGAAGCACGGCGGCACCGTCGTCAGGGACATGATCCTCTTCCTCGGCAATGAGGTCGACCGGGGCGTGCTGCTCGCCTAGCGGCGACGGTCGCGGGATCCGATCTGTTGCGCACGGCTATCGACAGGCGCGCCAGCTAGCTTCCATAGTGGTTCTTGCCGGGAACGAGGAGGCAGCGATGCGGGTGACGGTCGGCCGGAGCGCCAGGCGCCTCATCGAGGAAGCCGGCGGGATCCTCACCCTCGAAGCGCGGGCCAGGGCCGGCGGCTGCCTGATCAAGACGCATCTCGTAGCCTGCGTCGGCAAGCCCGCTGAGCCCGCGCTCTTCGAGGAGGTGCGGGCCCGCGGAATCCGGATCTTCACCCGGGGCGTGCTCGAGCGGCCCGATGGCAGCACGCTGGACACCCGCGGGGCGCTGCCGGGAACGGTGCGGATCCGGGCGAACGGCGGCACGCTCGTGGCCGAGGCCGGCTAGCTGCCTGTCTCCGCGTCACAGCGGGTCGAGACGCATCCTCAGCAGGCAGAACGCGTTCCCCTCGGGGTCCGCGAGGACATGCCAGGACTCCCCGCCGGTCTGGCCGATGTCGACCGGGCGCGCCCCCAGGCTCAGCAGGCGCTCAAGCTCGGCGTCCTGATCACGGTCGGTGGCGTTGACATCGATGTGCAGTCGCGGCTTTGACGGCTCCGGCTCGTCCGTCCGGCTGAGGATGATCGTCGGCTGCGGCCCGCCGAACCCTCCGGCCGGCCCGATCTCCAGGCTGCCGTCCTCCTCGCGATCCAGGATCACGAAGTCGAGGACCGCGCACCAGAACTTCGCCAGCGCCTCGGGGTCGCGGCAGTCGAGCACAAGCTCACTGATTCGGCATGCCATCGACGGGACCACCTCTCAGCGCGGGTGCGACCGGGCGGCCGCGCGGTTGTCTGGTGCGTTCCGCAACGGGGCCCGGTCAGAGACTCTAGCGGCCTGCGTCAGTCGGCATACCCGGCCAGCTCGCCCGGGGCGTCAACGCGCAGGCCCCAGCGGGCCCTGGCTAGCCGGCCCACGGCGGCGGCCTGCGCGACCGCGGGCTCTCCCCACCCGAGGATGGCCGGGGCGTCGCCGACCGGCGCCAGCAGCCTGCGGTACATCCGGCCGCCGTCCGGGTCGGGCCGGCGCGGACCGAGTGAGTCAATCAGCGCGGTCATCCGCACCTGGGCATACGGGGCCGACCCGGGCTCGCGGACCTCCTGATAGCCCAGGTACACCGGATCCCGGATCACCGCCTGGACCTCCTCCAGTGCCTCCCTTGCCAGGGTGGCCGCCAGCAGGTCGTCGTCACGGGCCTCCGGGGTACCCCCAGGCAGGTTGAACACCCCCGCGTTGTCCAGCAGCAGGACCCGCACGGTGTCCGGACACAGCAGCCACCCGTACACCTGGGTGACGCGCAACCCCGGCGGAACCGGCGCCTCATGCCAGAGGTAGCTCGTGTCAGCGGTCACGCGGTGCTCCTCGGTAGCGATCTCCCCCATTGTCGCTGACTGAGCCGTGATGGAGCTGTGACTCCTGCCAGGTGGTTCTCGGCATCGGAGCAACCTACGATTTAAGCATGATCCGCCGCCGTCCATTCCGGGCCGAATGGCCGGGCACGATCCGGGAACGCGGTAGCCGCAGGCTGGCCATCGGCACCGTCGCCCTCGGCCTTGCCCTGGCCGGCTGCGGCGTGCCGGGGTCGGGGGCGGGGTTTCCGAGAGTCCCGCAGCGCTCGCCGGTCCAGACGGTCCTGGTCAGCGCGAACGGCCGGGTCCTGACCGCCGTCGGCGGTCGGGCCTGCGGGCGCTATCCCCGACTTGTCGCGAGGTCCG
>JAJYTW010000045.1 GCA_021792855.1 Actinomycetes bacterium
CAACACCATCGGGGTCGCCCCGCTCAACTACCTGACCGGCCTGGAATCCGGAGTCGAGATCTTCCACACCGCGTCCCGGCCGCTGGCCAACGGCCCGTCGCTGCCGTCCACCGAGGTGATGGTCGCGAACCTGCGCTGGCTCGGCTACGAGCACCGACTGGACACCAGCAGGCTCGAGCCGGTGGCCGGGCATTTCGAGCGGGTCGCCCGGCAGGAGGGCTGGCCGGTCGGCTCGCCGAACGAGTTCGAGGTCTTCGCCTACCGGCACCAGCTTCCCGGCGGCATGACCGGCACCCTGAAGGCCCAGCTAGCCCAGTACGACATGCAGGACCGGCTGACCGAGGTGCTCGAGGAGGTGGTCCGGGTCCGCGAGGACCTCGGCCACCCGATCTCCGCGACGCCGTTCTCCCAGCTGATGGGGATCCAGTCGGTGCTCAACATCGTCACCGGCGAGCGGTACAGCGTGGTTCCCGACGAGGTCATCATCTACGTGCTCGGCCACCTCGGACAGGCGCCGGCGCCGATCAACGAGGACGTCAAGGACCGCATCCTGTCCAGTCCGCGCGGCCGCGAATTCGGTGGCTGGACACCGCCGCAGCCCTCGCTGGAGGAACTGCGGGTCCAGTATGGCGGCCGCCACCTGTCCGACGAGGAACTCATCTCCCGCTACCTGGTGCCCGCCGAGGACGTGGAGGCATCCGGCCCGCCGTCCCCGACCTACCAGTTCCGCGACCCGTCGGAGGCCATCGACCTGGTCGAGCACGTCGCCACGATGAGCCGCCCCGCCTACATCCATATCCGCCGGCCCGGCTTCGACCTCACCCTGCGCCGCCGGGAGTCCCGGCCGGAGCCCGTTAACGACTATTCGCACGACCACAGCGACGATCACCGGCCAGCGGCGATCACCAACCCCGAGGAGGAACCATGACCGATCCAGGCACCGCTGTCCCGGCCGGGAAGTGGGCCAAACCAGCCATGACGCATACGGTCGAGTTCTACCACTCCCGAGTGCGCGCGCTGGTCGCCGAGCGCCTGGCCGCGTCCGGCAAGACCTGGGAGGAGGCCGTCCAGGACCCCGCGCTGGAACTGACCCGCGAGGACTTCGAGCGGATCGAGCGGGAACTGCTGGACACCGGCTACCGGTTCGAGATGTCCGCCCAGATCTCGCTGGTCGAGGAGCCCGACAAGTACCGGCCGCTCGGCAAGATCAAGGACACCGGCGAGGGCGAGGTCGACGAGTCCGGCCGGCCGGTCATCGGCACCGGCCAGAACGTGTTCCGCGCCGACAAGGACATCACCGGCACGGCCCGGCTGGTCAGCACGGTCGAGACCGTGATGGACATGCTGGTCAACGGGGTCCCCGAGGACACCATCGCGATCATCGATGACTCGGGCGGCACGCTCACCGCGCCCATCCTGGAGCACTTCGCCGGAGTCGTCTGCATGGGCGGCACCGTCCGCTCCCACCTCGGCATCCTCACCCGCGAGTACGGCGTGCCCTGCCTGATGGACGCCGTCCTGGACGGCCTGCACGACGGCGACGTGGTCCAGGTGGAGTACACCAAGGCCCCGGCCGACGCCTACGCCGCCAGTGACGAGGCCGCCCGCGCCCGCATCGTGAAGATTTCCTGAAAGGAACCCTCGATGGTTGCCGAATACTCCTACTCCGACTTGCTCGACCTCAATTCCTGGATCCGCAAGAACAGCGACGCGTTCTACTGGCAGTGCACGGCCCGGACGGTCCAGGAATCGAAGCTGTTCCCGGTCAACCCCTACATCGCGATGTCCTACCTGAACGCCTGGTACCGGTACCCGGCGCTGCTGCGCAAGCTTGAGCAGCACATGTCGCCGGAGGAACTCGGCGACCGCGCCCGCGAGGTGTCGTCGGTGGCGAACATCATCACCAATGGCATCATGTCGCAGTTCTACCTGGGCGGCCGCCAGATGCTGATCGACATGGGGATGCTCCGGCCGACCGACGCCCTAGACGATGTCATGTACGTGCTGGACTTCAGCAAGCGGCTGAATCTCGCCTACCACCGCAACCACGCGCACACCCTGCCCAGCGACGCCAACCAGCGGGCCCAGTTGCTCCCCGAGCGGGTCGTGCAGGTCTTCGACGCCGACGCGTTCGCGGTCAAGCCGGGTGACCGGCTGCACACCGCCGTGGTCCGCTTCCTGGCCCAGATCTCGCAGTACGCCTTCCTGTCACACTGCGAATGCCGCCTCGGGATCAGCAACTCGGGCCCATACAAGATCGGCGGCAACGCCGAGATGCTGGTGCGGGACTTCGTCGACCTCGGCGAGGGCGACTTCCCGTGGCTGGACGGGGTGGCGGCGCCGGTCGCGCACAACAACTACACGCTGCCGGTCGTGCTCAAGGACACCCACTTCAACATCGTGGACGACTGGGCTAGCTTCGAGGCGACGCCCGGCTACGACCACGACAACATGATCGCGGTCGGGCTGTACACCTCCGACTATCTCAGCGACGGCTACATCCCGGTCGCCATGGACAACCCGGCGACGCTGGCCGACTTCCTCGAGCACGAGCGCGAGGTGCTGCACGAGGCCACCTCCCAGCTCTGGAAGGTGATGGCGGAGTGGCGCCGGGAGCAGTTGCTTGACGCCGGGTTGCTGGTCTACTACAGCGTCCCGAAGGACCTGTTCCACCTGGCCGGCATCTACGACCAGGACGACTGGATGACGATCGAGGAGCGCGCGCAGCGCTTCAAGCCGCTGATGAACGACGAGTACGGCCGGGACCTGATCGCCGAGCTTGTCGGCTACATCTCGCTCAGCTCGCAGCAGGGCAGCGAGTACACGATGAGCAAGTGGTCCGGCGCGCCCGGCGACATGTGGTCCACGATCCCGTACTCGGTTCTCGGGGACTACCCGTCCACGCCCACCGTGGGCGCGCCGCGCGCCGGGAGCACCTCGCTGCCGCCGAAGACCTCGACCTGGACCACCACGGCGGGACGGCTGTCGCTCGCCGAGGTGAACGAGCGCGCCAGGGCGACCAGTCCGCTCGCGGCCCAGGCGCCGTACCGCTTCCTGGACGACCGCTGGGTCAAGGACAACCCGGGCGACCCGCGGGTGCAGGAACTGTACCGGCACACCCAGGCGTCCTCCCGGCTGCTGGCCGGCCGGGGCGCCGGACTGACCAGGGCCGACATCGAGGCGCTGCGGAAGGCCGACGGCCAGTCGGCCTGAGGCAGCCGGGCCGTCATGCGAGTAACGACCAGATAGGAGCACGGAGTGGAGATCGGGGATCTCCTGCGCCGGGCCGCGGCCCGCTTCGCGGACGCGCCGGCCATCACCTGCGGAGAACGGACGCTCAGCTTCCGGGACTTCGACTCGGCCACCGACCGGCTGGGCAACGCGCTGCTGCGCAGCGGCCTGCGCCCGGGCGAGCGGGTGGGCGTGCTGATGCCCAATGGCATCGACGGCCTGCTGGCCTACTACGCCCTGGCGAAAGCCGGACTGGTGCGAGTCTCCCTGAACGTCCGGGACACCGCGGAGGATCACGCGTTCCGCCTGGCCGACTCCGGGTGCCGCGCGCTCATCGCCGAGCGCGCGGCACCGGCGGCCGACCTTGAGATGTTCTTCGGGCCCGACGACATCGCCCGGCTGATGGCCGACGAGCCCGAGGGCCGGTGCGAGGTGCCCCGCGACGCCGAGGCGCCGTACCGGCTCGGCTATACCGGCGGCACCACCGGGACGCCGAAGGCGGTGACCCTGTCGCTGCGCAGCGAGCACGCCGAGATCACGAACTATCTGCTCGACCTCGTGCCGGACATCGCGCCGGGCGACGTGATGGTGCACGCCGCGCCGGTCACCCACGCCAGCGGGTCGTTCTTCCTGCCGCACCTGATCCGGGGCGCGCACAACGTGGTGCTGCCCTCGTTCCAGCCCGGGTTGCTGCTTGAGGAACTCGAGCGCCGCCGGGCGGCCACCACCTTCCTGGTGCCGACCATGCTGGCCATGGTGCTGGACGAGCCGAACGTGGCCGACGTGCGCCTGCCCGCGCTGCGCCGGCTCTGCTACGGCGCCTCCCCGATCGCGCCGTCGGTCGCGGCCCGCGCCCAGGAGGTGCTCGGGCCGGTGCTGGCCCAGACCTACGGGCAGTCCGAGGCGCCGATGACTATCTCGCTGCTGCGGCCGGACGAGCACGACCGGGTCGGCAGCGCCGGGCGTCCGTACACCATGGTCGAGGTCCGAGTGGTGGACGGCGACGACCGGGAGGTTCCGCCCGGGGAGAGCGGCGAGGTGGTGGCCCGCGGCCAGATCCTGATGAGCGGCTACTGGAACCGGCCGGAGGAGACCGCGCGAACCTTGCGCGGCGGTTGGCTGCACACCGGCGACATCGGCCGGTTCGACGACGACGGCTACCTGTACCTGCTGGACCGGCGCAACGACGTCATCATCAGCGGCGGCTTCAACGTGTACCCGCGCGAGGTGGAGGACATCCTGCTCGGGCATCCGCAGGTGCGCGAGGCCGCGGTGGTGGGCATCCCGGACGACCGCTGGGGCGAGGTGGTCCAGGCGGTGGTGTCGACCCGCGGGCCGGTCGACCCGGCCGAGGTGCTGGAGTGGAGCCGCCCGCTGCTGGCGGGCTACAAGCGGCCGCGCGCCCTGTACGTCAGGGACGACCTGCCGAAGAGCCCGGCCGGAAAGATCCTGCGCCGCACGGTCCGCGACGAACTGCTGGCCGGGCGCACGGACGGCCAGCCGACCCCAGACGGAGGCGAATGATGGACCTGGACGCGGATCTGCTGGTGCTGCACGCGCTGGCGGTGCGAAAGTCCGGCACGGCCGAGCAGGTGGCCGCCGTGCTCGGGCATGACCCGGCGGCGGTCGAGGGCGAACTGGCCCGCCGGGTCGAGGCGGGCGACGTGCTCGGCGCCCGCGGCCTGTTCATGGCCACCCCGGCCGGCCAGGCCAGGCTGGATGCCGCCTACCCGGTCGCCTACGCCGGGGTGCGGGGCGACGAGCGGTTCACCGCGGCCGCCGACCGGTTCGAGGGGATCAACAAGCGCCTGCTCGACCTGCTGACCCGGTGGCAGACGCTGAGCCGGGCCGGGCTGAGCGTCGCCAACGACCACAGTGACCCGGACTACGACGCGAAGATCATCGACGAGCTTGGCGGACTGCATGAGCGCGCCGAACCGGTGCTGACCACCTTCGCCGGCTGGCTGCCCCGGTTCGGGGCCTACCGGGACCGACTGGGCGCGGCCTACGAGCGCGCGCTTACCGGCCAGCCGGACTTCGTCAGCGGGGTGCGGGTCGACAGCTACCACACGGTCTGGCACGAGGCCCACGAAGATCTGCTCCGGGTCCTCGGGCGCAGCCGGGAGGAGTGACATGGGCCGCTGGTATATCCCGCTGGACGGCGCCGAGCAGCCTGGCCGGGAGGAGATCGGCGGCAAGGCCTGGAGCCTGGCGCAGATGCGCCGGCTCGGGCTGCCGGTCCCGCCCGCGTTCGTGCTGCCCACCAGCGTCTGCCACGCCTACCTGACCTCCGGCCACACGCTGCCGCCCGAGGCGGAGGCCGCGCTCCGCACCGGCCTGGCCTACCTGGAGCGGGAGACCGGGCGGAGCTTCGGTGCCGGGCCACGCCCGCTGCTGGTGTCGGTGCGGTCCGGCGCGCCGGTGAGCATGCCCGGGATGATGGACACGGTGCTCGACCTCGGCATGAACGACACCGTGCAGCAGGCGCTCGCGGCCGAGGCCGGCCATCCCGGGTACGCCAGGGACACCCACGCCAGGTTCATCTCGGGCTACGCGCACATCGTGCTGAAGGGCGACCCGCTGCCGGGCGATAGCGAGCCCGCCGACCTGCGCGGGCTCGCGCTGGGCGAGACCGGACAGCCGGTGCCCGAGGACCCGTGGGAGCAGCTCACCGGCGCGGTCGCCGCCGTGTTCGGCTCCTGGCAGTCGGCCCGCGCGCGCGCCTACCGGCGGCACTACGGCATCCCCGACGACCTCGGCACGGCCGTGGTCGTCCAGGCGATGGTCTTCGGCAACCTGGACGACGCCTCGGGGACCGGGGTGTACTTCACCCGCGACCCGCTCACCGGCGCGCCCGAGCCATACGGCGAGTACCTGCCCGGCGGGCAGGGCGAGGACGTGGTGGCCGGGACCGCCACGCCGCTGCCGATCAGCGAGCTTGCCGCCCGGCTGCCGGTGGTGCACGACCAGCTTCGGGAGGCCGGAAGGCTGCTCGAAGCCCACGGCCGGGACGTGCAGGACATCGAGTTCACCGTCGAGCAGGGCCGGCTGTACCTGCTCCAGTCGCGGGCCGCCAAGCGCTCACCGGAGGCCGCGGTCCGGCTCGCCGTCGATCTCGCGGACGACGGGGTGATCGGCGTCGACGAGGCGCTGAGCCGGGTCAGCGCCGGCCAGGTCCGGCAGTTGCTCCGGCCCAGGCTGGGCGAGCGGCACCGGACGGCCGCCGAGGTGGCCGCGGCGGGCGAGCCCGCCTGCCCGGGCGCGGTCGCCGGCCTCGCGGTGCGCGACCCGGACGAGGTGGTGGCCAGGGCCGAGCGCGGCGAGGCCGTGGTGTTCGTCGCGCCGACGACCAGCCCGCAGGACGTGCACGCGATGATCGCGGCCGTGGCGGTGTGCACCGAGACCGGCGGCTCGACCAGCCACGCCGCGGTGGTCTGCCGCGGCCTCGGCCGCCCGGCCGTGGTGGGCTGCGGCCCGGACACCGTGACCGCGCTGGCCGGCCAGCAGGTCACGGTGGACGGGGACTCCGGGACCGTGTTCGCCGGGTCGCTGCCGCTGAGCCGGGCCGGCACCGACGAGAACGTCTGGCTGCGCCGGCTGGCGCAGTGGGCCGGGGAGCGGTCGCCGGTCGCGGCGGTCAGGCCCGGCGCGGCGGTCAGCCCCGGCGCGGCGGTCAGTCGCGGCGCGGCGGTCAGTCGCGGCGCGGCGCCGGACGGGGTGCGGGACCTGGACGCGCTCGAGGTCACCGACCCGGGCCAGGTCGCGGCGGCGGTGCGCGGGGCGGCGGCGGCCCGGGGCAGCGTGCTGGATACCGACGAGGGGGTCGCGGCGGCGGTCGCCGCCGGCCTGCGCACGATCGTCACCGAGCACCCGGTCGTGGTCCTGCTGGCGGCCTGCGCTGCCGCGAACCGACCTGACCCGGTCGCCCCGTCCGGGACATCCGGCCCGTCCGGGCGGTCCGCGGCGGCTGGGACATCCGAGCCGTCCGGGACCTCCGGGACATCCGGGCCGTCCGCGCCGTCCGCGGCGGCCGGAGGGCAGGCCAGATGAGCAGCCGCCGCGCCGTGATCGTCGATATCGTGCGCACGCCGTTCGGCAAGGGCCGGGCCGGCGGGGCCCTGAGCGACCAGCACCCGGTCGACCTGCTCGCGCTCACGCTGGCCGCGCTGCTCGACCGGACCGGCCTGGACCCCGCCCTGGTGGACGACGTGATCGCCGGCTGCACCCTGCCGGTCGGGGAGCAGTCCGGCAACGTCGCCCGGCACGCCCTGCTGGCCGCCGGCCTGCCGGTCAGCGTGCCCGGGGTGTCCATCGACCGCAAGTGCGGCTCGTTCCAGCAGTCGGTGCACTTCGCCGCCCAGGGCGTGATCGCCGGCGCCTACGACGCCGCGATCGCCTGCGGGGTGGAGATGATGAGCCTGGTGCCGATGCGCGCCAACCGGCTCGGCAGGGACGACCTCGGGCCGCTCCTGCGGGCCAGGTACCCCGAGGGACTGATCCGCCAGGGCATCTCGGCCGAGCTGATCGCGGCCCGCTGGAATCTCGGCCGGGACGAGCTTGACGAGTTCGCGCTGCGCTCGCACCGGCTGGCCAGCGCGGCCCGCGAGCAGGGCCGCCTGCGCGGCCACCTGATCCCGGTGCCACGGCCGGGCGGGGGCACGGTCACCGACGACGAGGGCATCCGGCCGGACACCAGCGCCGAGCGCCTCGCTACGCTGCCGGCGGCCTTCGCCGACGAGGAGATGTCCCGGCGCTTCCCCGAGATCGGCTGGCGGGTCACGGCCGGCAACTCCTCGCCGATCACCGACGGCGCCGCCGCCGTGCTGATCATGGACGCCGACCGGGCGGAGGCGCTCGGCCTGCGGCCGCGAGCGGCGGTGACCGGATTCGCCGTGGTCGGCGACGACCCGGTGCTGATGCTCACCGGGATCATCCCGGCCACCCGCAGGCTGCTGGAGCGGACCGGGATCGGGCTCGATCAGATCGACCTGGCCGAGGTGAACGAGGCATTCTCCAGCGTGGTGCTGGCCTGGCTGGCCGAGTTCGGGTACCCGGCCGAGCGGCTGAACGTCGACGGCGGGGCGATCGCCTACGGTCACCCGGTCGGCGCGTCCGGCGGGCGCCTGCTCGCCGCCTGCGTCGACAACCTGGAACGGACGAAGGGACGCTACGCGCTGATGACCATGTGCGAGAGCGGCGGCATGGCGAACGCGACCCTGCTGGAGCGTGCGGCGTGACCGGCGCCGGGCAGGCCGAGGCGACACTGCTCGCCAACTTCCGGGACGTTGGCGGCCTGCCGGCCGACGGCGGTCGCCAGATCCGGCCCGGCCGGCTGTTCCGCAGCGACAGCCTGCAAGAACTCGGCGACCACGAGGTCACCAACATCGTCGACCGGCTCGGCATCAGGTACATCATCGACCTGCGCACCGCCGAGGAGTCGGTGCAGCAGGGGCGCGGCCCGCTGGGTGGCTACCCGATCGGCTATCTCAATGTGCCGCTGGTCGACGTGGACGCCCCGTCGGGACCGCCCGGCCAGGTCGTGCTCACCCAGTACGTGCAGCATCTCGACCACGACCCGAACCTGCCGCTCGCGGTCGAGATGGTCGCGCACGCGGTCCGGCTGCCCACCGTGGTGCACTGCGCGGCGGGCAAGGACCGCACCGGCGTGGTGCTCGCCCTGGTCGAATCGCTGCTCGGCGTGCCGGAGGAACATGTGGTCGCCGACTACATGGAGACCGCGGCGAACATGGCGCTGATCCTGGAACGGTTGCGCCGCTGGCCGCGGTACGCCGACAACATGGCCAGGCTGCCCGCCGAGATCTACCGGTGCGAGGAGCACGTGATCCGCGGCCTGCTGGCCGCGATCACCAGCCGCTACGGCGGCGCCGAGGGCTGGGCCGCCCGGCGCGGCGTGGCTCCGGACACGGTGCATCGCCTGCGCGAGCGCCTGCTAATCGGCTGACCCGGCAGGCCGGCTTCCCGGCCCGGAGGCCGACCGCGCGGCTACAGTCGCGGGTCGACCGGCTCGGATTCCAGCGCCAGGACCGCGAAGACGCACTCATGCACCCGCCACAGCGGCTCGCCCCGTGCCAGCCGGTCCAGCGCCTCCAGGCCGAGCGCGTACTCACGCAGGGCCAGCGAGCGCTTGTGACCGAGCCCGCGCTGCCGCAACCGGTCCAGGTTCTCGGGCACGGTGTAGTCGGGGCCGTAGATCAGCCGCAGGTAGTCCGGTCCCCGGACCTTCAGGCCGGGCTGCGCCAGGCCCTTCCGGCCGGTAGTGAGGTTCAGCGCCGGCTTGACCACCATGCCCTCGCCGCCGGCCGCCACCAGGTCCTGCCACCAGGCCACCCCGGCGGCTACCGAGGCAGGGTCGGCCGCGTCGACGAACAGCCTGCGCGTGGTGACGAACAGCCCGGGGTCGGCGGCCACCAGTCGGTCGGCGAGATCCAGGTGCCAGGAGTGCGGCCGCTGGTGGTGCGCGGCGCCCTCGCTGGCCAGCACCTGGAACGGAGCCAGCCGCACCCCGGACAGGCCGTCGGTGTCCCAGCAGTACCGCCGGTAGGCGGCGGTGAATTCCGCCGCGTTGGCCAGCCGCGCCCGGGTCCGCTGGAGCAGGCCGGCCACATCTAGGCCGCTTGCCTCGGCCTGACCGAGAACGTCTGCGGCCGCGGTGAGCGAGGCGCGGGCGGCGGCGCCGACCGCGGCGTACTGGTCGCGGATCAGCTGCCCGGCCTTCGCCGACCAGGGCAGCAGTTCGGCGTCCAGCAGCAGCCACGGCGAGTCAAGCTCGTCGAATAGGCCAGCCTGTCCGGCCGCCACCCGGGCGCGGTCGATGAGCTGGCTGGTCAGCGCCTCGTCGAAGAACGGCCGGCCAGTCCGGGTCCAGGCCGCGCCGAGCGCGTCGCCCGGCGCGCCGAACCTGGCCCGGGCGGAGCCGGCGTCCCGGCAGAGCAGCAGCACGGCGCGGGAGCCCATGTGCTTCTCCTCGCAGACGACCTGGTCCACGCCGTCGGCCCGGTAGGCGTCGAACGCCTCATCGGGGTGCTCGAGCAGCCCAGGCCGGCCCGAGGTGCCGACCGGGCTCATCGTCGGCGGCAGGTACAGCAGCCACCGGGGGTCGATCCCGAACCGGCTGGCGACCTCCAGTGCGGCGGCCGCGTTCTCCGCCCGGACGCCGACTCGACCTCGGTGCGCGGTCTCGATCACCCGGCGCCCGCTCACGTCGGTGATGTCGAGGACGTCGGGATCCCTGCGGACCGGCGCTTCGGCGGCTGACTCGGCCGGTGCGACCTGGAACGGCCTGGCCGACTCGTAATAGACCTGGCTTGCCGGGACCGACACGACCTCCCGCTCGGGGTAGCGCATGGCGGTCAGCCGCCCGCCGAACACGCAGCCGGTGTCCAGGCACATCGTGTTGTTGACCCACTCCGGCGTCGGCGTCGCCGTGTGGCCGTACAGCACTGTCGCCGTGCCCCGGTAGTCCGCCGCCCACGGATACCGGACCGGCAGGCCGTACTCATCGGTCTCGCCGGTCGTCTGCCCGTACAGGCAGAACTCCCGCACCCGCCGCGAGGTGCGGCCATGGAAACGCTCGACCAGGCCGGCGTGCGCGACCACGAGACTGCCGCCGTCCAGCACGTAGTGGCTGATCAGGGAGTCCATGAAGGTCAGGGCGGCGGCCCGGAACTCGGCCGGCTCCGCTGCCAGTTGCGCCAGCGACTCGGCCAGGCCGTGACTGACCTGAACCTTGCCGCCGCGCAGCGCCCGGACCAGCTTGCTCTCGTGGTTCCCCTGGACGCAGAGCGCGTCGCCGTCGCTCACCATGCCCATGACCAGGCGGAGCACCCCGGGGGTGTCCGGCCCGCGATCCACCAGGTCGCCGACGAAGACGGCCCGGCGACCGGGATGGCTCGCCCCTGCGGCGCGGCCGGCATCGTCGCGCCTGATCTGGTAGCCGAGCCTGGTCAGCAGCGACTCAAGCTCGTCCCGGCAGCCGTGCACGTCGCCGATCACGTCGAACGGCCCGGTCTCGTGCCGAAGGTCGTTGAACAGCCGGGTGCGCACGATCCGGGCCGCGGCGATCTCTTCCGCGCCGCGCAGCACGTGCACGGTGCGGAACCCCTCCCTGGCCAGGGACCGCAGGCCGCGCCGGAGCTGATCGTGCTGCCGCCGGATCACCTGCGCCGGATACCCGCGGGCGGGGTTGGCCGCGTTGCGCTCCAGGCAGACGCTCTCCGGCAGATCCAGGACGATGGCGACCGGCAGCACGTCGTGCTCGCGGGCCAGCGCGACAAGCTGCTTGCGGGCATCGGGCTGCACGTTGGTGGCGTCGACAACCGTGAGTCGTCCGCCGGCCAGCCGCCGGGCGGCGATGAAGTTCAGCACCTCGAACGCGGCAGGCGTCGCTGCCTGGTCATTCTCGTCGTCCGCGACCATGCCGCGGCAGGCGTCGGAGGAGAGCACCTCGGTGGGCCGGAAATGCGTGCGCGCGAAGGTGGACTTGCCCGACCCGGTCACCCCCACCAGGACGACCAGGCTCAGCTCCGGGATGCCAAGCTCGGTCACCTCGGGCCCGCTCATGCCGCCGCCCGCTCGAAGATCGCCATCTGGGTCGGCGGCCCCACCTCGGGATCGTCGGTCCCGATCGGGGCCAGCCGGACCCGGTAGCCGTTGCGGCTCGCGACCGACTCGGCCCACTCGCCGAACTCGGCCCTGGTCCACTCGAACCGGTGATCCCGGTGCCGCAGCTGCCCCGGTCCGAGCGCGGGGTAGCGCACGTTGTGCTCGGCGTTCGGCGTCGTCACGATGACGGTTCCCGGCACCGCGTAGCCGAAGACGACTCGCTCCACCGCGGGCAGCCTGGCCGGGTCGATGTGCTCGATCACCTCCATCAGGACGGCCGCGTCCAGGCCGGCGATCCGCTCGTCCCGGTAGGTGAGCGAGGACTGGAACAACTCGATCCGCTCGCGCCGGGCATCGGGTAGCCGGTCCAGGCCGATCCGGCGCGCGGCCGCCCGCAGCGCGCGAATCGATACGTCGGCGCCGACGACGCGTTCCATCGCGGGCTCGGCGACCAGGTCCGCGATCAGGGCGCCCTCGCCGCAGCCGAGATCCCCGACCCGCCTGGCCCCGGCGGCCCGGACGGCGGCGAGCACCGCGTCCCGCCGCTGCTGGCTCAGCGGCGCCGACAGCCCGGCGTCGCCTTGGACGGTGGCCGGCTCCAGGGCACAGTCCAGGTCCTCGGGGTCGGTGTCGTCCACGTCGGCGAGGCGGGCGAGCGCGTCCCTGGTCAGCTCGCGCTGGTGCGCCAGGTAGCGCGCCGTGATCAGGTCCCGCTCCGGATGACCGGCCAGCCAGGCGCCGCCCGCCGCGATCAGCTTGTCGATCTCGGCGGTGCTCACCCAGTAGTGCTTGGTGTCATCCAGCACCGGCAGCAGGACGTACAGATGGTTGAGCGCGTCGGCGAGGCGCAGTCGTCCGGACAGGGTCACGTCGAGATAGCGCGACGCTCCCCAGCCCTCGATCGCCGGATCGAGCGGAACCGCATCGGCCCGTACCTGCCAGCCCAGCGGCTCGAACACCTGGCGGACCAGGCGGGCGCCGTCCCGGCAGGGCAGCGCCGGGATCCGCAACTCCAGCGAGATCGCGGAGTCCGCGAGTTCCGGCCGGGCCTGGCAGCGTCCGGTCAGCGCGCTGCGGTACACGTCCTTGATCGCGACTGCGAGCATGCTGGAGGCCGCGTACGGCCGGTCGTTGACGTACTGCCCGAGCGCGAAGCCCTCGCTCGCCTGGCCGCCGCGGCCGCGCACCAGGCCGACCGGATCGACTTCCAGCAGCAGCGCCGCCGTGGTTCGCTCGGCGCTGACCTCCGGGTAGAAGACGTGCGCCGTCCCCACCGGCAGGCTGAACGACTGCACCCGCCCGGGGTGCTTGTGCAGCAGGTAGCCCAGGTCAGACGCTGGTTCGACGGTGGTCGTTATGGTCAGGAGCACAATGCGCATTGTGCCGTGATCAGCACATCCGGCTGCACGTTTTTCTCCCGGCCGAGACACCGCGGCGGCCGCGGGGCACCGTCCGGGCCGAGTTAGCCGAAGACTTCGGGGCGAATATGGCGCCGAAGTCTTCGGCTAACCGCTGTCCGGCGTGGCGGCGGGACCGCGACCGGCCCCAGGGCTGCGGCCAGTCCCAGGGCGGGTCTCGTACATCCGGACGGCGACGGTCAGGCCGGAGACCGCCGCGGCCGCGGCGGCGGCCCAGATCGCGGCACGCAGGCCGTAGGCGTCCGCGATCAGGCCGGCCAGCAGGGCGCCGATGGCGAACCCGCCGTCTCGCCAGAGCCGGTAAACGCCGATCGACCGGGCCCGCCAGGCCGGGTGCGCGACGTCGCCGACGGCGGCGAGCAGGGTCGGGTAGACCATCGCGGTCCCGACGCCAAGCAGAACGGCAGCCGCGGCCCAGGCCAGGAGGGTGCCGCCGGCGGCGGTCAGCGCCAGGCCGGCCGCCTGCACGACCATGCCGCCCGCGATCAGCCACTTGCGGCCGATCCGATCCGACAGCGCCCCGGTCGCGAGTTGGCCGAGGCCGGAGACCGCAGGGTAGAGCGCGACCAGCACGCCGATCTGGCCGATGCTCAGGCCGGCGGTCGCGAACAGCACCGGGAACAGGCCCCAGGCGACGCCGTCCTTGAGGTTGGTCACCATCCCGGCCTGGCTGGCCGCCGACAGCGCCCGCTCGGAGAAACTGGTCAGCCAGGCGACCTGCCCGGTGCGCAGGTGCCCGGTGAGGTGGCCCGGGGCCGGGCCGCGCTGGGCGGCCTCGCGGCGCACGTGACCGCGGGTCTCCCGGACCGCGACCGCCGAGAGGCCGAGGCCGGCCGCGATGTAGGCGGCGCCGAGCAGGAATGGCGCGGGCCGCAACCCGTAGGCGGCCGCCAGGTAGCCGGTCGCCAGGGCGGTCAGGGACAGCGCGCCGTAGCCGGCCGCCTCGTTCAGGCCGACCGCCAGACCGCGGCGGACCGGGCCGACCAGGTCGATCTTCATCGTGACCGTGGTGGACCAGGCCAGGCCCTGGTTGACGCCGAGGAGCACATTCGCCGCGATTATCCAGCCCCAGTTTGGCGCCCAGATCAGCAGCGCCGGGATGGGCAGCGCGACCAGCCACCCGGCCAGCAGAACGGGCTTGCGGCCGAACCGGTCGGACAGCGTCCCGGCGAAGAAGTTGGTGACCGCCTTGACGGCGCCGAAGGCGAGGATGAATGTCAGCGCGCTGGAGAAGGCGGCCAGGTGGAACGCCTGCCCGGCGAGCAGTGGCACCACCGTCCGCTCCTGGCCGAGGGTTCCGCCGACCAGGGCGTTCACCGCGATCAGGAGGGTGAACTGGGCCAGGTTGGCCCGCAGCCCGAGCCGGGCGCCATGGCTGGCACGGGCACCTTGGCTGGCACGGGCAGCGCGCCCCGCCCGGTCGCCATGGTCGGCCGATCGCCCGGAGTCGGCCCGGGCAGACCTGGGGGTCATCATCCAGTTACGATATTCCATAGAATCTTGGATTAGAACCCCGTGCGTAAGGTTGACGGCACCAGCACGAGCGGCCGGGACGGAGGAGGGGCATGGGCGATCAGCGCGCCAAGGCGGACCTGTACGAGCAGTTCGCGCGCCTCGGCAAGGCGATGGCCAGTCCCCGGCGACTGGAGCTGATCGACCTGCTCGCCCAGGGCGAGCGCAGCGTCGAGGATCTCGCCGGCGCGGCCGGGCTCGGGGTTACCTCCTGCTCGGCGCACCTGCAGGTCCTGCACAACGCCCGGCTGGTGGTGACCCGCCGGCAGGGCACCCGGATCTACTACTCGCTCGCCAGCGACGACGTAGCCAGGCTGTACGGCGAGATGCGCGAGGTCGCCTCCCGCCTGCTGGCCGAGGTCGAGCCGGCCCGCCGCGCCTACCTCGGGGACGACGTCGAGGTCATCGGCCGGGAGGAACTGCTCCGCCGGGCCGCGGCCGGCGAGGTCACGGTCGTGGACGTCCGCCCGGCCGCCGAGTATGCCGCCGGTCACATCCCGGGAGCGATCTCGATCCCGATCGAGGAACTCGCCCAGCGCCTGGCCGAACTGCCCCCGGAGATCGAGGTCGCGGCCTACTGCCGGGGGCCGTACTGCGTGTTCGCCCACGAGGCGGTGCGCGTGCTCCGGGCGGCCGGGCGGGGGGCGCGCCGGCTTGCCGACGGCATGCCCGAGTGGCGGCTGGCCGGCTTGCCGGTCTCCGCCGGGGCGCCCACGCAAGCCGGCGCGTGACCAGCCCGCGCTGGCACCGGCGCCAACACAAGCCGACGCAGATACAAGCCGACGCAGATACCCATGGGGGTATAGTGGTATCGGCGCCTGGTCCGCCGGGACCCCGGGCACGAAGCCCACGGCGCCGGCCGGGAGGACAGATGGACGGCGGGATTCGGATCGGCACCGGACTGCGGACCTGGCCCAGGCGCCGGTGGGTGGCGGCCGCGGTCGCATTCCCCGTACTCGCCGTCGTCTTCGCGGTCCTCGGCGGCGGCCTCGCGACTACGGCGTCGGCCTGGTGGATCTGGCCCTGGCTGATCCTGACCAGCGCACTGGCGAGCGTGGTGCTGGCCAGTTACCTGGCCCGTCCGGGCACCGGCAAGGCGATCGAGGTCGGCTGCTCGCCGTGCGCGGCCGCGGCCGGCGTGGCTCTCGTGGCCGCCCTGATGACCCACGCCGCCGCCCCGGCGTCGCCGTTCATGGCCGTGGTCGCCACCGGCCTGACGGCCTTCGCCCTGCGTCAGCGGCTGACCGACGCCAGTTCCTGCCCCGCCCCGGCCCGCCCGGCAGCCGACGCGATGCCGCGGATTGCCGATCCGGACGTGCCGCCCGCCCGGGAGGAGCCAGTCACTCCGACTGGGTCCGGGCGCTGAGCAGCCACGGTGAATCACCCGTAGAACTCACAAGGGTATCTGCGTAGCATGTCGAGCTATGGCTACCACTGAGGAAGTCCTTTCCCGCGTACCACTGTTTTCAATGCTGTCACGCAAAGAACTGGCGAAGCTCGCTCGCCAGGCACACGACCGGTCATTTCCCGCCGGGGCCGCTCTTACCAGCGAGGGCGAGACCGGAGCCACCTTCGGCGTCATCGCGGAGGGCCAGGCAGAGGTGAGCATCGACGGGCGGGTCGTGCGCACGCTCGGGCCCGGCGACTACTTCGGCGAGATGGCGCTGATCGACCACTCGGACCGCTCGGCGGACGTCACGGCCACGACCCCGATCCGCTGCCTGCTATTCGTCGCATGGACCTTCCGGCCATTCGCGATGGAGCACCCGGAATCGGCGTGGGCACTACTCGAACTGATGGTGAAGCGCGTCCGCGACGCGGAAAGCCGGTAACCTCGGGCAGTTCGCCGCTGGCATCGTCGCTCCAGCCCGGCCCACTCGGTGGGCCGGGACCACCTCCCACCCGTTAGGCCCATGATCACGTCGCTTTTGCGGTGATTCGCGAAGCCACAAGGGGTGGCATGTCGAACGGCACCGGGCAGGCCGGTGCCGTTCGCTCAGATCTCGACCGGGATGCGCGCCGCGAAGGACTCGACCTTGTGCTCCCAGCCCTCCTCCAGCGGGCCCTTGATCCCGGTCACCAGCACCCTGTCCTCCGCGACCTCGACAAGGCCCTTGCCCTGGAGAATCTCGTTCATGATCGGGCGGACGTGCTCCCACCGGGCGATCTCCTCCTCGGTCGGCATCTGCCCGGTCTTCTTGTCCGGCTTGGCGGCCCCCTCGGTCGTCAGCAGGGCATACCTCGTCCCGGCCGGCAGGCCAATCTTCTTCAGGAACCGCCGCATGCTGCCGATCGGCTTGCCGATCCGCCCCGGCGAGCTGAACAGATACAGATCGGCAGGCGGCAGATCGCCGGGACGGACCTCCCGGATGTGATGGACCTCGACCTCCACCCCCCTGGCAGCCATCTGCCGGTCGAACTCGGCCGCCACCTTCGCCCCGTTCCCGTACTTGGACGCGTGCAGGTACTCGATCTTCATGGCGCGACCCCCGTCTCGATCTCGCTTGCGCGCCAGTTCTGACTTTTCTCTACTTTCAGCCGGCCCCGTCCCGCCTGGCTAGGGCAGGACGTCACCAGGCGAGGCAGCCAGTCCGCGATTCGCGGGCGCCTCACCCCGGGCAGGCGAGGAGCACCGCGAGCCGGGCCGGTTAACTAGTCCGCATGATCTGGCATCTGCTTCCGCTGTCCGCCTGGCGCTCGGCCGGTTCCGGCGTCTACGTGCCGGGGACGGCGAACGCGCACCCGTTCGTGCACGCATCACCCGATGAGGCGGTGACCCTCGCGGTGGCGAACACGCTCTACCGCGACGTCGCCGAGCCCATGGTCGCGCTCGCGCTGGACACCGACCGCATTTCCGCGCCGGTGCGGTTCGAGGCGCCGGACCCGCGGCCGCCGGCGGGCACGAGCGCGGACGTTCTGTTCCCGCACATCTACGGCCCGATCGAGACCGCTGCGGTGACCGAGGTCAGGTACGCCCGGCGAGACCCGTCCGGCCGCTACACCAGCCTGGACACCCGGCCGACCACCGCCGAGACGCTGGACCTGGTGCCGCACCCGGAGGGCGGCTGGTTCCGCGAAACCTGGGCGGCGGCTCCGCGGTTCGAGCCGCCCGGGTACGCGGGATCCCGGGCCGCCGCGACCGCAATCTACTTCCTGTTGCCCCCGGGTGCCCGGTCCCAGTGGCACACGGTCGCCTCGGACGAGATGTGGCTCTGGCATTCCGGCGGATCGCTGACGCTGCTGCTCGGCGGGGACGGCCCGGGCCCGGAGGACAAGCCGCGGGCGGTCACGCTCGGCCCGGAACTCAACCGCGGCCAGGCGCCGCAGATCCTGGTGCCGGCCGGGACCTGGCAGTCCGCGTTCCCGGGCGGGCCGGCCGAGGTCCTGGTGAGCTGCGTGGTAGCGCCCGGGTTCGATTTCGCCGATTTCACCGCCCTGCCAGACTGATCCGCCCGGCGCCGGGACCGCGGCTAGCGGACCGGGAGGCCGAGCAGTCGGTCCATCGCGGCGATCAGCCCGCCACTGGTCGTCAGCGCGGGCTGCTCCGTGCCGCCGACGCTAACCCCGGCGCTGAAGCATCCGGTCGGCGAGAAGACCATGCGCGGCCACCGCGTGGCGGCCGGGTCGAATGTGATCCGGTAGGGCGAGGCCGGTATCGCCGGGCAGCTCATCACCACGCCCGGCATCGCGGGCATTCCGTTGAGCAGCGCCGCCAGCCTGGCTACGACCGCCCGGGAGGTGAACGTTCTGGTCAGCGCGTGCCGGGGCGGCCCGCTGAAGGCGGGCGGCACGGTGAGCATGACCGACCGGTAGCCCGCCGGGTCAATGTGCTCGGCCGCTGTGCGCCGCGGGTACCAGGCCACCTGCGCGTCCACCCGGAGCAGCGAGCCGCCGCCGTTGGCCGGGATGACCGCCGCCGCGAGCCTGGCCAGGTAGATGCCCGGCGGCAGCGACCTCGGCGCGTCGCTCACGTACTCACCGACAGTCCGGCCATTCCGGCCGGCCTGCCCGCCAGAGCCCGGCCGCAGGCCGGTGGGCACATGCCCGCACAGGAAGCCGGCCACCGCCGACATCGGCTGGCCAACCCGGTATAGCTCGCGGACGTCGACGACATCGCTGGCCATCGCGGCGAGCGACGGCTCGAGCAGCCTGGGCTGCCGCGCCGGCCAGGCCATCCGCCGGGCGCCGGCCGGGAGACGCAGTTCAGCGAGCAGCCGCCGGGCGTAGGCCACGGCCCGGCGCTCCGCGGCGCCTCCCGTTCAGGCGACGGCCGGTCTGGTTGCCGACCGATGCTTGGACGCGGGCGGACGCCGGTCGGTTGCATTCGCGGAGATGCCGTTGCCAGCCGGCTAGGCCAATTCGTCCGGGCCGATCAGGCCGACGGCCGTTCGGCGGCTAGCGGGCTCCGGCGAGCGCGCTGTCGACCCAGGCCCGCAGGGTCGGCAGCGGCGCGGCGCCGGTCTGCCGGGCGATCGTCTGCCCGCCGCGCAGCACCAGCAGGGTCGGGATGGCCTGCGCGTCGAACCGCTGCGCGATCCGGGGCGAGGAGTCGACGTTGACCTTGACCAGCTTGATCTGACCGGCCAGGTCCCCGGCAAGCTGCTCGAGCGCGGGGCTCACCATCCGGCACGGGCCGCACCACGGCGCCCACAGGTCGACGACCACCGGCACCTTCGCACCGTCCGCGATCTCGGCGAACGTCGTGTCGTCGGCATCAACGATCCAGGGCAGCGCCGCGTGGCACTTGCCGCACCGCGGCGTTCCCGTCGCCGCGGCGGGCACCCGGTTCGCCTGGCCGCACTGCCCGCACCTGACCAGCCCGCCTGCCATGACCTCATTATTCCGTCCCCGGCGCCGGCAATCCATCGGGCGCGTCGGGCGGCCAGCGGAAATCCGCTGGGAGCAGCGGGCCGGACTGGCCGCGGCCGGGCCGCTACTCGTCGAGCGCGGCGAACAGCAGTCCGCCGATCATCGCCAGATTCTTGTGGAACTGGATGCGCTGCATCTTGCGCGCCGCGGGGTCGTCTATCTTCCAGTAGGCGTGCCCGGCCAGCGTGGTGGGCACCAGGGACCCGGCGAGGGCGAGCGCGGACAGCCGCGGGGCGATCCCGAAGGACAGCAGGCCGCCGGCGACCACCTGCACGGCCGCGTTCCCGCGCACGACCATCTCGTCGCTGGCCGGGAGCGGGGCCACCTTGCGGATGGCGTTCAGCACCGGCGCGGCCTGGTCGACCCGGCCGCCGGGCGCACGGAGCGCGTCGAAGCCCAGCAGAACGTAGGTGGATCCGGTAAGAACGCGGGCGGCGGGACGCAGGGGCGTCAACATGCGCCGGGTCGGGAACATCGCACCTCGATCTCGGTCCGGGAAAGCCTTACCCGCAGGACTTTACGCGCCGGCCGGGCTGGGTCGCCGGCCCACCGTCAGATTCCGGCGTGGCCGCCGGTCGCGCCGCTGCCGGATCGCACGAACAGCGCGATGGCGGCGCCGACGAGGGCGACGATGGATGCCACCAGGAAGGATGCGTTCATCCCGGCCATGAATACGGCGTGACTGATCTCGGTGACGAGCCTGGCGATCACCGGCGGGGTGCCCGCCGGAACGGGGGCCACGCCGACCACGACCGCGCTCTTCAGCCCGGCTAGCTGACTGGCGCTGAGCACGGGCAGGTGCGCGCCGGCCCAGCGGACCGGCAGCAGGCTGGAGACCTTCGCGGACATCACCGCACCGAGCACGGCGGTCCCCAGGGTGCCGCCGACCTGCATCGCGGTCGACTGCAGGCCGCCCGCCACGCCGGCCAGTTCCACCGGCGCGTTGCCGACGATGACGTCGGTCGCGCCGACCATGACCGGGCTGAGGCCCAGGCCGAGCAGCAGGAACCAGACGACGGTGTCGTTGGCGCTGGACGCCAGGGTCAGCTTGGACAGGCCGAACAGCGCGATGGCTCCCAGCAGCATCCCGGTCATGATCGGGAGCCGCGGGCCGATCTTGGTGATCACCAGGCCGGAGATCGGCGCGCCGATGATCAGCATGCCGGTCATCGGGAGCAACCGCACCCCGGTCGCCACCGGGTCGAGGCCGTGCACGTTCTCCAGGTAGAAGGTCATGAAGAACATCGCGCCGAACAGGGCGAACATCAGCAGCACGACCAGCACCGTGCCCGCGGACAGCGCTGGCGAGCGGAACAGCCGCAGCGGCAGCAGCGGCTGGCTGGCCCGCTGCTCACGGAGCACGAACAGCGCGCCCACGACGACCGCGCCGATCAGGAAGGCCAGCGTCTTGCCGGATCCCCAGCCGTAGCTTGAGCCCTTGATCAGGCCCCAGATGAGCAGGAATAGCGAACCGGAGAGCAGCAGGATGCCGGGGACGTCGAAGGACTGGGCGGCCGGCGAAGACGGGGTTTCCCTGAGCACGAGCAGCGCCATGATCAGGGCGGTCACCCCGACGGGGACGTTCACGTAGAAGCAGGCTTCCCAGGAGATGTGCTGGACCAGCAGGCCGCCCACGATCGGGCCGGCCGCAGTGGACGCGCCGATCACCGCACCCCAGACGCCGATGGCCTTGTTCAGCTGCTCGACCGGGAACGTCTCCCGCAGCAGGGCCAGCGCCGACGGCTGGAGCATCGCACCGAAGATGCCCTGGGCCACCCGGAACGCGATCACCAGGCCGATGCTGCCGGCGAGGGTTCCGGAGAGGCCGACCGCGGCGGAGCTGAGCGCGAAGCCGACCACGCCGGTGGTGAACACCTTCTTGTGCCCGAACCGGTCGCCTACCTTACCGATCGCGATCAGGCTGACGGCGAGCGCCAGCAGATAGGCGTTGGTGACCCACTGGATGTCGGCCAGCGACGCGTGCAGATGAGACTGAATGGCCGGGTTCGCGACCGCGACGATGGTGCCGTCCAGGGCGACCATCATGACGCCGAGCGCCACGGTCAGCAGGGTCAGCGCCGGGTTGCCCCGCCTGCCGCCGCTCCAGCTTCCCGGGCCCTCCGCGGCCCGGGCCGCGCTCGTGCTGGCCGCTGACGTGCTCGCGCTTGACATCAGATCGCTCTCCTGCGACGTAACGGGAAGGCCGGCGGCCTCCAGCGGAACGGCAGATCAGTTACTTAACTTAGGTAAGCTAAGTCATCGCTAGCCGACGGTATCCGGCGGGCGCCAGTGCCGTCAAGTTGCTTAACTTACGTAACCGAGGTTACCGTGGCCCGCATGCCTGCCCGCCCACCGGACCCAGCCGACCGCCCGGGTGCCGGTCCGGCTGACCGCCGGGGCGCCGCCGGGGCGCCCAGCCCCGGAGATGTGGTCGAGCTGGAACGTGCCCTCACCCGCATCGCCTATCTCCTTACCCGGATCAAGCGGCACGACCAGATCAGGATCGCGGCCGGGGTGCCGGTCGACCGCGCGGCGGTGGTGATCCTGCGCCACCTCGCCGAGTCCGGGGGAATGCGCCCCGGCGAGCTTGCCGCGCAACTGGAAGTCGAGCCGCCGCACATCACCCGGCAGCTACAGCGGCTGGCGAAGGCCGGCTACGTGGACCGCGTCCCCGACCCCGGGGACCGGCGCGCTCAGCTGATCAGGCTCACCCCGGCAGGGCAGCAGGCGGCAGATCGGATCCGCGCCGTGGGCAGGCAGGCCATGCAGGCCGCCCTGACGAGCTGGACGCCGGAGGACGTGCATCAGCTGGCGACGCTGTTCCACCGGATGGTCGATGACTTCCTGGCCTACGCAGACGCCGCCGCCGGTTCCGGCGCGGGAGCGGATGCCGCAACCAGGGTCGGCGGCAGCGGCTACGGGTCGGAGCAGCCGGCCGGCCGCTCCGACCCGTAGCCCCGCAGCGCAGTAGCCCCGCCGCGCAGACCGGCCGGACAAACCCGGTACGTCGCACATACTGGCCGTCGCTGACCGCGGACCGCTCGGCGTCGGCGGCTTTCCCTGTGGTGTGAATGGCACATATTGCACGCTCCAGGGGCTGTTGCCGAATTGGCTGGGCTGCTGCTGGTATGGGTCTGTTGCGGGGGGGTGTGGTGTCTGGTGGTGTGCCGGGCTGGTCAGGCGGGGCTGGCCGGGGTGCCGGGCGGGGTGGTGAGGTGGTCGAGGGCGGTGTGGGTGAGGTGTCCGGTGCTGATGGCCTTGAACAGGTTGAGCGTGGCGGCGGTGAAGGTCAGCTCGCCGCTGGTTCTGGCCAGGCCGCGGACTGACAGCTGGCGGAATCCCTTGTTGTGCTTGAGGTCGCCGTTGGGGGTCTCGGCGATGTGGCCGCGGCGCCGGTAGGCGGTGATGGCGTCTTCGGTTTGCAGCAGGGTGGCCATGGCGGCGGTGTGCTGCCGGGCGCTCTGCTGGGCCGGGTCGCTGTCGCGGGCTGCCCGTTCCAGGTCGCGGCGCTTGCCGGTGGCGATCAGCCGCGGCGGGCCGGGGGCGGTGATGTTGTCCTCGGAGCAGTAGCCGGCGTCGGCCAGGAACAGGCCGATCGGCCCGGCGTAGCGGGGCTGGCCGTCGCCGCGGGGCGGCTGGTAGCCGGCCGGCGGGCGGGCCCGGCTGCCGCTGCCGGGGCTGCTGGCGGGCTGGCGGGCGGTGATGATGGCGGCGGCGGTCCCGGCGGCGGCCATCATCGGCTGGAGCCAGGCGGTGTCGCCGGTGTCCCGGGTGAGGGCGGCGGCGATGATGAGCCCGTCCTCGGTGGTGACCAGCTGGGCGTTGTAGCCCTGGATGAACCCGCCGCCGCGCACGGGCATCAGCCGCGAGTCGGGATCGGTGATGTTCCGCACCGGGCCCGGGCCCTTGCGGCGGTCCTGTTTCTCCGCGGCCCTGCGCTCGTCCCGGGCCGCCCGCTGGATGGCCCGCTCCAGCGCGGCGTTCTTCGCCCGGACGCGGACGTGCGCGCTGGCGGGCCGGCGCGGCGGGTTCCGCAGCCCGCCGCCGCCGGCGGCCCTGTTCCGCGCATCGCGCCGCTCCCAGTCCTCGATCTTCGCCTGCTGCGCGGCGGTGGCCTGCTCCACCGCGATCCGCGCGGCCCCGGCACCGGTGCCGGCTGGCCGCTTCCCGGCCGGCGGCCGCCCGGCCCGGGCCTTCTCCAGGTAGGCGCTGGCCTGCTCGTCCCGTTCCGCCTCGGCGGCTTCCCGCGCGGCGCGCAGGCTGGCCAGCGCGGCGGCGATCCGCGCGTCCCGCGACCGCGGCGACCAGGCGTCCCCGGGGACCTCGTCACCGCGGCGGCCCTCGCCGAACAGGTCATCCTCGGCCGAATCGTCGCGCCCGTGGCGGGCGACGGTCTCCCCGGCCAGCTTGCGCAGGGTGCCCTCGGTCCGGTTCGCCGACTTCGACGCCGACGCGGCGATCTTGGTGCCGTCCAGGGCCACCACCCCGAGCTTCCCCATGCCCAGCTGCGCGCACAAGCCGAGCACCCCGGCGAAGAACGCGGCCACCGGGCCGGCGAAGTCCGCGCGGAACCGGGCGATCGTGGTGTGGTCGGGCAGGTTCCCGCCGCAGATCACCCGGAACGCCACGTCGGTGCGGCACAGCTCCTCGATCCGCCGCGAGGAGGTGACCTGGTGCGCGTACGCCCACGCCAGCACCGTCACCAGCATGTCCGGGTCATAGCCCGCCGTGCCCGCGCCGCCGGTCCTGCGGCGGTCATGGAACGGCCCGGTATCCATCACCTGAACCGCCCGGATCACCAGCCACACCGGATGATCAGCGCTCAGCCAGTCCCGCATGCTCGGCGGCAGCAGAAACACCTCATCACGCCGCACCGGACGATACCCCTTAGCCATGCCACAATCATCCCAGATGATTATGAACCAGCACGAAAGCCGCGCCGGCAATTCTGCAACAGCCCGTGGAGGGTGCAATATGTGCCATCCACACCACAGGGACTGGGGCGCGAACGACGCGAACGCTAGGCTCCGCGGTTCAGCCCGGCAGATCGGCCCGCGGTTCAGCCCGGCAGATCGGCCCGCGGTTCAGCCCGGCAGATCAGCCCGCGGTTCAGCCCGGCAGATCAGCGCGACCGGTCAGACGCCGGAGGCGCCGATCAGCGCCCCGATGCCGTAGGTGACGCCCATGGCGACCGCGCCGCCGATCACG
>JAJYTW010000046.1 GCA_021792855.1 Actinomycetes bacterium
TTCCGATCTCGCAGCACTCGCACGACATCGTGCTTCGGGCCCGGCGGCGCGCCGCCTGACCAGCCGGCCGCCTAGCGTGACCGATTCTCGGAGCGTGGTTGATTTTCAGTGGCTGGCACCGAGAATCGGTCACGCTCTGACTTTCAACCACGATCATGGCCCGGCCCGCGGCACCAGGCGCCGCTCAGGTGCCGACGTAGGCCGCGAGGTGCTCGCCGGTGAGCGTGGACCGCGCCGCGATTAGGTCGGCCGGCCTGCCCTCGAAGACGACCAGGCCGCCATCGTGACCGGCCCCGGGCCCGAGGTCGATGATCCAGTCGGCGTGCGCCATCACCGCCTGGTGATGCTCGATGACGATGACCGACTTCCCCGCGTCGACCAGCCGGTCAAGCAGCCCGAGCAACTGCGCGACGTCGGCCAGGTGCAGGCCGGAGGTCGGCTCGTCGAGGACGAGCACGCTGCCCTTGTCGGCCATCCGGGCGGCCAGCTTGAGCCGCTGCCGCTCACCGCCGGACAGCGTGGTGAGCGGCTGGCCGAGGGCCAGGTAGCCGAGCCCAACGTCGGCGAGCCTGGCCAGGATGGCGTGCGCGGCGGGAATGCGCGCCTCACCGGCCCCGAAGAACTCGAGAGCCTCGCTGACCGGCATCGCGAGCACCTCGGCGATATCGCGCCCGCCGAGGCGATGCATGAGCACCGACGCATCGAACCGCTTTCCCTCGCAGTCCTCGCAGGTCATCGCGACGCCGGCCATCACCGCCAGGTCGGTGTAGACGACCCCGGCGCCGTTGCAGGTCGGGCAGGCCCCCTCGGAGTTGGCGCTGAACAGACCGGGCTGCACTCCGTTGGCCTTGGCGAACGCCTTACGAATCGGGTCGAGCAGGCCAGTGTAGGTCGCCGGGTTGCTCCGCCGCGAGCCGCGGATCGGGCTCTGATCGACCGACACCACGTCGTCCCGGATCGACACCGAGCCGTCGATCAGCGAACTCTTGCCCGAGCCCGCGACTCCGGTGACCACGACGAGCACACCGAGCGGGATGTCGACGTCCACGTCGCGCAGGTTGTGCGTCCTGGCGCCGCGGATCTCCAGCTTCCCGGACGGCGCCCGCACCGACGGCTTCAGCCTGGCTCGGTCATCGAGGTGCTGGCCGGTGAGGGTCCCGCTGCCGCGCAGGCCGTCGACGGTCCCCTCGAAGACGACCTGGCCACCGTCGGCGCCGGCCCCGGGCCCGAGGTCCACCACGTGGTCGGCGATCGCGATCGTCTCCGGCTTGTGCTCGACCACGAGCACCGTGTTTCCCTTGTCGCGGAGCCGGAGCAGCAGGTCGTTCATCCGCGCGATGTCATGCGGGTGCAGCCCGATCGTCGGCTCGTCGAAGACGTAGGTCACGTCCGTGAGCGAGGACCCTAGCTGGCGGACCATCTTGACCCGCTGCGCCTCGCCGCCGGAGAGCGTTCCGGACGGCCGGTCCAGGGACAGGTAGCCGAGCCCGATCTCGGTGAACGAGTCCAGGGCGCCGCCCAACGCGGCGAGCAGCGGCGCGACCGACGGCTCGTCCAGCGCCCGGACCCAGCCGGCCAGGTCGCTGATCTGCATGGCGCACGCGTCGGCGATGCCGAGGCCGGCGATCCTGGCCGATCTGGCGGCCTCGCTGAGCCGGGTCCCTGCGCACTCCGGGCAGATGGTGAACGTCACCGCACGCTCCACGAAGGCCCGGACGTGCGGCTGCATCGCCTCGGTGTCCTTGGCGAGCATCGACTTGGTGATCCGAGGGATCAGGCCCTCATAGGTCATGTTGATGCCGGCGATCTTCATCCGGACTGGCTCGTGGTACAGGAAGTCGTGCCGCTCCCGCTCGGTGTAGTCGCGGATCGGCTTGTCCGGGTCGACGAATCCGGACGCGCTGTACAGCCGGTAGTTCCAGCCGCCCAGGGTGTAGCCGGGCACCGTGAGCGCGCCCTGCGCCAGGGACTTGGTGTCGTCGTACAGTTGCGCAAGGTCGATATCGGTCACCGAGCCGATCCCCTCGCAGCGCGGGCACATCCCGCCGAGCCGGGTGAAGGTCTTCTTCACCGCCCTCGCGGTACCACGCTCGACCCGGATCGCGCCGCTGGCCCGGACCGTCGCGAGGTTAAAGGCGAACGCGCTTGGCGGGCCGATGTGCGGCTGCCCGAGCCTGCTGAACAGGATCCGGAGCATCGCGTTCGCGTCGGTGGCGGTGCCGACCGTGGACCGGACGTTGCTGCCCATCCGCTCCTGGTCCACGATGATCGCGGTGGTCAGACCGTCCAGGACGTCCACGTCCGGCCGGGCCAGGGTCGGCATGAAGCCCTGCACGAACGTGCTGTAGGTCTCGTTGATCAGCCGCTGCGACTCGGCCGCGATCGTGCCGAAGACCAGCGAGCTTTTGCCCGACCCGGATACCCCGGTGAACGCGGTCAGCCGGCGCTTCGGGATCGCGATGCTGACGTCGCGCAGGTTGTTCTCACGCGCCCCGTGCACCCGGATCAGATCGTGACTATCCGCGGCGTGCGACGCCCCCGGCCGAACGTCCGTCGTCGCATCCATGTTCATTCTGTCCCAGTCAGAGATCCAGATTCCGCCCGCCGACACCCGGCCAGCAGCCAGGCTAGCCATGGTTCACGCGGTACCGCTTCTCGATTGGTGATCGATGCCGACCGCTAGCTATCGGCTGTGCTGCCCGATCGGGCGGCCAATATCTGCCTGAATCGGCGCTGCCCGCGCCTGGTGCGGCGGCGGGCGGACGGGAGATCCCTGCTGCTGCCCGCACCGGTCGGTTCTTACCTGGGGACAGGATCCCCCGGGCGAGGGTTTACCTGGGGAAACCGTCACCGTTAAGTAAGTGTTCATACCCCGGAAGGCCCGGGTAGTGAGCATTTCAGTGTCACCGTCGCGGTCATCCCGCCGGTGTCACCAGGACCGCCACCGGCTCGGTCGGGCCGGCGGACATTGACCGCAACGTCCCGTGTTGGCGTGCGTGTCGCACATCGGCCAGCCCGGACGGCCTTGTCGCCGGGCCGACGGAACTCAATCCGATCTGCCAGTCCATTCAGGCATGCCTTCTAACTCAGAAAATCGCGAGATATGTCTGCTAGGAAAGCATTCAGCATCGGTTCGGTCCCGGCTTCCAGAGAGCCGGCAGGCACATCGCCCGCCCTCGACGACATCGACGTGGGGACGCCGGCGGTGGTACTCAAATTCGATCAGAACGCCATGCATCACGGCGGCCTCGGCGTCATCCGGAGCCTCGGCCGGCTCGGCGTGCCGGTGTACGGGGTGCACGAGGGTCCGTGGTCGCCCGCCGCGAGATCGCGGTACCTCGAAGGCCGCTGCTTCTGGCAGCCTCCGGTCACCGATGATGGCCAGGTTCTGGCTGATCTGCGTCGCCTGGCCGACAGCATCGGCCGGCCCGCCGTACTGCTGCCTACCGACGACGCCGGGGCGCTGTTCGTGGCGGAGCACGCCAGGGACCTTCGCTCGCTGTTCCTGTTTCCCGATCAGCCCGCGGACCTGCCCCGCCGGCTGGCCAGCAAGCGGGATCTACCCGGAGTCTGCCGGGAGCAGCGATTCCCCTGCCCGGACAGCGTCGTGCCGCGCTCCCTTGCGGAGGCGACCCGCTTCGCCGCCCGGGCGGGCTTCCCGGTCGCCGCCAAGATCACCACTCCCTGGCAGGGCGCCGGCGGCCTGCGCAGCACCACGATCGTGACCGGACCGGCGGAACTGGAGACCCTGTGGCTCGCGGCGGAGCGAGCCGGGATCAGCCTGCTGCTGCAGGAATTCGTTCCCGGCCGGCCCGGCGACGACTGGTTCTTCCACGGCTACCGAGATCGAGACGGCGTGTGCCGACTGGCCTTTACCGGCGTGAAGGAACGGTCCTACCCGGCCGGGGCGGGTCTGACCAGCTTCGGCCGCTCACGGCCCAACGCCCGGCTGCGCCAGGAGGTGACCGGCCTGCTCGACCGGATCGGCTACCACGGCATCTGCGACCTCGATCTGCGCTTTGACGCCCGGGATGGGCAGTACAAGCTGCTCGATTTCAACCCCAGGCTCGGTGCGCAGTTCCGGCTGTTCCGCAGCTTCGCCGGGATCGACGTGGCCATTGCCTGTTACCTGGACCTCACCGGCCAGCCGATTCCGGACGGGGGTCAGATTCCCGGCCGGGGCTTCCTGGTGGAGAACTACGACCCGCTGGCAGCGGTGAGCTACTGGCGCCGGCGGGACCTGCGTCTCGGATCCTGGCTCCGCTCGGCGGCCACCGCCAGTGAGGTCGCCTGGTTCGCCTGGGACGACCCGGTTCCGTTCGGCCTGATGTGCCTGCGGATGGCCGGGCGCCTGCCCGCCCATCTCGCCGTATCGCACCGCACACCCGCGGGCTGATCCGCTCGCACTCAACCACGCCCGATCAGCGGCAACCAAGGGGGAACCATGACGGATGTCACCGACGTCGCGATCGTCGGAGCCGGTCCATACGGACTCTCACTGGCCGCGCACATGCGCGCCAGGGGAGTTGCCTTCCGGCAGTTCGGCGTGCCGATGAAACTCTGGCGAACAGCGATGCCCACGGGCATGTACCTCAAATCGCAGGGCTTCGCGTCGAACTTGTCCGACCCGGCCGGCCAGCACACCCTCGAGCGGTACTGCACCGAGGCAGGGCTCCCCTACGCGAGCTACGGGCTGCCGGTTCCGCTGGATACCTTCATCGGCTACGGACGGTGGTTCCAGACGCGCCTCTGTCCCGACCTCGAGGAAACGCTGGTATCCCGGATTGAGTCGCGCGAGGGCGGCTTCGAGCTGACCCTGGCCGACGCGAACCAGGTCCGGGCGCGCAAGGTCGTGATCGCGGTCGGTGTCGAGCACTTCGCAAGCGTGCCTGACGCGCTCGCCGGACTGCCCGCGGCGGCCTGCGCGCACAGTTCCGTTCATCAGGACCTCTCTGCCTTCCGTGACCGCGACGTGCTGGTGGTCGGGGCTGGTCAGTCCGCACTGGAATCCGCAGCGCTGCTGCACGAGAACGGCGCACGCGTCCAGGTGGTAGCCCGCGAGCGGGAACTGGCCTGGAACGGCGAGCCGCTGGCACCCGACCGCCCGGCCCCGCAGCGGCTGCGCGAGCCCGAGTCCGGGCTGGGCTCGGGCTGGGGCACCTGGTTCTACTCCAACCACCCGGAGCTATACCGCCACCTGCCGGACCGTACCCGGGTCCACCGGGCGCGGACCGCGCTGGGCCCGGCCGGCGCAAGCTGGCTCCGTCGCCGGGTCGAGGGGCAGTTCCCGGTGCTGACCGGCCAGACGATCAGATCCGTCCGGGTCGACGGCGATCGCGTGTGCCTGACCGTCGCGGGCCCGGGCGGCCCGGCCAGCGAAGTGACAGCCGACCACCTGATTGCCGCGACCGGCTACCGGCCCGACCTCACCAGGCTGACCTTCCTGGACAGTCGGCTCGCGACCGAGGTCGGCACGCTATCCGGCAGCGCGGTTGTCGACCGGCATTTCGAGTCCACCGTTCCCGGGCTGTACTTCATCGGGCCTGCCGTGGCGTACAGCTTCGGGCCGGTGATGCGGTTCGTGTACGGGGCCGACTTCGCGGCTCATGTGGTGAGCGACCGGCTGGCACGCACCCGCGAGCGGCAACTGGTCACGACGCCGGCCCGGTCATGAAGACCGGTGTCGGACGCGCGGGACCGCACGTTCCGTCGCAGCGAACGACGTTCCCGCCGGATAGCACCGGCGCGGCGCGCGGGGTGGAGGCGCCGGGCACGACGTCGCCCGGCCGACCCGAACCCGGCGGCTGCCTGGAGGGCACCGCGAACCTGAACCCCGCCGCTAACCGCCACCCTGCCGCCAGCCGCCACCCTGCCGCGAACCGCGTCCCTGCCGCTAGCCGCGTCCCTGCCGCGAACCCAGGCCGTGCTCTGCCGCTGCGCACGCTCCTGCCGGCCGCCGACCTGCTCAGCCTCGGGATCGCGATTGGCGTCACGGCGCTGACCGGGATTGCCGGGCCGATTCCGCTGTTGCTCTACCCCGCCGGCGTCGCGGCCGCACTGGCCGCGGGCGGCCTGAGCCGGCTGCGGATCTGTCGCCGGGCAGCGGACCAGGCGGCGGCGCTCACCGCGGCCGCCACGGTGCCGGCCATGCTCCTGCTGCCCTGGCTGGGAGCCGACCCGGCGCTGCGCCTCTCGCTGACCACCGCAGGCCTGCTGCTGACCGGCCGGCTGGTGCTTTATCAGATCCTCGGCGCAGCGCATCGGCACGGCCGCCTGACCGAGCCGGTCGCCCTGATCGGAACGGGTGCGCTAGGCGTGTATCTGGCTGAGCTCATGCTGGCGCGCCCGGAACTGGGGCTTCGGCCGGTCGGTTTCCTCGAGTCCGGCACGCGCCGCCGGGACCTGCCGCTGCCGCTGCTCGGAACGCCTGGCGACCTAGGCGACGTGGTGGCAGGTCTCGGCATCCGGCGGGTGATCATCTGCCACGCCGGTCATGGCGACGAGGATCTGGTCTCGATTCTGCGGGCCAGCGCCCCGCTCACCGCCGATGTGTGCGTGGTCCCGAGGCTGTATGAGATCGGCGCCCTGATGCCGAGGTATGCCGGCGATGAACTCTGGGGCATCCCGCTGGTTCCGCTCCGGCTCGGCCACCGGACCGCGGCACTGGCTGCCAAGCGCGCGTTCGACGTGCTGGTGGCCGCGGTGCTGCTGGTGCTGGCCGCGCCGGTTATCGCGATACTGGCGGCGCTTATCCGGCTGGAGTCCGGCCCCGGCATCATCTTTCGGCAGGTCCGGCTGACCGGCCCGGGAAGACTCACTTCGATTGTGAAGCTGCGCAGCCTGCCAGCGCAGGGCGACTCCGACACGGTCTGGACGGTGCCCGCGCAGCAGGCTACCTGCCTTGGCCGCTGGCTGCGCCGCACGCACCTGGACGAGCTGCCGCAGCTGTTCAACGTGCTCGGCGGCAGCATGTCGCTGGTTGGCCCGCGTCCCGAACGGCCGCACTTCGCCGCCCAGTTCGACCGTGACATCCAGGGGTACCCGGACCGGCTGAGAATGCGGGCCGGGCTGACTGGCTGGGCCCAGGTCCATGGCCTGAACGGCGACACGTCGGTCGTCGAGCGCGCCAGGTTCGACAACCAGTACATCGAGAACTGGTCGCTCTGGCTGGACGTGCTCATCCTGGGCCGGACCATCGCGGGCCTGCTGCACCCGGCCGGCGGCGAGTCATGACCCGGGTGGCCCGCCCCGGCACCGGGCCGACGATGATCCGGCGGCGGCTCCGGCTCCGTGACATGCCAATGATCTTGATGTACCACTCGGTGGCGTCGGTCGGCGCGGATCCGAACAGCCTGTGCGTGACGCCGGATCGGTTCGCCGAGCAGATGGCGTGGCTGGACCGGAACGGGCTGCGCGGCGTGAGTGTCGGAACCCTGCTCGCGCGGATGCGCGCAGGGCGTGCCCGCGGGCTGGTCGGCATCACCTTCGACGACGGCTACCAGGCGATCATGGAAACCGCGCTGCCCGAACTGAGCAGCCGCGGATTCTCCGCGACCGTCTTCGTGATCTCCGGGCTGATCGGCGGCACGAACCGATGGGACGAGGGCCCGTCCTGGCCGCTGGTCACCGCCGATCAGGTTCGCGTGCTCGCCGCGGCCGGATTCGAGATCGGGTCGCACAGCGTGAGTCATCCCCGGCTGGCCGACCTGCCCGCCGACCGGCTCCACGCGGAGGTCGCGGGCAGCCGCGCCGACCTCCGCGCGCTGTCCGGCGCCGATGTCCGCGGCTTCGCCTATCCGTACGGCTCGATGGACGCCGCCGCCCGGGCGGCGGTTCGCAAGGCCGGTTTCGACTACGCATGCGCGGTCCAGACGTCCTGGGCTGACCTCGGGCTCTGGGCGCTGCCCAGGGTCTACATCGGGCAGCGGGACACCGCGGCCCGGCTGGCGGGCAAGCGGCTGCTGAATCGCGGCCGGATCGCACTCAGGGGGGCACGATCATGAAGGTTCTGCACGTCATCACCGGCCTGGACGCCGGTGGCGCGGAGCTCCAGCTAGCGATGCTGCTGCGGCATACCCGGCACGAGTCCGACGTGGTCACGCTGTACAACCCCGGGCCGGTCGCCGAGCAGATCCGCGCCGCCGGCACGCCGGTGCACGACCTGGCCATGCGGAGTAACAGGGAACCCAGCGCGCTGCTGCGGCTAGGGCGGATCATCCGGGACGGACGCTACGACGCGGTGCACGCCCATCTGTACCGTTCCCAGGTCTACGCCAGGCCGGTTGCGCGGCTAGCTGGCACGCCGGTCGTCGTCACGACCGAGCACTCGATCGGGGAGACCCACATCGAGCGCCGGCCGATGACCCGCGGCGTCCGCGCTCTCTACCTGGCCTCGGAGCACTTCTCCGACGCCACCATCGCGGTTTCCGACGTTGTCAGGGACCGGCTGGTGCGCTGGGGTGTACCGGACCGGAAGATCACCGTGATCCCGAACGCGGTGGAGACCGCGGGTCTTGCCTTTGACCCGGCCGCGCGCGAGCGCGCCAGAGCGAAATTCGGCATCGCGCCGGATGCGTTCGTGATCGGCTCGCTGGGGCGGCTCGACCCGAACAAACGGGTCGGCCTGACCATCGAGGCGGCCGCGCCCATCCTCGGCGACCAGTGCAAGCTGCTGGTGGTCGGACGCGGCGAGGATCAGCGGAAGATCGCCGAGACGGCCGCCAGGCACGGGGTCGCCGAGCACGTCATCCTGGCCGGCTATCAGGCGGACACGGCGGCGATGATGTCCGCGTTCGACCTGTACGTGGCCGTGTCAGCGCAGGAGACATTCGGCCTGTCCGTGCTCGAGGCGCTCGCCAGCGGACTGCCGGTGCTGTACACGACGTGCCCTGCGCTAGACGGGATCGAGACCATGCGGGCCCGGCGGGTCGGTGACTCGGTGGCCGGGCTGCGAGCCGAGATTCGCGCTCGCGCCGAGCGGCCGGACCGGTCGCGGCAGGTCCCGGCCGAGGTCTTCGAGTTCTACGGGGTGCGCTCGGTGGTCGCCCGGATCGACGACCTGTACGAGCGGGTCCTGCTTGACCATCCGCGCCGGGCGCGACCGGCCGATCGGCTGGGGCGGTCCCCGGCCGCCGAAGTTCCGCGCCCGGCCGCCGAGCCGCGCCCGGTCCCGGAGCCGCGATCCGCCGCCGAGCCGCGATCCGCCAGCCGGGCATGAAAGTGGCGCTGACCGCCGAGGGAACCTACCCGTACCAGCCGGGCGGCGTCAGTGTCTGGTGCGACCAGCTAATCCGGGGGATGCCAGACCGGGAATTCGAGATCGTCGCGCTGGTCGCGACCGGCGCCGAACCGATCCGCTGGACGCTGCCGCGCAACGTCGTCTCGGTGACCGCCATCCCGATCTGGGGTCCCGCCACGGCCCTGCCGTCCCGCCGCCGCCGGGCCGGGTCCGACCCACCGGTCGAAGACCTGATCGCGGCGCTGCTCTCGCCCGAACCGGATGCCGCGGTCCAGTTCGCCGCCGTGCTGCGGAAGCTGTTCGAATTCGCCCAGCGTCACAGCCTGTCCGGATACCTGGCCAGCGAGGACGCCGTCCGGCTGCTCAGCCGGGCCTGGCGCGGCCTGGCACCCGGCGATCCGCACGGCATCGGCCCGAACCTGCACGACGCCGTCACCGCCATGCAGTTGCTCGAGCACGCACTGCGGCCGCTCGCGTACCCGCCGGCCACGGCCGACGTGGCGCACGCGGTCACGAACGGCCTCGGAGTGCTCCCGGCGCTCGCCGCCAAGTGGCGGGACGGCACGCCACTGCTGGTGACCGAGCACGGGATCTACATGCGAGAGCAGTATCTGCACAGCCGCGAGTTCCCGTACCGCTGGCCGGTGCGGGCCCTCTACCTGAAGTTCCTGCGTTATCTGTGCGCAGTCGGCTATCAGGAAGCCGAGCTGATCACTCCGGGCAACGCCTTCAACGAGCGGTGGGAACTGCGGCTTGGCGCGAGCGCCGGGCAGGTGCGGACCATCTACAACGGCGTCACCGCCGCGGACTTCCCGGTCATCGAGGACGAGCCCGAGGTACCGACGATCTCGTGGGCGGGCCGGATCGACCCGGTCAAGGACCTGGAGACGCTGATCATCGCGTTCGCCCTGGTGCACGCCAAGATGCCGGACGCGCGGCTGCGCATCTTCGGATCCCCGCCGGCTGGCCGCGATAGCTATCTGGAGTCCTGCCGCACGCTGGCTGCCGACCTCGGGGTGGCGGAGTCGGTGAGCTTCGAGGGCCGGGTCGCCGAAATCCGGGATGCCTATGTCGCCGGTCATGTGGTCGTGCTGTGCAGCATCACCGAGGGCTTCCCGTTCACCCTGATCGAGGCCATGACGTGCGGCCGGCCCTGCGTGGCCACCGACGTCGGCGGGGTCCCGGAGGCAATCGCGGACACCGGCCTGGTGGTGCCGCCGAGGAACTCCGAGGCCCTCGCGGAAAGCTGCCTCACCCTGCTGCGGGACGGTGACCTGCGCCGCCGGCTGGGGGCCGCGGCACGCAACCGGGTGCTCGAGTACTTCACGGTGGATCGCGCTCTTGCCGCGTTCGACGAGATCTACGCGCGGCTTGCGGCGGGCCGGGCGCTGCCCGCCGTCGATCCGCTGCCCGCGACCACGATGCGCCCGGCCGCCGGAGCTGAGTCAGTCGAACCGATCGGGGCGGAGGCCCCGTCATGAACGCCCCGGCAACGGCGCACCCTGAGCGCGCAGCAGACGCGCATCGGCACGCCCGCCGCCCGACGGCCCGGGCACCCTGGCCGGACACGATCGACCAGTTGTGCGCGGAGTTCGGCGAGATCTGCCGCTCCGCCGTCGACCCGCTGGAGATCGCCAGCGCCCTGGAGTTCGAGGGGCTGGGCGACCAGCTAGCCGCGGACCGCTTTGGCCGCGCCGACGTCTTCGACCTAGCCGAGGAGATGTACCGGCTCGTCCCCAGGGATCCATCCGAGCCTGACCCGCCGGCCGACCCGTGGCAGGGCAGCCGGCTGAGGCCGGCCGTGCACGCGCTGCTCTACGGCATTCCCGCGGTCTGCTTCACCGCCATCGGCGGTCTGTTCGCCGGTCCCGGCGTGCTCACCGGCCTGATCGTCGCGCTGGTCACCGGGTGGGCGATGGCGCAGGCGCTGGCATACGCGGGCTATCTGCGGCTCGGCCAGTCCGGCCCGGCGCAGGCGCAACGCACGTTGCGAGCCGGCCTGGCTATCGGACTGCCGCTCGCGGCGGCGGTGGTGCTGGCCACCAGCGCGGTGACCGGCGCCCGGGCGCCGGTCACCGGCTTCGGCATCGGCGAAGCCGCCTACATGCTCGGGGCGGCGGTGCTGATGGTGCTCGGCGACGAGGCCTGGATGTTCGCGGCGCTGACTCCTGGCCTGGCCGCAGGCGCGGCCTTCATCGCGGCCGGCCGACCCAGGGCGCTCGAGCCGCTGGCCTGGGCCGGGCTGGCGGCCACCGCCCTGGCCTGCGTCGGATTCGCTGTGCTGCGGACCCCGGGTCAGGGCGGGCCCAGGGCCCGGCACCTGTCCCGGCCCGATCTGCCGGGGCTCGCGGCCGCTGCGGGCTTCGGCATGTTCGCGGCGGGGTTGTTCGTCTTCCCGACGGCGGTGATCGTCTACGGCCACGGCCGGATCCCGCCCGGCGCGCTGCTGGCGATCATGCCGCTGTCGCTGAGCATGGGCGTCGCGGAGTGGAGCCTGCTGTGGTACCGGCGGCGGACCCGGTCACTGCTGCTGTCCGGCATCGAGATCGAGGCGTTCGCCCGCCGGGCCCGCCGTGCGCTGGCCGGCGCGGTGCTCCAGTATCTGGCCGCGACGGTGGCGCTGACCGCAGCGGCTGCCGTGCTCGCGCGGGCCACCGACCTGCTGCCGGTGTCGGCGGCGGATGTCCCGCAGGTGATCGCCTACGTGCTGCTTGGCGTGGCGATGTTCGTCGCGCTCACGCTCCAAGCGCTCGGACTGCGCGCCGTCCCGGTCGCCGCCTGCGGCGCCGCGCTCGGATGCGCGGTCGCACTCCGATCGCTCGGCATGGCCGCGGAGTTCGTGGCCTACGGGGGCCTGCTGGTCGTGCTCGGCGGTTATGCGGTGGCTGGGCTCGGCAGGGCCATCCGGCACATCTACTAGCCGCCGGCCGGACCGGCGGCACCACACGTATCGACCAGGCGGAAAACACACCGAACAGGGGGCAGGCAGATGACCATAGCGGCAGTGACCGGGGCCGAGGGGTTCATCGGATCGCATCTGACCGAGGCGCTGGTGGAGCGCGGGTACCGGGTGCGGGCAATGGCGCTGTACAACATGCATAGCTCGGCCGGCTGGCTGGACACGCTGGCGCCGGCCGTCCGCGAGCAGGTCGACGTGGTCTTCGGCGACGTGCGCGACCCGGCAACCGTGCTGCGCCTGGTCGACGGCGCGTCGGTGGTCTACCACCTGGCGGCGATCGGCTCGGTGCCTTATTCCTACGCGGCGCCGCGCTCGTTCGTGGACACGAACACCATCGGCACGCTCAACGTGCTCGAGGCCGTCCGGGCCTGCCAGATCCCGAGGCTGGTGCACACCTCAACCAGCGAAACCTACGGCACGGCCAGGACCGTTCCGATCAGCGAGACGCACGTGCTCCAGGCCCAGTCGCCGTATGCGGCGTCCAAGGTGGCCGCGGACAAGCTGGCCGAGTCCTACCACCTCAGCTTCGGGCTGCCGGTGGTCACCCTCCGGCCGTTCAACACCTTCGGGCCACGGCAGTCCACCAGGGCAGTCATTCCGCAGATCATCACTCAGCTGGCCGGCGGCGCGCGGCAGATCGTCCTCGGCGCACTCGACCCGACCAGGGACTTCTGCTACGTGACCGACACCGCGCAGGCGTTCATCGCCGTCGGCGAGGGGCCGGCTAGCGCGGTGCTCGGAGAGGTATTCAACTGCGGTCCTGGCGAGGACATCGCCATCGGCAGCCTGGCCGAGGAGATCGCCGGGCTGATGGGGGCGGAGGCCGACATCGTCGAGGACCCGGAGCGGCTGCGACCGAAGGACTCGGAGGTGATGCGGCTGGTCTGCGACGCGACGAAGCTGCGCGAGCGCACCGGCTGGCAGCCCAGGCACACCAGGATCGATGGCCTGATCCGGGCCATCTCCTGGTACCGGGACCCGGCCAACCTGGCCCGGCTGGCCATCGGCGAGTACCACCAGTGAGCGGTGTCCGGTGATGAGAGTGCTGATTCTCGGCGCCGGCGGGTTCCTGGGAACCCACGTGCTCGCCCGGGCACGAGCGGCGGGCCTGGACGTGGTCACCGCCGGGCGGCGTGACATCCCGGCCTCGCCGGACCACCGGTCGCTCGACCTGACCCGGGCGGACCAGACGGCGCTCGGGACGCTGCTGACCGATACGGCCCCGGCCGCGGTGCTCAACTGCGCTGGACTGACGGCGGGGAGTCCTGCGGATCTCGCTGCCGTCAACCTGACCGGCAGCTACCTGCTTGCCGCGGCGGCGCTGGCCGATCGCCGGGGCCCGCGGCTGGTTCAGCTTGGCTCGGCGGCGGAGTACGGCCGCACCGAGCCCGGCAGCGACGTGACCGAGTCCTGGCCCGAGCGGCCGGTGAGCGGCTATGGAACGACCAAGCTGGCGGCCACCAGAGTGGTCCAGCTAGCCAGGCTTGCCGGACTGGACGCGGTCGTGCTCCGGGTGTTCAACGCCATTGGCCGGGGCGCGCCGGAGAGCGGCCTGCCCGGCCGGCTGGCCGCCGAACTGCGCCGGTCCGCCGGCGGCCGCGGCGAGATCAGGCTCGGCCCGCTGGACGTCGTCCGTGACTTCGTCGACGCCGACGACGTAGCCGACGCCGTGCTGGCGGCCACGGCGGCGGCCAGCCTGCCGCACCCGGTGCTGAACATCGGCTCGGGACGCGGCACCCCGGCTCGCGCACTGGCCGCCGAGCTCATCGCGATCAGTGGCTTCCGGGGTCGGGTGCGCGAGGACGGGACGGGGTCCACGCGATCGGCCGCCCTGCCGTGGCAGCGGGCCAGCATCGAACTGGCCCGGCTGGACCTCGGCTGGCAGCCGCGGCGCGACCTCGCCAGTTCGGTGGCTGACCTGTGGGCGGGGACCGGACCAGACAGGGAGGACAGGCGGCATGCGACTGCGGCTGCGCGCTGATCCGGCCGGGCGGGACGGGCCCTTGCTGGTGATTCCCGCCTACTTCCAGCCCGGCAGCGACCCGAGCGCCTGGGAGTCGATGGCGGCAAGCGCGGCCATGATCCGGGCGGTGATCCTGAACGTCGCCAACGGTCCTGGCCGGGCACCGAGTCCGCCGCACCTCGGGTCGCTCGCGCTGCTCCGCGACGCCGGCGTGCTGGTGCTCGGCTACGTGGACACCAACTACGGCGGGCGGCCGGCCGGGTGCGTGCTCGCCGATATCGAACGGTACCGGCGGTGGTACGAGGTGGGGGGCGTCTGCTTCGACCGGGCGCCGGCCGGTCCCAGGCATCTGGAGCATTACGCGATGCTCGCCTCCGGTGCCCGCGAGCGCGGCGCGGGATACGTGTTCTTCAACCACGGCACTCATCCGGTTCCTGACTACGCCGACCACGCGGACCTGCTCGGAACCTTCGAGGGCCCCTGGCACGCCTACCGCACGCTGGCGGTGCCGCGCTGGGTCAGGACCCGGGAGGCCGCGAAGTTCTACCATGTCGTGCACTCGGTGCCGGCCGGCTGCCTGCCGATGACCTTGCGCACGGCTGCCCGGCGGAACGCGGGCTGTGTGTACGCGACCGACCGGGACGGCCCGAACCCCTATGACCGGCTGCCGGCCGGACTGCTGCCGGGCGCGACTCCGGGCGCCAGCAGTCGGGGGCACTGACATGGCCCACACGTCAGCGGGGAGACCCGCCGGTCAGCGCCGTCGGGCCGGACGCCTGCTCCTGCTCGTGGCGGCTGCGGCCGTGGTCGCGGCCGTGGTCGCGGTGGCGCTGCTGCAAGCCGTCACCGGTAGCGCCGCCGGCTGTCAGCGCAGCTTCATCCCGGCCTATTTCTATGGCAGCGGCACCTGGGCCGAGGCCGCGGCCAGCCGCCCACCGCCGGCGTACCTGATCCTGGACATCTCCGGCATGGGCGCCGGCACCGCGCCGGAACCGCATTTCCGGTCGGTGGTCCGGGCGGCCAGGGCGGCCGGGGCACAGATCCTCGGCTACTCGTCGACGGCGGGCGGAGCCCGGCCCGCCAGCCTGGTGGCGGCCGACGTCCGGCACTACCGTGCCTGGTACGGCGTCCGGAACATCCTGCTCGACGTGGTCAGCGGGACGCCGGCCGACCTGCCGTATTACCGGCAGCTATCCCGGCTGATCCGGCATACCGATCCAGGCTCGCAACTGTGGCTCAATCCGGGCCGCTACCCGGACCCCCGGTACATGGCGCTGGCCAACGTGGTCGTTGTGTTCGAGGGCCCCTACGCAAATTATCCGGGATCGGCCGTCCCGCGCTGGGCCAGCGATTATCCGGCCAGCAGGTTCGCCGCGACGATCTACGCCACCCCGCCGTCCAGCCTGGCCAGCGCCATCGGCCAGGCCAGGGGCCGGCGCACCGGCTACGTCTACGTGACCACGGGAACCGGAGCCAATCCATACGCCGCGCTGCCGCCGTACTGGAACCGCGAGGCATCTCTCGTCGCGTCCCGGTGCCCGGGACGCTAGCCGCAAGGGTTCGGAGGTGAGGGGCCCGCCGCGGTGGTACGGGCCCGGAGCGGATGGAAGCAGGGAGCATGGGCCGGGCGGGCGGACGGCCGCTGCGGGTCGCCATTGTCATTGCCCGACTCGAGGGCGGCGCGGGCCTGCTCGCACTGCGCGGCGCCCAGGTGCTGGACCGGGCCAGGTACACACCGACCATCATCGCGGGCAGCGGACGGCCGCTGATGACGGAGGCGGCCCGGTCCGGCATCGAGGTCATAGTCGAGCCTGACCTGAAGCGACCGATCGATCCGGGTACCGATCTGCGCGCACTGGCCAGCGTGCGCCGGCAGTTCACCGCCCGTCGCTTCGATGTCGTGCACACCCACGCGGCGAAGGGCGGCGTGATCGGCCGGGTCGCGGCTCGGCTAGCCGGGGTGCCCCGGATCGTGCACACCTATCACGGCTTCCCGTTCCACCAGTTCCAGGCCTGGCCGCGTCGCACCGCGTTCCTGCTCATCGAACGGGCCCTCGGGCAGATCACTGACCACGCGCTGTGCGTGGGAGTGGAGGTTGCCGCCGAGGCGGTCCGGCGGGAGTTGATCACACCCGAGCGGGTGCGGGCCGTCGGCGTGCTGGTCGACGGGCCCCAGCGCGCCTCGGCCTGGCAGTCGGCGGGAACTCCGGAGGCCCGCCGACGGGCCAGGGCGGAACTGGGCATCCCGCCGGGCGCTACGGCGGTCGGGATGGTCGGCAGGCTGACCTACCAGAAGGCGCCGGAGGACTTCGTCGCGGCGCTTGCCCTGCTGTCCCGGCCCGGCGTGCTTGGCGTCTGGATCGGAGACGGCGAACTAGCCGGCCGGATGTCCGGGCTCGGCGATGCGCTTGGGGACGGTCGCCTGATCCTGGCCGGGGATCGCGACGACGTGCTCGATCTGCTCCCGGCCCTGGACATTTTCGCGCTATCGAGCCGCTACGAGGGCCTGCCCACCGTGGTCGTCGAGGCGATGCTCTGCGGAGTTCCGGTGATCGCGACCGCGGTCAACGCCGTGCCCGATCTGGTCGTGCCAGGCGAAACCGGACTGCTGGTCCCGCCGCAGCGGCCCGCCAAGCTGGCCGCAGCCATCGACTACCTGCTGGACCGTCCGGGGCTGGCGGCCAGGTTCGGCGCGAACGGCCGACGCCGGGTAGCCGGCCGCTACCGCGCAGCCGACCTGGCGGCCGCCCTGGCCGAGGCATATCAGCCGGACCTGCCGGGATGACGGTCGAGCCGGGTACTGAGTCCCAGGTCAGCGAGCGCAACCCCGGGGCGAGCCGGAACCGAGTCCTAGCCGGGCAGCCGGATCTCGGCGAACAGCGCCCGGTGGTCGCTGCCGCGCAGCCGGAACACCCGCACCGACCGCACCGCGCAGCGCGGGTCGACCAGGATGTGGTCGATGGTCAGCAGGCCGCGCGGACTGCCCGGCCGGCGCCCCCAGGTAGGCACCAGGCCCTTGCCCGCCTGACTGGCCGCGTCGGCGAATCCGCTGCGCAGCAGATGCCGGAACTCGCCGTGGTCGAGTGTGCTGTTGAAGTCCCCGGCCAGCACGACCGGGGGCGCGTCCGGGTCGGCGGCGGCCTGCGCGAACCGGGCAAGGTCGCGTAGCTCATGCCGCCACAGTCCGGTTCGCCAGCACGACCAGGGCGGTTTCGGGGCATGCAGATGAACGCAGATCAGCCGGACCGGTCCGGCGGGCAGCGCCAGCGTGACCACGGGGCAGGCCCAGGGCGCGGCGGGCACCGGGCTGTCCGCAAGCGGGTGGCGCGCGAAGATCCCGCCGCCCCGGTGGTCGGCGGTCCCCATGTCGGTGATCGAGTAGGGCAGCAGGCCGGTCATCCCGGCGCGCACGAGACCCTTTTCCGCGTCGACGGTGAGTTCCTGGACGAACAACACGTCCGCATCGGTCGCCCGGACCAGATCGACCAGCGGCGCCGCGGTGGCCCGGCCGACCAGGAGGTTAGCGGTGAGCACCCGGAGCACGGCTCCGCCGGCTGGCGGCTGACGGCGGGCGACCGCGCGCGGCGCGACCGCCGCGGTGAGCGCCCCGGCCGAGGCTAGCGCGAGCGCGGCGGCGCCGGGATCGCTGATCAGGGCCGCTGCCCCCCAGGCCGCCGCGGTGACCTGCGGGGTGAAGGACATCGCCGCGGCGCCGGGAGTATCGGCTATCCGGTGGCGGTCGGCAGCCGCGAGCCGGGCGGCCGCCCAGACGGCGAAGCCGGTCGCGACTGCCCACTCCAGGCGTCGCGCGGGCATACTCCGATGATGACACGCATCGTGTCCGTTCGGGCGCAACCCGCCCAGCCTGCCCGCCACCACGGTCAGCGGCCCGGGTCCGGGGCCACGGCGGCGGATCCGGTGTCCTCCGGCACCGCGTAGCCGGGCACCGACGGCCAGCGCACGCCAAGGATGACGGACTCCTCCTCGGCGTACCAGGAATGGTCGACGCCGTCGAAGACGACGTAGTCCCCCTGCCGCTCCAGCAGCACGCTGCGGCCCGGCAGGTCGATCCTGAACCGGCCGCTGACCAGTACGATCATGGCCGTGCGCGTCTCGCCGGTGACCCACCGGGCGCGCTGATCGCCGCGCGGGTGCACTCCCCACTTGATCTCGACGTCGCTGCTGCGCCTGATGTCGCCGTCGGGCATGAAATGCCCGAGCAGCCAGCCGCGGTTCACCGGCGCGTCGGTGCCGGCGTGGCCCACGTAAACGTTCTGTGCCATGGGACGTGACGGTACCAAGCCCCGCCGACGTGATCGGGCCGCCGGTCAGTGCGTGGGCCGCGTTCTCGCGGCGGTCATCGCGGCCGCGAGATCGGCGCCCCACTGCCTGGCCCGCTCACGCTCGCCCGGCAGGATGTGATTCTCCCGGCTGACCAGGAAGCTCTCCGGTTCGGCCAGCACCTCGAACCCATGGTGCCGCAGTGCTCTGGCGATCCCCCTGGAAGCGCGGCCGGTCAGCAGGGACGGCCCGGCGATCCGGGTGTCGAACGCCGCCGCCCGGACCTGGTAGTGGCCGAGTGAGTCCAGCCAGTCCCGCAGGCCCGCGCCCAGGGCGTCCGCCTCCAGGGTCAGCCCGCTGCCCGGCTTGCGCGCTGCCTCGGCCGCCCCCTCGCGGGTACCTGGCCTGGTCATGCCGTGCGCGTGCGTCGGGCCGCCGACGACGACCAGGTCGGCCGCGGTCAGCACGGCCGATCCGGCCGCCGCTACCGGGACGATCGAAATCTGCCAGCCGGCCGTCCGCAGGCCAGAGCCGATCGTGTCGGCGATCTCGTGGGTGTTCCCGTACATGGACTCATAGATCACTACCGCTCGCATCACTGTCGCCCCCTCCGCTCGACCAGCCCTCTTCTACCGTCCGCAGCGGCGGGGCCCGCGGGCAAGGGGCGAAGGTCATGGCCGGTGGCCGCCATCGGGCCCGGGCGGCACCTGACCAGCGCCGCCGGGTGACCAGGCCGGGTGACCAGGCCGGGTGACCAGGTCGCCGGGATCGGGGTAGGTTGACCGGACTATGGGTGATATCCACGCCGTCTGCGTATTCTGCGGTTCAAGCACACCGCCCGATCCGAGGTTCCGCGAGGCCGCGCGGGCGCTCGGGACGCTGATCGCCAGCCAGGGCATCGACCTGGTCTATGGCGGTGGCCGGGTGGGCCTGATGGGCGAGGTGGCCGACGCCGCGCTGGCGGCCGGCGGCCAGGTGCGGGGCGTCATCCCGATCGGCCTGTTCAGCCGGGAGGTGCCGCATCAGGGGCTGACCGAGTTGCGCGAGGTCGGCTCGATGCACGAGCGCAAGCAGGTCATGTATGACCTGGCGGACGGGTTCGTGGCACTGCCCGGCGGACTCGGCACGCTGGAGGAACTGGCCGAGGTCTCGACCTGGTCCCAGCTTGGGCTGCACGCCAAGCCGGTGGTCCTGCTCGACGTGGACGGGTTCTGGTCCCCGCTGGTTACCCAGCTTGACGCGATGGTCTCGGTCGGCCTGCTCCGGCCGGCCGGGCGCGGCCTGATCCAGCACGCGCGCTCGCCGCACGATGCGCTCGCCGCGCTTCGCGCCGCCGGGCCGGGCCGGCCGGGCACCTGGATCACTCCCGCCGAGCGATAGCCCGCCCGCGCCCGCTGGGCCCGCCCCATAAGGAATGGCTTAATCCGGAATCGCCACACCGCGGCACGCCGATCTACAGTCGGTCCGGGAGGTGAGCGGCTGATGATGAGCAGCGAGGCCAACCATCCCGGCGAGGCGGTCGAGGTTCTGCGGGAGATCTGGGCCGCGCGCGGCCAGAGCCGGGCCGAGCTTGACGAGGCGTTCGGCACGGCACGGTCCTGCAAGAACATGCGCCAGGTCGGCTTCGACAAACTGGCCGGCCCGGACGGGAACCTGCTGGACGCCTGGCGAGCCACCCTGCGTCGGGAGGGCAAGCTCCGCGACGACGCGGCCGGCCTCCGGGACCTAGTCACCGGGTCCCGGCCGATGGACGACCGCGGCTAGCACCGGCCCCGACGGCGAGAAGAGCATCCATGGACGCCCCCGAGAGCGTCGGTCACCTCACCACGGCCCTGCGTGCGCGCGGTTACCTGGCCGATCGCGGGCTGGCCACCGCTCTGTTCGTCGCGATGTCGCTGCACCGGCCGATCCTGCTCGAGGGCGAGGTCGGGGTGGGCAAGACCGAGGTCGCGAAGGCCATCGCGGCGGCGTATGAGCGCACCCTGATCCGGTTGCAGTGCTACGAGGGCATCGATCCGCACCAGGCCATCTATGAATGGGATTACGCCCGTCAGATGCTGCACATCCGGGCCCTGTCCGAGCACCAGCTTGCCGATTCCGGTGCGGTCGACCAGCTATTCGGGCCGGCCTTCCTGATCGAGCGGCCACTGCTCGCCGCTGTCCGAGCCGGCGATGCCGCGGTGTTGCTGATCGACGAGATCGACCGGGCCGACGACGAGTTCGAGGCGTTCCTGCTCGAGGTGCTCTCCGACTTCCAGATCAGCATCCCCGAAGTTGGCACGATCCGGGCCGAACGGCCGCCGCTGGTCGTGCTCACCTCGAACCGGACCCGTGAACTGCACGACGCGCTGAAGCGGCGCTGCCTCTACCACTGGATCGGCTACCCGACCGCCGAACGGGAGGCGGAGATCGTGCTGGCCAGGGAACCCGGTGCGGCCATCGAACTGACCCGCAAGGTGGTGGCGGCCGTGCACCGACTGCGCGAACTCGACCTCGCCAAGCCGCCGGGCGTCGCCGAGACCATCGACTGGGTGCAGACCCTGCGCTTCCTCGGTGCGACGGACCTGAACCCGGCCAGCGCGCGGGACACCCTCGGCGCGGTGCTCAAGGAACGCGACGACCTCGAACTGGTCAGCGGCTCGCTCGCGGACATCACCTCCGGTGCCTGATCCTCCCGCGGCCCAGCCTCCCGCGGCCCGGCCGGATTCGCTGATCGGGATGCTGGTGGCGTTCGGCCGCGAGCTTCGCGGAGCCGGACTCGGCGTGGGAACCGGTGACGCGGTCACCTACGCGGCCGCGCTCAGTCGGCTGGATCCGGCCGATCTCACCGACCTGTACTGGGCCGGCCGGGTCGTCCTGGTCTCCCGGCCGGATGACATCGCCACCTACGACCAGGTCTTCGCCCGGTTCTATCTCGGCGAGCCCGCCATGCCCCGGGCCGGCCGGCCACCGGCGATGCCGCCGCGAGCGAGCACCTGGTCCGAGTCGGCGCTCGTCGTACCGGACGCCGATCCGGCCGGGCCGGGTCCCGGCGAGCAGGCACTGCTCGGACTGCTGGCCTCCGACGCCGAGGTGCTCAGGCACAAGGAGTTCGCCGCCTGCACCCCGGACGAGTTGGCCGCGGTCCGCCGGATGATGGCCAGGATCGCGCTGACCCCGCCGCGCCGAAGATCCCGGCGCACCCAGCGGGCCCGGCGCGGCGCCGTCGTCGATCTACGCCGGATGATCCGTGATTCACTGCGCACTCAGGGCGACCCGGCCGGCCTGCGCTGGCGCGACCGGAAGGTCAGGCTCCGGCCGCTGATCCTGATCCTGGACGTCTCAGGGTCGATGGCCGATTACTCCCGGCATCTGCTGCAATTCGCCTACTCGGCCCGGCGCGCCGCGGCCAGGGTGGAGGTGTTCTGCTTCGGTACCCGGCTGACCAGGATCACCGGCGAACTGAACCGGCGCCGCCCGGACGACGCCCTGGAGCGGGCCGCCGCCTCGGTCGTGGACTGGGCGGGCGGCACCAGGATCGGTGAGTCGCTGCGGACGTTCGTGACCGAGTGGGGGCGGCGCGGCATCGCCAGGGGCGGGATCGTGGTGATCTGCTCCGATGGCCTGGACCGCGGCGATCCCGCGGTGCTGGACGCCGCGATGGAACGCCTGGCCAGGCTCAGCCACCGGATCGTGTGGGTCAACCCGCACGTCGGCGGCGATCCCGGGTTCCGGCCGAGCACGCTCGGGATGATGATCGCCGCGCCGCACACCGACCTGCTGGTGTCCGGGCACGACCTGGACAGTCTGGCGGAACTCGCCGCGCTGTTGCCAGCACTGAACTAACGGCACGGGATCCACGATGGTATGACGGACAGGGAGCGGACGTGAGGTGGAGCGTTGGAATCCAGGCCGAGGCGGACAAGATCCTGACCCAGGCCGACGTGGTGGAACTCGCCGACGCGGTCGCAACCCACGACGGCATCGCGACCGGCATCGGGACCAGCGTGTACGGCGCGCAGCTTGTGGTCACGGCGGACAGCCGGGAGGCGGCCATCGAGGAGGCCAGGCTGGTGTTCGCGCGTGCGGTAGCCAGGGCCGGCCTGCGCTCGGGCCGGATCGTCCGCACCGACGCGATCAGCGAGGCCGAGGACCTGGCCGGATGATCCGGCTGGGATCGGCGGCCGGGTATCCGTTCGACGGGCCGAGACTGCTAGCCGGCTGGACGCCGCCGCCCAGGCCCGGCGTCTACGCGATCCTCTACCAGCCTGACTCCGCGGCCCGGCCCGGCAGGTACGCGGTCATCTACGCGGGCCATAGCGAGAACCTGGCCGGCGAGCGCTTCCCGTTCCGGCACCCGGCGGCCGCCTGCTGGATCCGCCGGGCCGGAGACCGCTGGAAGGTCTACGTGGCCAGCTTCGAGGTGCCCGGCGGCGGACTCGGTCACCGGGAGCAGATCGTCCGCGAACTCGTGGCCTGCTACCGGCCCGGCTGCAACAGCGAGCGGTTCGACCCGGCCTGGAAGGGCCATTGGATCGGGGACTATTCCGCGCCGACCACCGGGCCGGTCGCTCGTCGCGGGCCGGATGGCGCCTGATCCCGGCGCGGCCGGTTGAGTCGGGGCCGTCAGCATGGGTTTCGCTGCCTCGCTACGAGCCGGGATCGGCCCTCGCTATGGATGCGCCGGGTAGCCGACGGCGTCCAGCAGGCGGGACCGGCGGGTGCCCGACGCGGGCCTGGCGGGCTCGGGCACGTCGGGTCGCTCCGCCGCCGGGCTCACGCCGACGACGATCTGCTCGGCCATCCCGTACAGCAGCGGAAGGGCTCCGGCCACCACGCCGCCGGTACGGTTGATGTGCTCGACACCCGGGCCGATCTGCCTGGCGTGCCCGACGATTTGGGCCGCGGTGTCGAAGCTCTCCTCCAGGTTGGCGGCGATCCGGTTGAGCAGCGATCCGGCCCAGAACAGGTAGACGGCGAGGCCCGCGACCAGCAGGCCGATGTCGACGACGCTAAGCACTACCAGGGTCGTTCTCATGACGACTTCACCTTTCCGAGCACCCGGCCGAGGAACAGATGGTGCTGCAGGCCCTCCGCGAGCACCGCCTCCACGCCGTCGGCGACCTGCGGGATGAGGGCCGCGTTAGCGGTGTTGGCCGCGGCCGCCGCCAGCGTGCTCTTCACCTGGACGACCCGGCGGTCGATCCGCCGCACCAGCATGATCAGCAGGCTCAGCAGGGCGGCGACCGCGAGCACGACGACGAAACCCACGATGATCACGCTGATCCACAGGCTCTGCTCCGTCGACGGCATCGCCGCGAGCGGGGCGATGGCAATCTCGCGCATCGCTATCCTCCCAGCCTGGCGCGGCCGCGCTGCAGCCCGCCGATGATGATCGTCGCGTGCTCGATCGTGGTGCGCAGGGCAGCTAGCGGCGCGGTGTTGTGCACCGCCTTGGCCAGTTCGCCGTTGATCTGCTCCGCCTCGTCCCCGATCGTGCGGGCAAGCATGAGAATCGGCACGACGAGCGCTACGACCACGAGAACGATCACGCCGCCGATGACGTAGCCGAGGATCCACCCGAAGGTGCTCACCGGCGGACCGACCGGGAACCCTACCGCGATTGCGGTCATGACCTGCTCTCCCTTCCCGGCTCAGACGGTCTCGCAGAAGTCCCTGACCGGCTTGAGGCTCGCGTTAACCGAGGTCAGCCGATCGGGAACGGTGCTGGTGCGGGCGGCAACGGTGCCGACCCCGCCGGTCACCTGGCGGAGCGTGGCCGAGATCGCCCTCAGGTGGAAGATGACGCGTAGGAGGCCGATCGCGGTTATCGCGATGATGAGTGCGGCGATGACCAGCGTGACCCAGGCTGCTGCGGGCATTGGCGTGGTTCCTTTCAGCTCAGCCGAGCAGGCGCGCGACCGAGCCGGCGTACCTGACCGCCCCGGTCGCGACCGCATCGATGGTGGCGTCGGTCGTGGCCAGCGCCTCGGGAAGGCCGTCAAGCTCGCCGACCAGCGCCACGCCGCCGGCCAGGATGTTGTCCGCGGCCGCGCGGATCCGCTCTAGCGCCGCGAGCACCCGGTTCAGCAGGGCGATCACGACCGGGAGGATCACGACCAGCAGAACGGCGTTGCCGATCCACCACAGGA
>JAJYTW010000307.1 GCA_021792855.1 Actinomycetes bacterium
CGACCGCGAGCTGCGCATCTCGCAGTCGTGGACGTCGCCCGGCCGGGCGTACGAACGAGACTGTGATGGACCACTACCAGGAGAAAAGCACGTCGCCTGGTCCCGGCATATCACCCTCCCTCGCCGCCCGGGCCTGGCTCACCATTGTCACCGCCCGGGGAAACCACCCAGCGGCGGGTCCGGCGCGGGCGGCCGGGCCGGAGAAGGGGGCCACCGGCCTGTGGGCAACTTCCCGGCCCGCCGGGCTGGGGTAACCGTCTGGTCACCAGCAGCGACAGCCAGGTCATGACCTGCCTGTCCGCCAACGAGATCCGCCGCATGCACGCCGCAGTCTGCGGCCCGGTTCACCCGCCCGGGCAGTGCCTGCACTGGTCAGCCTGGCGCCGCCACCATCGGGCCACCGGCCGCCGATGCCACTACCAGCGTCGACTCAAACGCGGCTACTAAGGCTGCCCTACTAGTCGTCCTAGGACCGGTATCCGTTGAGCCCCGGTATCTTTGAAACATGTGCGAATTTTGCGGTGTAGCTCCCAGCTATATCCAAGCTAGGAGGTTGTGACCCCTTGCTTGGTACCGGCAGCCCCGGGCGGGGAGGGGAGGATCTGGATGTCTTCCCACGGCCCGTGCAGGCGGGCAGCGTTCTGAGCGGCGCCTTGTGCTATTGGCGCATCTTCCCCGACGGCTCGCGTACACGGTTGTATCTGCCATGAACGCGACCAGCCTCAGCGAGACATCGTCAGTTCGGGCCCAGCGGTCTTCCGCCCCGTCCCTGCCCCGACTGCTCGACCTGCTGCTCCCGGTTAGCGTCGCGCTCTGGGCACTAGGCGTGAGCCAGACGCACATCACCCGGCTCGGGCCGTACGGCCTGCCGCCCGAACTGCCCGCCCTCTTCTACGCCGGCGTAGTCTTGCTGGTGATCTCGGCCTCTGCGGAACTAGCGCGGCCTGAGCCGACGCCGTGGCGGATGGCCCTGCACGCCACAGCGCTTGTGGTAATGCTATTCGGAACAGCACCGCTGGTATACGCCGCTGGCCGGTACGAGTGGCTCTACAAGACCATCGGCGTAGTGCAGTATGTCAACGCACACGGTGTATTGAATCCACATATCGATATCTACCAAAACTGGCCCGGCTTCTTCGCCCTGACCGCCTGGTTCGACAAGGTGGCCGGGCTCTCTAGCGCGCTCGCGTACGGCAAATGGGCGCAACTTGCCTTCGAACTCGCGGCAATACCCCTGCTCTACCTCATTTACACCGCGCTCGGCCTCGGTCCCCGGCAGCGCTGGCTGGCGATCATGCTGTACTCGGCTAGCAACTGGGTCGGCCAGGACTACTTCTCCCCGCAAGCGCTTGGCACCGTACTCGTGCTGGGAGTCACGGCCATCACGCTCCGCTGGCTGTATGCGGGCAGCGAGTGGACCTTGCTGCCAGAAAGGGCAGCCGGCCGACTGCGACGTCCTCGCGATGAGGCTACGCCGGGCCCAGCCGCCCCGGTCCGGACTGATTTGCCGCGGGTATCGATGGTAATCGTGACCGTGCTGTTGACCTTCTTCGTGCTGACCTTCACACATGAGCTCTCGCCCTATATCCTGGCCGGCCAGCTCGCTTGCCTTGCGGCCTTCCGCCTGATTCGCCCGCGCTGGCTGCCGCTTGCCATGCTGGCGATAGCGCTCGCGTTTTTCATACCTCACTATCACTACGTCGCCAGTCACTATGCTGTCTTCAGCATCGGTAACCTGCTGCACAACGCGTTCCCGCCATCGTTCTCGGCTGGCCAGGTCGCACCTGCGCAGCAGTTCGTCCAGCGCGCATCGGAGGCCCTCGCTGCCTTCATCTGGGTACTCTCCGCGCTGGGAGCTTGGCTTTCCCGGCGCTCGAAGGTCCTGGTCCTGACGCTCGTGCTGCTCGCCTACTCCCCGTTCGGGGTGCTGGCCATTTCTGACTATGGCCACGAGGGCATCCTGCGGGTCTACCTCTTCTCCCTCCCCTGGGCGGCGGCACTCGCCTCGATGGCCATAGCTCCGGTCGCCAGGGCTATCCGGACATCCAGCACCGCTGATAGTGCGGCTGACACACCAGCAGACACCGAGGAAGACACGCAGGACGGCCAGGGATCGAGCAGGCAGCGTAGTCGGCCAGCGGCATCCGCCCTCAGAGTGCTCCGGATTCCGCTGGCGCTCGGCATCGCACTTACACTTTTCTTCCCGGCGTTCTTCGGGGACGACTCCTATAACGTCATGCCGCCGCAAGAAGTGGCAACCATGACAGCGTTCTGGCGCCATGCGACCCCCGGACTGGTCTGGCTGCCCATAGACAACGCGCCTGTGGCCGATACCGCGAGGTACTACCTCTTTACGCTTTCACCGATCTTCGGGCAGGGCGGATTCCTTGGCGCGAAGCCAGCCACGGCCGGGGTCGCCAATCTGCTAGCCGCCACCGCCAGAGCCCGCACCACACCGGAGCAGGAGGCGTACGTACTGGTTACCTCGAACATGTACGCATACAATGCATCGGACGGCGTGACCACTCCGCATAGCTTTGCCACGCTGATCTCCTCGCTCGGGCACTCCCGTTCCTGGCGCCTCATCGTCCGCACTAGGCATGTGGCCATCTATCAGCTGCGCCGGTAGAGAACGTGGCTCATATTCTCGTCGCCACGGGGCCAGGGACCCGGCAAAGTCGTGAATTGAGGCTGTGACCTGCGGTGTCGTAAGGGCGGGTGATGTGCCCGGCGTGTCTGGGAGTGGCGGGCAGGGCCCGGGCGGAACGATGGAAGTTCTCACACCCGCCATCGCCTGCCACAAGGGACACCCGCCCGCCGATGCCATCTTCGCCTATCGCGGCTGCCCGCAGCCAGTACCTGCTTGACCTCCTTGCCCAGGTGCCGGACCCGCGGAAGAGGCGCGGCCGCCGGCACCCGCTGGCGGGGCTGCTGGCCGTCGGCGTCGCGGCGGTGATCGCGGGCTCGAGGTCGTTCGCGGCGATCGGGCAGTGGGCCGCCGACGCCGGCCCGGAAGCGCTGGCCGTGCTGGGCGCGGATCGCGGCGCGGCGGAGGAATCGACGTTCCGGCGCGCGTTCGCCCTGGTCAGCGCCGACGCCCTCGACCGGGCGCTCGGTGCCTGGCTGCACACGAGGGCGGCGCGGGCCGGCGGCCGGCTGGTCATCGCCATCGACGGGAAGACCGTCCGCGGCGCGAGGAGCAAGGCAGGGAAGGCCCCGCACCTGGTCGCGGCCCTGGCCGCGGTCCTGGGCCAGGTCGCCGTGGACGGCAAGTCCAACGAGATCCCCGCGGTACGGGACCTGCTGGCGGCGTTCGCCGACCTGGCCGGCGCAGTCTGCACGCTCGATGCGATGCACGCCCAGCACGACACCGCGAAGGCCATCATCGGCCGCGGCGCCGACTACGTGATGACCGTCAAGGCCAACATGCCGACCCTGTACCGCCAGCTCAGGAACCTGCCCTGGGCCGCCGTCCCCGCCTCATCGGCGGTCAGCACCGGTCACGGCCGCCGGGCACGGCGCACCATCAAGGTCGTGCTCACGCCCTCCTGGATCGAGTTCGAGGGCGCCGCCCAGGTTGCCCAGCTGCGGCGGACGGTCACCAGGAACGGCAAGAAGACCGTCGAGGTCGTCTACCTCATCACCAGCGACCGGCGCGCCAGCCCTGCGACCCTGGCCGCCTGGGTCCGCGGCCACTGGCACATAGAAAACAAGCTCCACTGGGCCCGCGACGTGACTTACCTGGAGGACAAATCGCTGGTCAGGACGGGAAACGCACCCCGGGTCATGGCATCGCTCAGAAGCCTGGCCATCAGCATCCTGCGCCTGGACGGCCACGCCACCATCGCCGCCGCCAACCGCCACCACGCCCGCGACCCGCAGCGAACCCTCAAGCTACTTCAAGCTGCATGAATACGACTTTGCCGTGTCCCTGGCCACCCATCCAAGGTCGGGTAGGGTCGGGGACTGACGTGTTGGCTCGCTGACGTCCAGGGCTGGAGGCCTTCATGTGCCGCCGGCTTCCCGGCCGGTTGCTCCACCCCGGCGTTCGCGGTCAGGTCTGCCCCGCTTCTAGCCCCCGCCCGCCGAACCGTGCATGCGGCTTTCCCGCCCACGACTCACCGACGCCGTCACCGTCCGCATTCGGCCTTGC
>JAJYTW010000047.1 GCA_021792855.1 Actinomycetes bacterium
GGGCGGGGGGCACGCGGGCCGGGCCGGCCCGCCGACCCGGGCCTGGGCGCGGTGCCGGGCGCCGATCCGGTTCCCGGGCGCCCCCCGCCCGAACCGCGGCCCGACGGGGTACCGGGCGTCCGAGGGCCGGCCGTCCGAGGGCTGGGTGGCGGGGTGCGGGGCGGCGAGGTGCGGGGCGGCGGCGCAGTGGCCGCCGGAGGACCGGCCGCCGGTACGGCGCCGCCGGTACGGGTCAGCGGCAACGCGGGCGGGCCGCCGGAGGTTGCCGGACGGCTGGCCGGTCGGGTGCGCGCGGACGTGCCGCCCGTGCCGGAGCGGGACGCCGCTGCTCCCGCGGCCGCCGGGGCTCCGGCCGTCGACGGCAGCCGGAGCGGAGGCGCCTGGCTTGTCGCGGGTGCCCCGGCCGACGCGCCGTAGGCCTGGGCCCGGCCGGCCACCGTGGCCTGGCTGCCGGCCGCAGCGACGTCCGGGCCGCCGACCACGGCCTCGTGGCCCGCTCCGGCCCCCGCCGACCCGTCGGCCCCGGCGGCCATTCCGGCCGCCACTCCCGTCGCGCCAGCGGTCGCCGCGCCCAATGCCAGTCCGGCCGCCTGCGCCGGGTTACGCCGCGCCCACTTGGCTATCCGGTAGGCCGCGAATCCGGGCACCAGCGCGGTGGCCGCGGTGGTGGTGTTCGCCCGGGCGCCCGCCGCTGCCCGGGCGAGGTCGGCCTCGGCCCGGGCAGTCGACCCGATCGCGCCGTAGCCGACGGCGGCGAACAGGTGCTGGAACGGCTTGCGGTAGATGAATACGGCCACGGTGACCAGGGTGATCATCAGGATCTTCAGCGCCCACGGCAGGACGGCGTCGCTCGTGCCCATGATCAGGGCGTAGCAGTACAGCAGCACGCTGAGCGCGAGTGCCACCGCGGCCTGCTTCAGCAGGACGCCGATCAGCATCTCGAACCAGCGGATCGCGACGACCCGGCCGAAGCCCGGATGGGTGCCCACCAGCAGGAAGAACGGCCCGACCACGAGCAGCAGCAGGAACCCTAGCTTCAGCAGGATCAGGGTCACCGAGATCAACAGCACCAGCACGCCCGCCACGATCGCCGCGAGCAGCGCCGCGAACCCGATCTCCAGCCTGGTGGTCCACTGCTTGCCCTGGAACAGCGGGTAGATCGCTGGGTTCTGCTGCCTGATGGATTGCGCGATGCCCACGTAGGCCGCCTGCTTGGCCTGGATCAGAGCGGGTGTAGGCCGCTCGTTCGCCGCGATCGCCTGGGCCCAGAGCAGTTGCCTGGCGTAGGTGTTCACCGGGGTGGCCCGGCCGCCGCCGGTCGCGTACGCCGTGGTGCCGAATTCGCCGTCCAGCCAGGGCTTGCAGACCAGCACCGTCCACAGCTCGTTGGCGTTCTGGTCGACCACGGTCGGGCCGGCCGTGTAACTGAAGCTGCGCTGGCTGATCTGCGGGTCGTGCGGGCCGACCGGCAGGCAACTGGCCTGGCCGGGGCTCGGCAGGTTCGCGAAGGCCGCGTTCAGGGTGGTGCTGATTCCGTCCGAGACGCTCCGGCCAAGGCCGGTGAAGTCGGCCGGGCGGCCGATCAGCCAGATCGCCGCGGCGAACGCGAGCACCATCCAGACGGTGCCCTCGATCGTCCTGGTGCCACGCTTGCGGATCAGGCCCTGCCAGGCCAGCCAGATCGCGGCGAGGATCACCACGACCGCGACGTAGGGGAAGTAGATCGCGTTGCCCAGACCGGTGATCAGGCTGTCGGTCACGTTCTGGAGCCAGCCGAGAATCCCCTCGCCCGCGGCCGACTGGTACACCGTGATCGTCACGCGATCGATGGACTTGGCGAAGTCGAACAGCATCCCGGCGACGTCGTTGCCGATCAGCGATGTCATGTCCGAGCACTGCAGGTTGGTCGCGGTCCAGTACTGGCCGGACATGCCGTACTCGTTGTACGGGGTGGCAAGGTGGCTGCCCTGCCCGGCGGGCGGCCGGATCAGCGAGTCGACTCCGGTGGTGGCCGACTCCGGTTGCGGCACGCCGGGCTGGCACAGGTTGTTGAGCGCGCCGGTCAGGCCGGAGTTGCCGAGCGAGCAGAACCCGAGCAGTCCGCCGATGTCGCCGATCCCGGGCACCGAGCACGGGCCGCCGGCGGCCGGGAGGACCGCGGCGGTGGTGGTGGCCGTCACGGGCCCGCCGCCGGACCCGGCCGGCTGGCCAGATAGCCGCGCGCCGACGGCGACCACGAGGGCGAGCATCAGCACGACGACTGCCAGGCGGGGCAGGCGGCTGAGTCTGCGCATCGGGGAAGCTCCTACGTGGGGGGTCGGACGCGTGCGGCTAGGGCGATGGGGGGTGATCGGCCTGACGGGGCACGACACCGGGCGGCGCCGACGCCCTGGGCGCGGCCGCCCGGGTCGCCCCTGGCCAGCCGATGCCGCCGGGCCACCCGGTGCCCGGGGCGGTCTGCGCCGGAGCCGGCCGTTCCGGCTGAGCGGCCGGCTGATCCGGGACCGGGACCGGCGCGACCGGCTCAGGCGCCACGACCGGCTCAGGCGCCACGACCGGCTCAGGCGCCACGACCGGCTCAGGCGCCACGACCGGCTCAGGCGCCGCGACCGGCGCCCGGTCCGCCGCGGACCTGGTCGGGTTGGTGTCCAGGCGCTGGCGCAATTCGTCGGAGATCAGGTCGATCGCGATCCGCCCGGCGCGGCCGTCCAGATCCCGGAACACGCATTCCCCGTTGCCCAGGCTGCGGAGCACCGCCTGGTGCTCCTCGCTCGCCTCGACGCCGAGCAGCGACATCACGTTCGCCACCTCGGACCGGTCGGTGGAACGGAACGCGAACACCGCCGACAGCGAGTTCGTGACCTGCTCGTTGAGCAGGTCACCGGCGTTCTGGGAGATCAGGATCAGCGCGGTGTTCCTGGACCGGCCCATCCGGGACACCTCGGGAATCAGCTTGGCGCCCTGCGGCGTCGATGTGACCGCCCAGGCCTCGTCAAGCACGATCGCCTTCGGCAGCCGGCGGTCGATGCCGTTCAGCAGTCGCCGGGCGAACTGCGACACCAGGTACAGCAGCGCCACCGACAGCCGCTGCTCGTAGGAGTAGTCCTCGCGCTGGAGCGTGACGTCGGGCAGGGTCAGCCCGGCCAGGGTGAAGACCGTGGTCCAGCCCTGCGCGTCGATCCGGTCCCCGCCCGACGGGGCGAAGCACAGCCGGGCCAGGCGCATTTCCGACATCGACCGCAGCACCGCGCCAAGGTTCTTCGACGCCGGGTCGCTGGCCGCTTCCAGGTGCTCGACCACCTTGCCGAGGCTCGGCCGGTCGCCGGCCGCGACCGCGCCGACCGCCTGGATCATCGCGCTCTCCCGCTCCTCGCTCATGCTGGGCAGCAGCAGGCGCAGCGTCTCCGCGGCCATCGTGCGGCGCTCGGCGAGATCGTCGCCGAACGAGAACGGGTCGAGCAGTCCGGCCGCGGCGCTGCCGAGCGGCAGCACCCGGGCCCGGCGTCCGCGCTCGGTGAGCCACCGGACCAGCGACTCGGCGTCGCCCTTCGGGTCGATCACGGCGACCGTCACGCCGCGCAGCGCCATCTGCAGGATCAGCAGCAGCGCGAGGGTGGTCTTGCCGCCACCTGGCTCGCCGGTGATCGCGACCGCGGTCGGCCGGTTCCTGGCCGCGGCGACCAGCGGGTCGAACTGCACGACCGACCTGGCCCGGCCGACGGTCTCGCCGATGTAGGGGCCGACCCAGCCGCCCGCCCCGTCGGCCCGGTCACCGAGATCGACGGTCGCGGTCGGCATGCCGCCGGCGATCGTGTAGAGCGGCTGACGCTGAAGGTAGGAGGCGAGCCTGACCTTCTCGCCCGGCAGCGACTCGGCGAACAGCGACAACTGGTCACCGGTCGAATTCACCACATCGATGCCGATGTCGCGGTAGTGCTCGATCACCGCCTCGGCCCGGCGGACGCACAGGTCCCGGTCCGGCGCGGTCACGGCCAGCCGGTGCCAGCCGTACACGAACGGCAGCCGCTCCTTGGTGATCCCGTGCTCGAGCATCCGCGCGGCCTCGATCTGCTCGGCCAGCGCGAGCGGCAGGTCCGCGCCGGCCTCGCGGATGTGCACGTCCATGTCCCTGGCGTGGGCCAGGCGGCGGCTCACGTCCCGGCTCGCCCTGGCCGGCGGGATCAACCGCATCCGCAGGCTGGCCTCGACCGGGAACGGCAGCGAGTCGGCGTAGTGCAGCCACGGCTCGCCGTCCGGGAAGTACATCACGTCAGGGAACCTGGCGAAGGACAGGAACGACGTCCAGGACTCGCCGTCCGACTGGACCATCCGCAGCATCGTCCGGCCGTTGTGGATTTCGCCCTCGACCAGCGCCTCGATCTCGCCGAGCCCCCACCGGCGTCGGGCCGTGGCGGACGGCGCCTGATCGCCAAGCGGCCCGGCCACCGCGTGCCGGAACAGCCAGCCGATCTCGGCGGCGGAGGCGTGCCTGGCCGCGAGGGCGCTGGCCGCCAGGGCGCGGCCGACCCGCTCGGCCTGGTCGGTCCACTTGCCGACCTCGGCGGTCGGCACCGCGTCGTCCTCCAGTCCGAGCACCTGCTCGCCCGCTCGCGAGACACTGCCGAACTGAGCCAGCAGGCCGCCGGCTAGCTGGGCCCGGACGCCGCGCTGGCCAAGCCGGACGCCGAGGTAGACCTCCTTCGTCCAGAAGTCCTTCGCCCACACCTGCCGGTACATCTCATCCAGGTACGGCACCCAGCCCGGCCCGTCGTCGGAGGTGGCGTGCAAGCCGGTCGCCCACTCCGCGGCCGGGTAGGACCGGTGCGCGATCCGCAGGTGCACCTCGGCGTCGGCCATCCGGATCGCCGCGAGCGCGACGGTCAGGTTGGTGGCCAGCGCCTCGCGCTGGGCGTCGGTGAGGAACTCATACGACACCGTCGGCACCCGGAAGTACGCCCAGGCGTGCGACTCGGTCAGCACGATCCGGTCGTCGAAGTACCGGATCGCGAGCCGGGTCCGGCGGCGACTGGTCCTGGTGCTCATCGGTCCACCGCGCCGACCCGGGCCTGGCCGCGGTCCGCGGCCGCCTCGTCCGCGCCGCGCTGGCTGGCGAGCGCCGCGACCAGCACGCCAGCCAGCGCGCTGTAGGCGCCGAACGTTGCCGGGTCAAGCACTCCGGTCCAGCGCTGGCGGCCGCCCGCGGCCGGGTCCGGGCGACCGGCGCCGCTGGCAGCGGGCGACGCCTGCTGCTGCCGGTTCAACTGGTCGTCCCAGGGGATCCGGACGATCGCCCGGCACCTGCCGACGCAGATCCGCTCGGCCTGCTGCACGTGGCTCATGCTGCGTCGGCTGGCGCCGTTCACGACCACGATCGCGCCGTGCACCAGATCGGCGTGACCGTGTGCCTCCAGCCACTCCAGTGTCATCGCGATGGCACTGGCCGCCGCGTCGCTGGCGGGCGCGACCAGGACAAGCTGATCGGCGATGCCGAGCAGCCTCGGCACGCTGCCCGCCGCCGGGTCGGCGAGCACCAGGCGCCGCCCGGCCGCGGCGCGCGCGAACCGCTCCAGGTCGGCAGCCGGTCCCCCGGACCCGGTCAGTGCCCCGGCCGGGATGGGTCCGGTCTCCGGATGGCCGGTGCCCGGATGGCCGGTGCCCGGGCTGCCGGGCGCCGGTCCGTCCCCGACGGCCCCCGCGGCACGCTCGCCCGCGCCGCTCGCGGTCAGCACCGCGAGCCGGGACGCGCCGAGCGCGGCGGCCCGGCTCAGCGCTGGCCGGGCGGCGGCCAGCGCGGTCAGGCCGGCCGGCGCCGGGTTGAGGTCGAGCACCGCGACCGGGTCCGACCGCAGACTGGCGAGCACCTCGGCGCAGAACAGCGCGGTCGTGGTCTGCCCGGCGCCGACGGTGCAGCCGAGCACGACGACCCGGCGGGCCGCTGCGATCGGCAGCCGCACCCGGGCGCGGTCCCGCTGGAACTGGTCCTGACCGCCCGGCCGATCGCCGCCGGGAACCGGCACTGCCCGGCCGCCGGGTGGCTGCCCGCGGCGAGCGGCCTTACCGGCTAGGGCCTGCTCGACGCTGATCGGCCTGCCGGTCCGCTGGCCAGTGGCCACGACACGGCGGGCGGGCCCGCTCGTTGACGTGGCCCGGGCCTGCTCCGGGGCGTGGCCGGCGTCCCGCCGGCGGCTGGGACCCGGCTCATACCGCGCCTGCTCACCCCGCGCCTGCGGCGCCGGCTTAGGTTCCGGCCCGCGAGCGGAATCCGGCCCACGCTCCGGCTGCGGCTGCTGCTGCGGCTGCGACTGCTGCTCGGGCAGGTTTTCCGGCGCACGCGCGGCATCTGTCGCATCGGGAGAATCGGAGCCGCCGTCGGCACCTGGCTGCTGGCCCGAGTCCGCCTGGCCCGCCGCGGCCGGCCGGCGCGACGGCATGGGCCCGGGGACCCACGGGCGGCGCGGCGCCCGATCGACGTCAACGAAGGTGGCGGTCGGGGGTCCGGCGGCCCAGGCCGGCTCGGCCTCGGCGGCTACCGGCGCGACCGCAGGCTGCGCCACAGCACGCTCTGCCACCTCGGGCCCCGCCACCGCGGGATCCGGGGCCGGGGCCAGCCAGGCCGGACCGCGCCGCCGCGGGTCCGCGACGTCCGTGCCCGGCAGGCCGGCCGTCTCAGGCCGTCGGCCGGTCAGGAACCGATCGGACATCCGGCGCTGCGGCACGGGCTTGGCCCGCGCCGCGCGGGTCGCCGGGACGATCCGCCAGACCCGGCCGGTCACCACCACGACGTCGCGCTCGGCGAACGGCGCCATCCGGCACAGCAGTCGCGGTTCGGCGAGATAGCGAACCTGAGACCGGAGCAGTTCGGGCAGCCGCTTGCCCTGGAGCACGGGCCGGGTCACCAGCCAGGTGAGCAGGCCGGGGGGCAGCACGTAGAGCCAGAAGAGGGTGTGGCTGAACGGAACGCCGAGCAGGCCGAGGATCGCCACGTACGGCAGGCAGATGCCCGCGAACACCGTTATCTGGCCGACCGGCAGCGGGATGGGCAGCCGGAAGTCGTACAGCTTGTACAGCCGTCGTTCTATTCGCCAGATACTGGTGTAGGTGGGCAATTCCACCTCGTGGTCTCCTTTCGCCCGCCGATGGCGGTTTCCCGATCAGCGGCTAATGCACGCCCAGCGCGTGTGCGATTCCGATCGCGAGCGATCGCACGATTCCCGGGACGTAGAAGATCACGGCAATGGCCACCGCGAGAATGAAGAATTGCACAAAACGAATTATCTCGCGGGTAAACAGGAAGAAAATGGCGACGATGCCCACGATCCCGAGGAACAGCGGGCCGAACAGGTTCTGCAAATAGGACACGAGTCCGGTGCTGCTGAGCGCCGAACTCGCGGCCAGGCTGGCTAGATGTGCTGGCATCGCTCACTCCGGGGGTGCTGCACGCGGGAGACGGGGGCTCCGCGCTGGCGGCAGGGGGTCATGCTGGCAACCTCGCTCATGGGGTCGCCGCGCCGATCGACCGCACGTCCCAGCTCCCGCCGAGCCGGACGAGGGTCAGCGCATAGGTCATGGTGATCCGGGCCGTGCCCGGCTGACCGGCCGCGGCCGCGCGTCCGGTCCCGCTCCCGGCCAGCCAGGCGACGGTGACCCGCATCGTCCCGGCCGGCCCGGCGGCCGGGACGAGCACCCGGACGACCCGGCCGAGCGTGACCGCTCCGCCCAGGCCGGTCAGGTGCACGCCGGGGCCGAGGTAAGCGCCTAGTCCCCGGCTGCTGGCGAAGGCACGGAAGAAGCCGGCCAGGAACGACCGCATCGCCGCGCTCGCCGGCCGGCCCGCGGTGCTGTCCAGGCCCGCCGGGGGCGTCACGCTGGCCGGCGCCGGCAGCAGCGCCGGCTGCCCGGACACCACCAGGCTGCCCCGGGCGGCGTAGATCGGCACGCCAAGCTCGATCAGATGCCCGTTGATCCTGGCGAGCAGGGTCACCACCGCGTCGTGAGCGTCGCGGACGCTGATCCCGGCCACCTGGACGGACTGCACCGTCACCGTGCCCGCGCCGTTCCAGCCGAGTCCCGGGTCGGCGCCGGGCGGCAGGAAGCTGGCCAGGCTGGCCGCGCGCCTGGCCGCGCCTGCCGGGCTGACGCCGAGATAGACCTGCCCGAACTCGAGCGCGTAAGCACCGGCAAGCGCGGCCGGGAAGCCATGGTCGCCGGAGGCGCCAACTGCCGGGGAGGGCCTGGCCGGGGCCAGGCGGGCCGGAGTCGCGGCCGGGATCCGGGCCGGGGCCGGACGGGCGGACGGGCCGGCGATGATCGCGAGCACGCCGCGATAGCCCACCAGCAGCACCACGAGCCAGGCCACACCGCGCAGCGCCCAGACAAGCCAGCGACCGCCGGCGCCCCGGCGCAGCCACTGCTGCGCTGGCTCGGCGGTCACTGCTCGCTCGGCTGTCGCCGGGGCACCGGGCAGCACCTGGTTGCCCGTGGCCATTACACCTCCGCCTGATCCGCTGCTCCAACCCGGGCGGGAGTTGAGGCGCACCATTGCTTGGTACGGGCACCATTCTGCGTCAATACGCCCTGGCTCAAGGGTCTTTGCCGCCTCCGACGCGCCGATGACCTGCGAAATGAGGCGCGGGCTCAGGACCTGGATATGCGCCGCTAAGTCCGCCGCAACCGGAACTGACCTGCGGAGATGACAGGCTTCGCCCTGGTCGGTGACCGAGGGCGATTGACCGGGGTTACCGGTGGCCCACCGGGCCGCGCGCATCGCCGGGGCCGGTCAGTCCGAGCCTCCGGCGGTCACCACGATCCAGGCGAGCAGCATCGCCTCCTCGTGCCAGGCGTCATAGCGCCCGCTCCGCCCGGCGTGCCCGGCGATCATCTCGGTCTTCAGCAGGAACGGCCCGCCCGTGGCGGTCGCCTGCAGCCTGGCGATCCATTTGGCCGGCTCGCAGTACCTGACCCGGGTGTCGTTCAGGCTGGTGAGCGCGAAGATCGGCGGGTACGCCCGGGTCGCCGAGATGTTCTCGTACGGCGTGTAGGACTTCATGTAGGCGTAGACGTCCGGGTCGTGCAGCGGGTCGCCCCACTCCTCCCACTCGGTCACGGTCAGCGGCAGCGACGGGTCCAGGATCGAGGTCAGCGCGTCCACGAACGGGACCTGAGCGGCGATGCCGCCGAACGCGTCCGGCGCCAGGTTCGCCACCGCGCCCATCAGCAGGCCGCCGGCCGATCCGCCGCGGGCGACCAGGCGGTCCGGGCTGGTCCAGCCGACCGCCGCGAGATGCCTGGCGCAGGCGATGAAGTCGGTGAACGTGTTGACCTTGCGAAGCAGTTTGCCGTCCTCGTACCACCGGCGGCCAAGCTCGCCGCCGCCGCGGATGTGCGCGATCGCGAAGCCGAAGCCGCGGTCGAGCAGCGACAGCCTGGGGATCGAGAAGTACGGGTCGGACGAGTGCTCGTAGCTGCCGTAGCCGTACAGCAGGAACGGCGCGCTGCCGTCCCTTGGCGTGCCCTTGCGGCAGACCAACGAGATCGGCACCCGGGTGCCGTCCGGCGCCGTCGCCCACTCCCGGTGCTGCTCGTAGTCCTCGCTGCGGTACGGCGTGCCATCCGGTAGCGGCAGGACCGGACGCCGACGCAGCAGGGTGAGTTGGCCAGTGGCCGTGTCGCAGTCGTAGACCGAGTCCGGCGTCAGCAGCGAGGCGTAGCCGAGCCGGAACAGCCGCGACTCGTAGTCGGGGTTCGCCCCGGGCGCGACGGTGTAGACGGGCTCGTCGAAGGCGACCTCGTGGTCGGCGCCGTCCGCCCCGATGATCCGCAGGCCGGTGAGGCCGTCCCGGCGGAAGTACACCACCAGGTGGTCGCGGAACGCGTCCACGTCGACCAGCCTGGTGTCGGCGCGGTGCGGGATCAGCGGCGTCCAGGCGCTCGGGTCGTCCAGGGTCGCGGTGGCCAGTTCGAAGTTCTCGGCGCCGTCGTTGTGCAGGATCAGCAGCCGATCGGCGCCGTCGGGGCCGGACTGGTGCTCGACGCCGTACTCCACGCCCTGCCGGCGGGGAGCGACGACCCGGAACTCACCGGCTGGATCGGCCGCGTCGAGCAGCCGGCACTCGCTGGTCAGCTTGGACTCGCTGGCGATCACCAGGAACCGCTCGCTGCGGGTCAGCCAGATGCCGGTGAAGAACCGCTCGTCGGTCTCGGTATAGACGATCTCGTCGTCCCCCACCGGGGTGCCGAGCCGGTGCCGCCAGATCCGGTACGGCCGCCACGCGTCGTCCACGGTCACGTAGAAGAGCACGGTGCCGTCGGCTGACCAGGCCGGGCCGTAGTAGGTGCCGGGGATCTCGTCTGGCTCGGTCCGCCCGGTCACCAGGTTCCTGATCCGCAGCGTGAACCGCTCGTCGCCGGCGTAGTCGGTCGAGTAGGCGAGCCTGGTGCCGTCGGGGCTGACCTGGTAGGCGCCGATGGCGAAGTAGGGCTGCCCGCCGGCCAGTTCGTTGCCGTCGAGCAGGATCTCCTCCCCCAGCAGCGGCGCGCCGTCGTCCGCCATCGGCGGTCGTTCGCCTGCCGGGCCGGTGGCCCGGCGGCAGTAGACCGGGTACTGCTGGCCCTCGACCGTGCGGGTGTAGTACCAGTAGCCGCCCTTGCGGGAGGGCACCGAGAGATCGGTCTCCTTGGTGCGCGCCTTGATCTCGCCGAAGATCGCCTCCCGCAATTCCGCCTGCCCGGCCGTCACTGCCTCGGTATAGGCGTTCTGAGCCGTCAGGAACGCGATTGTGTCCGGATTCTCCTTGTCCTCGAGCCAGGCGTACTCGTCGACGACGATGTCGCCGTGGTGCGTCCGCCGCACCGGTACGCGCCTGGCCGCCGGGGGCGTGCCGGGCTGCCGCTGAGTCGCCGCCTCGTTCTCCATGGCGCCGCAGTCTAGGCCCTGCCGGGTGACTGCCGCCGCCCGCGCAGGTAAGCGACCCCGCCGGGTGAGGCTCAGTCGGTGGGCTCACCACACGATCACTATATAATCTAAAAGTCACATATTTGCCCACCGGCATGTGTATTGCTTTGGCGATTCTGCTACCGCTATGCTCCACCCTGCCCCTAGGTTCCGCTTACGTCACTGGTGGGCAATCGCGCTGATAGGAAGCGAGTCTCTTTATGCTCAGACGCCCCTTGCTCGCGCGGCTTGGGATAGCCGCTGCGGCCCTGGTCGGAGCCGTCGGCACTGTCGCCGTCACGGCACCTGCCCAGGCAGCCACCCAGTCGGCCCACACGGCCCTCCCCGGTGTGCACGTCATCAACTTGCACCGCCGGTACGCGGCCGCACTGGCGGCGGTCAAGCGGGCCGGTCACCACCCGATCTCCGGCATCGAATACGCGCGCGGCAAGGGCCCGAAGGGCCCTGGCGCCGCCAGCGCCAAGTGCACCGAGCCGAACTGCAACTTGAGCTACCACGGCGGCCCGGTACAAACCAGCCCGCACATCTACCTGCTGCTCTGGGGCCCGGACTGGAGCACCGGTACCGGCCCAGCCAGCGCGGCCTACCTGGAGAGTTTCTACAGCGGCCTTGGTGCTACGCCACAGGATTCCTGGTCTACGATCACCTCCCAGTACAGTGATTCGGCCGGCGGGAAGCCGAATTTCACCGGATCGGTGTACATGGGCGTTTGGACCGACACCAGCGTCCCGATGTCCGGCCTCGGCCAGACCGCCCTGGCGGCTGAGGCAACGGCGTTCGCTCAGGCGCACGACATCACCGATCAGGTCAATGCTCAGGTGATCGTTGCCACCCAGACCGGCACATGCCCGCAGGGCTTCTACGCACCGACCTGCTTCAACGGCTCGGGTGTCTACTGTGCCTGGCACGCCAACACCGGCGTTCCCGGCGCCAACGTGACCTACACCAACCTGCCGTACTTGCTCGACGCCCAGCAGGGTTGCGGCCAGAACTTCGTCAACACCAACTCCGTCGGCGTCAATGACGGATGGAGCATTGTCGGCGGGCATGAATACGCCGAAACAATCACAGACCCATACCCACCGCAGCCAGCCGCTCCAGGACAGCCCTACCAGCGAGGCGGCTGGGTCGACCTGAAGGATTTCATCTCCGGCGGAGAGATCGGTGACAAGTGCGCCTGGGGCGGCCAGCTATGGGGCGGCCTCGACCCGGCCGGCAACGTAACACTAGCTACTGGCAAGTTCGCCATGCAGTCGCTGTGGAGCAACGCCACCAACTCGTGCGTACTCACGACGTCCAAGGGCCTGGACAAGGTCGAGGCCCAGAGCCCAGGCCACCAGCTGGCCTTCACGACCAATCCGGTTCACCTGCAGCTATTGGGGACCTCATTCGTAGGATCGCGGTTGACCTGGCGGGTAAGTGGCCTGCCGAAGGGATTGTCAGTCAACTCATCTACCGGAATGGTCACTGGAACTCCCTCGGCCGCCGGAAGCTACAGGGTGACAGCCCGAGTCCATGATGCAATCGGCCTGTCAGCTAGGATGGCCTTCTCGTGGCAGGTCAACAAGGTTTCCGGAAAGCCGATCACGGGCTTCGCAGGAAAGTGCCTCGCTGACTACAATGGTCTGATGTCGGTCCTTAACAAGATCGACATCTGGCACTGCACCGGATCGGCCGCCCAGAAGTGGGTCTTCACCCCTAAGGGCGAATTGGTAGTGCTCGGCGGATGCCTGTCCGCGCTGAAACTGTCCGCCAAAGGCGTGCCGGCGCTTCGGTACTACAACTGCAAGAACAACCGGGCGCAGCTATGGACGCACCGTAAGAACGGTGAATACGTCCTGAAGGCCGATGGCCTTTGCCTGACAGACCCAGGCTGGTCTAAGAAGAACGGCACCGCGGTCGTGCTCCGGGCCTGCAAGGGCACCAGCAACCAGCGCTGGTCACTGCCGTAACACGCACTGGATCACCCCGATGGCGGGCCGGCATACCGGCCCGCCATCGGCGCATGGTGACACTGCCAACTGCTTTGAGGTTGAGGGAGAGTCGGCATGAACCTTGTCGGCAACCACCGCGCCGAACTGCCAGGGCTGGTCGACCACCACACTCACCTACTCAAATACGCCTCGGGCATCCCCTTTGCCTGGGCAGGGACCGGCACCGTCCGGCAGTTCCACGAGCAGGTCGCGGCAGCCGGGAGTACCCCAATGGACGTCCCGGAACCCGGCGACGGCGAGTTGGTTGAGGTGCTGGCCGACCGACTAGGCACCGGCCTGGCCGGGGCGGCCGCTGCCGGACTTACCGAGATCACCGAAATGGGCATGCGCTCCTGGTGGTACTTGGACGCACTTGGCACGCTGGCCGCTCGCGGTCCGCTGGCCGCCCGGGTGCGGGTCTACCTGGCCAGCGGCCTGGCCGCCCAGGCGAGCCGCGCCGACCTGCGGGCCCGGCGGGCCGATGCAGGGCCTTGGGTCAGCCTGGACGGCGTGAAGTTCTACTCCGACGGCTGGCTGGTGCCGCGCACCTGCGCGCTGTGCGCCCCGTTCGATGACGACGATTCCGATGGGGTGCTATTCATGGACGCGGCGACGCTGGCCCGGCGGATCGAGCCGCTGGCGGCCGACGGCTGGCGGATCGCCACGCACGCGATCGGCGACCGGGCGATCGGCACCGTGCTGGACGCCTACGAGCTTGCCTGGGGCGGCGACGCTCGGGCGATCGCCGCCGCCGCGCCCCGGATCGAGCACGGCGCGGTCATCTCCGCCGACCTGGTCGACCGGATCGCCGCGCTCGGGGTCGCCGTCTGCCTCCAGCCGTCGTTCGCGGTTACCGACGCCGCGCAGGTGCCGGCGGCGCTGGGCGCGGACCGGACCGCCACCGCATACCCGTGGCGGGCGCTCGCGGCCTCCGGTGTGCCGCTACTGGCCGGCACGGACTACCCGATCGAGATCATCGACCCGCTGGCCGGACTGTCCCGGCTGGTCCGCGGCCGGTCGGACCGGGCAGGCTGCGGCACCGAGGCGACCGCGCCGCCGCAGTCCCGGCTAGATGCCGATCTGGCATTGGCGATCGGCTCGGACCCCAGGTCCGGCCGCACGATCTGCTCGGCCGACCCGCGGGCCGTCCCGGCCGAGGAGATCGACCGGATTGAGGTGCTCGACACCGTGCCGGTCCCGTTCGGCGGCTGATGCCCTTCGCCGGGACCATCGCCCCTGCGCCCATCTGACCGACCGGCCTAGCGTGGCAGCCGTGAGGGGGTGAGGGCGATGACGAGCGGTACCACGGCGCCACCGGACCAGGCCGCGGAGCGCGAACTCGCGGTCAGGCGGCTGCGGAAGCGCCGGGACTTCTACACGCACCTGCTGGTCTACGCCCTGGTAAACGGGTTCCTCGTGGTGATCTGGGCAGTCACCGACGTGCACGCGTTCTTCTGGCCGGTCTTCCCGATCGTCGGCTGGGGCATCGGCGTCGTGCTGAACGCCTGGGACGTCTTCCGCCGGGAGCAGTTCACCGAGGCGCAGATCAGCAAGGAGATCGGGCGCATGCGTGGCACCCGCTGAGCGGGTCAGCCAGCACCGCCGACTAAACGGTTGCCAGGTCAGCGAGGAGTTCGGCGGCCGCGCGGGTCCCAGAGGCGAGCGCGCCCTGGACCGACCCGGTGGCCCGGTAGTCGCCGCACACGTACCGGCCCGCGGCGTACCGGGCGGACCGGGTGAGCGGCCACGGGGACGGCATCGCGGGCAGCGCGTCGGCCACCGGGTAGCTGGCCAGATGCTCCCAGCCGGAGGTGTCGGTCTCGTACAGGCCGGCCAGCCGGGCGACGATCTCGGATTCGCGGCCGGTCGCGTCGCCGAGCACGGAACTGCTGATCAGGGCCCGGCCGTCGGTCGAGTAGGAGCGGGCGACCTGAGTCAGCACCACCGTGTTCAGGATCGTCCGCTCGGTGTCCACGACCAGCGTGGGCTCGGCCAGCGGCGCGGATGGCGCGGCGTGGTAAACCGTGGTCACCATCCGGGTCCGGACCGGCGGGAGTCCGGGGAGCAGCGCGGCTGCCTGGGCCGGCCCCGCCGCCACCACCACGGCGCGGGCCGGGAGTTCGGTGCCGTCCGCGAGCGCCACGCCATCGTCGGTCAGGCCGGCGACGGGCGTCTCGTAGCCGATCGTCCCGGCCGGGAGCAGGCCGGCCAGTTGAGCCGGGACCGCGCCGATGCCGTCGCGGGGCAGGCACAGCGTGCCGCGCAGCATGCTGCGCCACACCAGATGGAAGAACCGCGCCGAGGTCTCCAGCCGGTCCTCAAGGAACACCCCGGCCAGGAACGGCCGGAAGAACAACTCGATCAGCTCGTCGGAAATCCGCGCCGCGCGCAGCGCCGCCAGGGTGCTCCGGTCCGGCTGGGCGATGATCCGCTGGGCCGGGAACAGCATGTCGGCGGCGCTCATCGCCGCCAGGGCGACCAGGTCGGCGGGCCGGGCCAGCCGCCCCAGCAGCAGGTCACCGCTCTCCCGGGGCCGCCTGGTCGGATCGGTGAACCGGGTCCGCCCGCTCGCCGTGGCCAGCAGCGCGCCCGGGGTGAACGGGGACAGCCGCAGCGCCCTGAGCTGAACGCGCCGCTTGACCTGCGGGTAGCTGGTGTTGAACACCTGGAAGCCACGGTCGAGCAGGAAGCCGTCCCGCCGGTCGGTCCGCATCCGGCCGCCCGGCGCGTCCGAGGCCTCAAGCGCCCGTACCGGCACCCCGGCCGCCACCAGGTCCAGCGCGCAGGCCAGACCGGCCAGCCCCGCCCCGACCACGAGCACCGGCGGCTGACCCCCCGGCGACGTCATGACGCGCACCACATCCCGCACCCCCTGGCCGCTATCTACCGATCGTTCCTACCATGCCCGTCCGGCCGAGCGGAATGCGCCTCGGGTCAGCGGACGCGCCGTCCAGCGCGCGGACCCGGGGTCCGTTACCGGCGTTCCACCCCGATATCGGATGATCGGTGCGGGAGCCGAGAACGCGACCGGGAGGACGATCATGGGACTGCGGGATGACTGGTCGTGGTGGCTGCCCGAGGCCGGGCCGGTCGAGCTTGCCGACCTGACCGTGGCCGGCCTGCTCGCGGCGGCTGCCGCGGACTCCGGCGACCGGGACGCCGTGATCGTCTCGGCCTACCCCGATCTCGGCCTGAACGTCCGCTGGACCTACCGGGACCTGCACGATCGCGCCCGCCACCTGGCCCGGGCCCTGATCGGCGCCGGGGTCGCGACCGGCGACCGGGTCGCGCTGTGGGCGCCCAACGTGCCGGACTGGCTGGTGACCGAGTTCGCCGTGGCGATGGCCGGCGCGGTGCTCGTGCCGGTCAACCCGACCTACCGCCGGGACGAATTGCGGCACGTGCTCGCCGACTCCGGCGCCACCGCGTGCCTGTTCCTGCCCGCGTTCGCCCGGCTCGACCTGTGGCCGGAACTCGCCGCGATCCGCGCCGACCTGCCCGCGCTGCGGCTGATCGTCTCGCTCGGCGACCCGGTCGGCGACGTGCCCGGACTGGCCGGCTTCCTGGCCGGCGCCGCGCCGGTCGGCGAGGCGGACCTGGACCGGCGCACCGCCGCGGTGCGGACCGGCGACGTCGCGCAGATCCAGTACACCTCGGGGACGACCGGGCGGCCCAAGGGCGCCGCGCTGACCCACCACGGCATCGTGAACAACGCCCGGCAGTCCGCCGCGCTGTGGCGGATCGGGCCGGACGACCGGTGGTGCAACCCGCTGCCGCTGTTCCACACCGCGGGCTGCGCGATGCTCGCACTCGGCGCGGTCGCCGCCCGCGCGGCGCATCTGCCGCTGGTCCGGTTCGACGCCGGCAAGGTGCTCGCCACGATCGAGACCGAGCGCTGCACCGTGCTCGAGGTGGTGCCGACGATCCTGACCGCGCTCACCGAGGCCCAGCGCGGCCGCGGCGCCGACCTGACTTCGCTCCGGCTGGTCGGCACCAGCGGGGCGCCGACCCCCGGCCGGCTCGGCCGGATCTGCCGGGACGAGTGGGGCGTGCCACTCCGGGTGCTGTACGGCTCCACCGAGGTCTCCCCGACGGTCTCCGGCACCGGCCTGGACGAGCCGGGCGACCTGGGCTGGACCACGGTCGGCCGGGTGCTGCCGTGGGCCGAGGCGCGGATCACCGACCCGGCCACCGGCGAGGTCGTGCCGGTCGGCCAGCGCGGTGAACTCCAGGTCCGGGGCTACCTGGTGATGCGGGAGTACCACGGCAGGCCGGAGGCGAGCGCCGAGGCGATCTCCCCGGACGGCTGGTTCCGGACCGGGGATCTGGCCACCATCGACGCCGGGGGATACCTGCGGATCGTCGGGCGGCTCAAGGACGTGATCATCCGGGGCGGCGAGAACATCTACCCGGCCGAGATCGAGGACCTGATCCGCGGCTACCCGGGTGTGCGGGACGCGGCCGTGATCGGCGTGCCTGACCCGTTCTTCGGCGAGGAAGCGTGCGCCGTGGTGTCGGCGCTGGACGGCGCGGAGATCGACGGCGAGGCGCTGCGCGGCTGGCTGGCCGGGCGGGTCAGCCACCAGAAGGTGCCCAGATACGTGCTGGCCCTGCCGCACCTGCCGCAGACCGCGTCCGGGAAGATCCAGAAGTACCTGCTGCGGGAGCAGGTCGGGCCGGCGCTGGCCGGCCCGGTGCTGGCCGAGCCGGTGCTGGCCGACCCGGCGCGCCAGGACCGGCCCGGGGCCGGGACATGACCGCCGCGGGACCGGCCATCCCCGGCGAGTCCGAGGAGCACGCGGCGATCCGCGAGGTGTTCGCCGGGTTCGCCCGCCGGGAAGTGCTGCCAGGGGCGGCCGGGCGGGACGCCGGGTCGGTCTACCCCGCCGGCCTGGTCCGCCGGCTTGGCGAGCTTGATGGCATGGGGATCAGCGTGGCCGAGACCGACGGCGGCCTCGGGCTGGACACCGCCGCGCAACTCATCGCGATCGAGGAGGTCGCGTACGCGGACGCGGCGCTGGCCTCTATCTATACGGCGCACTATCTCGGGCTCGAGGTGTTCCGCCAGTACGGCGACGGCGCCGCGCGGGAACGCTGGCTCCGGCCGCTGGCCTCCGGCCGGGCGGTGGCCGCCTTCGCGCTGACCGAGCCCGGGGCGGGCTCCGACATCGGCGCCATCGCCACCGTGGCCCGCCAGGACGGCGACGGCTGGGTGCTGTCCGGCTCGAAGACGTTCATCAGCAACGCCCGTGAGGCCGACGTGCTGGCCCTGTTCGCCAGCACCGGGCCCGGCCAGGGCAGCCGCGGGCTCAGCGCGTTCGCGCTGCCGGCCGGAACGCCCGGGGTGAGCTTTTCGCCGCCGCAGGACAAGCTCGGCCTGCGCTCGGCCCCGACCTACACCGTGTACCTGGACGACGTCCGGCTGCCGGCCAGCGCGCTGATCGGCGACCTGGGCCGGGGCGGCCCGATCGCCCTCACCGTGCTCAACGCCGCCCGGATCGACATCGCCGCGATGGCCAACGGGATCGCCCGCCGCGCCCTGGACCTGGCCAGCCGGTATGCCGCCGAGCGCGAGCAGTTCGGCGTCCCGATCGGCGAGTTCCAGGCGATTCAGATACTGCTCGGCCAGATGGACGCCGAGCTTCAGGCCGCCCGGCTCACCGCGACCTGGGCCGCAGCCGAGCGGGATCGCGGCGCCGACCTGCGCCGGGCCGGGTCGATCGCCAAGTACGTCGCCACCGAGACCTGTTTCCGGGTGGTGGACTCGGCGCTGCAGATCCACGGCGGCGCCGGTTACCTGGCCGGCTCCGAGATCGAGCGGCTCTACCGGGACTGCCGGGTGCTGCGGATCTACGAGGGCACCTCACAGATCCAGTTGCTCACCATCGGCCGGGAGGCCGCCAGACCACGGGACTAGGCCGCCGGGCCCGGCAGGCCGCCAGACTAGCCGCCGGCCGGCACCAGGCGGCCGCCGGAAAAGATCATCGCCATGTTCGGCTGGCTCAGGTTCGCTATGTCATCCAGCGGGTTCTCCGTCAGCACCAGCAGATCAGCGACCTTGCCGGGCTCGATCGTGCCAACCCGGTCCTCGATCCGCAGGATCTCCGCGCCGGACCGGGTCGCGGCGACCAGTGCCTCCATCTCGGTCAGGCCGGCCCGCACCAGGGCGTGCACCTCGTTCAGGGTCTGCGGCCCGAACGGCGTCAGGTCGGTGCAGTACGAGTCACTGCCCACGCCGATCCGCACGCCCGCGTTCTTCGCCGCCATCAGGTTGGCCGACAGGTGCGCGTGGTGCATCCGCCGGACCTCCTCCGGGTCGTCCGGCAGGTCGGTCACCCCCGGGATGTACGGCTTACCGTACGGACCGCCGAACAGGCTGGTCTGCTCCAGCCACTCGGTGAGCAGGACCAGCGTCGGGTTCAGCGAGATGCCCTTGGCGGCCATCAGCGCGATGGTCTCCTCGTCCAGGTCCTCGCCGTGCTCGATCGACCAGACCCCGGCCTCGGCCGCGTCCCGGGCCGCGGAGGCGCACTCGCAGTGCGCGGCGACCGGTACCTTCGCGTAGTTCGCCTCCTCCACGATGACCCTCAGTTCCGCCAGGGTGTAATGCTGCACGTCCTCGGGTTCGTTGTCGTGCAGGCCGCCGCCGGAGGCCCAGACCTTGACGCACTCGCCGCCCTGCTTCACCACCTCCCGGACCCCGGCCCGGACCTCGGCCTCGCCATCGGCCACGTGTCCCCACGGATGCGAGGCGCGGACCATGTCGGCCGGCACGCCGCGGGCGTCGCCGTGACCACCGCGCCGGGACAGCCCGCGCCAGCAGGCCACGATCCGCGGGCCGTCGATCAGGCCCTTCGCGATCGCGGTCCGCAGCCTGGTGCCGTTCACCGAGATGTCCCGGACGCTGGTCACCCCGTGCTGGAGCATCCGGCGGGCCTGGGCCGCCGACGCGATCGCCTGGTACCGGTCGTCCTCGAGCACCCAGTGATCCTCGTCAGGGAACGACGCGCCGCCCAGGTGGCAGTGCGCGTCGATGATGCCCGGCATGATCGTGGCGCCGGCCACATCCAGCACCCGGGAGTCGGGATCGGCGCGGACCTCCACCGCGGGCCCGGCAGCGACGATCGTCCCGCCATCGATCACGACGACGGCGTTCTGAACCGGATCGCGCCCGCTGCCGTCGATCAGCGTGACACCGGGCAGGACGAGCCGATCAGCCATGGAACTGGTCTCCCTCGGGTCGCGGCGGTTACCCGGATGCTTTCCGTTGGGCAGCGAAGTCGCAATCCGTCAGATGACCGATATTCCTTTTGCCGGGCTTGTGCCGGATAGGGCGCCCTCCGGGTTCACCGTGGCGACCTGCTAGGTTCGTCGGACCCGGAGTGAAAGGGACATGAATGAACCGGATCGGCCAGTCCGACCTTGAGGTTTTCCCGCTCTGCCTCGGCGGCAACGTGTTCGGCTGGACCGCCGACGAGGCGGCGTCATTCGCGGTCCTGGACGCCTACGTCGCGGCGGGCGGCAACTTCATCGACACCGCCGACTCGTACTCCCAGTGGGCGGAGGGCAACAGCGGCGGCGAGTCCGAGACCGTCATCGGCCGCTGGCTGGCCAGGCGCGGGCGGCGCGACGACGTCGTGATCGCCACCAAGGTCGGCATGTCGGAGCGCGACCACGGCCTGTCCCCCGACAACATCCGGGCGGTCTCGCAGGCCTCGCTGCGCCGCCTCGGGGTGGACCATATCGACCTGTACTACGCGCACGAGGACGACCCGGACACGCCGCTGGACGACACCATGGCGGCGTTCGACGAACTCGTCCGCTCCGGCAAGGTCCGATACATCGCCGCGTCGAACTACACGGCGCCACGCCTCGCCGCCGCCATGGACGCGGCCAGGCAGGCCGGTTCAGCGACCTTCGTCGCGCTCCAGGCGCACTACAACCTGGTGCACAGGGACGAGTATGAGGGTGCGCTCGCCAGCCTCGTCTCGGGTGCGGGCATGTCCTGCGTGGCCTACTCGGCGCTCGCCGACGGCTTCCTCACCGGCAAGTACCGGGCCGGCCGTGACCTGCCCGCCAGCGAGCGCGCTGAGGACGCCGCCGCCTACCTGAACCCGGCCGGCCTGGCGGCCCTGGCCGCCCTGGACACCGTGGCCGGCCGGCACGACGTCTCGGTCGCCACCGTGGCGCTGGCCTGGCTGATGACCCAGCCGACCGTCGCCGCCGCCCTGGCCAGCGCCCGGACCGTGGAGCAGCTTGCCGATCTGCTGCCCGCCGTGGACGTCCGGCTGTCCGCCGCGGACCTGGCCCTGCTGTCCAGCGCCACCCGTCCCGCGGCCTAGGGCCGGCGTCACGGCTTCCCGGCCGACGGCCGGAACGGCTGTGACCGGTGGTGTGCGCCTGCTGCCCCGGGGCAGAAACATGCTCAGGGGGTTACGCCGCGTGACCGCGCTCGATGCGCGGCACCGTCGGAGGTGGCGGCATGGCGAAGAAGAAGGACCGGCACGAGGACGCGCCCGCGCAGGCTCGGCGGTCCGGGCAGCGAGACGACGACCGCACGGCGGCGCGGATGAAGCGCAAGGAGTATGAGCAGGAGATGCGCCACCTGCACGGCGAACTCGTCGCCATGCAGGAGTGGGTCAAGGCCACCGGCGCGAAGATCTGCATCGTGTTCGAGGGCCGGGACACGGCCGGCAAGGGCGGCACCATCAAGCGCATCACCGAGCGGGTGAGTCCCCGGGTGTTCCGCGTCGTCGCCCTGCCCGCGCCGACCGAGCGCGAGAAGTCGCAGATGTACGTGCAGCGGTATCTGCCGCACTTCCCGGCCGCCGGCGAGGTCGTCATCTTCGACCGAAGCTGGTACAACCGGGCCGGAGTCGAGCCCGTGATGGGCTTCTGCAAGCCCGAGGAGACCGCCAGGTTCCTTGAGATGGTCCCGGCGGTCGAGAAGGCCATGGTCGAGTCCGGGATCCTGCTGCTGAAGTACTGGCTCGAGGTCAGCGCCGACGAGCAGACCCGGCGGCTGAAGAGCCGGATCAACGATCCGCGGAAGATCTGGAAGCTCTCCGACATGGACCTGAAGTCCTACAGTCGCTGGTACGACTACTCCCGGGCCAGAGACGCGATGTTCGCCGCGACCGACACCGCCTGGGCGCCGTGGTACGTCGCGCACACCGACGACAAGAAGCGCGGCCGGCTGAACATCATCAGCCACCTGCTCAGCCAGGTTCCGTATGAGCCACTGGCGCAGCGGGACGTGAAACTGCCCAGGCGGCAGCCGGCCTCCGGCTACACCGAGCCGAAACTACCGTTGCGCTATATCCCGGAGAAGTACTGAGTCAGCGGAGTACTGAGTTAGCGGAGTCCGTTCCAGACTGGGAGCAGCCGCTTCCGCAGTCGGTCGGGGCGCATGCTGGTGTCCAGGTTCACGTGGTACTGGAGCGAGATCGATATGGTGACGGCGCGCTCGTGGCTGGCCAGGGCCGCCTGCTCCATGTCGTCAACGTCGATGCCGGTGACCTGCAGGGGCACGTAGCGGGGCGTAGGCATCCGCTCGGACTCACGTGGCAAGTGGTGCGGCGAGTACCGCTCCTGGGTCGTGGACAGGAGCGGCGTCATCGCTACCACTGGCTGGCCCCGGCTCGTGCCGCGGACCGCCGTTGCCGGTCGCAGCGCGCCCGGCAGGCTTCCCCCTGGCGTGCGATGCAGACCCGGCGGCCGGGACAGCCCGCTGACCGGCACCCACTGGGGTTTTCCGTAACGCCATCCATCCTGCCCAGCCAGGGCTTGCACAGGCGTACCCGCGGAACCGTCCGAAGGACCGGGCGGCCAGTCCGTGCCCCAGCCAGCCCCGAGCATCGCCGCCGCCAATTCAGGAAGCCGGGCGCGCGGCGATCCGTCGAACCCGTAGCTGACGGCTACTCTGCGCACGCACATCACCTGCGACCGCGCGGACAGCAGACCGCGGGGCCAGTCCTGGTGGCACCAGCAGTAGTCGGTCACCACGACGCCGGCCCGATCCAGCCACGGCGCCCCGCGCTCGATGACCTCGAAATGCCGGTCCAGCCACGTCTCGGCAGCCGCGTGCACATCCCTGAATCCGGCACTGCGCGCGAATCTCGCCAGATCCGGCACCCGCGACGGGAACGGGATGGTCTTCCCCCAGAGCCTGCCGAGGATCTGCCCGACGATCAGTTGCCACGGGAACCTCAGCACTGTGACAGTGCCACGGCCGACCCGACGGATTATCCCGGGCCGCACCTCGTCGTCGTGCCGGACATCCGGCCCGCTGCCGTCACCCACAGTGCTCCAGATGCTGGCACAGGGACTTCCCCGAGTCGACACGGATCGACCGGAAAGTGGTTGATCCGTGCCATTGTGCACGCACGGCGGCCGGCGCGGACGGCGCGCGGGGCGGGACGCGGCGGACCCACACCGGCGCCGATCAGGCGCGGACGCACCTCAAGGCTCTTCGACATAGGCGGCCCACCATGACGGACCCGAGCAGGTTGACATCTACCGCACTCAGTCCACGCCCCCAGAGTTGACGGCCATCCACCAGCACCATCACTTCCTCATGCGTCAGGACCGGGAACCTCGGCTACACGTTAAACCGGAACTCGACCGGATGCCGTTGCCGCGAAAGATCACGGCGCCAGCGGGTGCCAGCGTGCTGGCCGAGTGGCCGGGCGGAGGGCTGCTGCTATCTCGTCGACGGCGTCAAGCTCTCCGGCGGCAACCGCCATGACAAGCTCGTAGGCGGCGTCGTTGGTCAGCGTCAGGCGGTGGCCATTCAGCCCGTAGAAGGCGATGACCGCCACGAGGGCAAGCCGCTTGTTGCCATCGATGAGGGCATGGTTTCTGGCGACCGAGTGCAGCAGCGCCGCAGCCTTGCTGTCAAGGTCCGGATAGGCATCCTTCCCGAATGCCGTGGCCTGAGGTCGCGCCACCGCTGCTTCGAGCAAGCCGTAATCGCGCACCGCATAGTCGGGGCCAAGAATCCGCTCGGCCACGTAAACCAACTCGGCGAGCGACAGGTAGATCACTCCCCAAGCCGCCTCAGAGCCTCGGCATACCGGGGAAGCTCCTCATCAAGCACCTGGCTCAGCAAGTCGGAACGGCTGTGATTCTCGATGTACTCCCGGATGGCCTGCCGAGCCACCTCCTGCATGGAGCGCTGCTCAAGTTCCGAGCGCCGCCGGAGGGCCTCGGACTCGTCATCGGCAAGCCTCAGCGTCATGGCCATGCCGAGATGGTATCATGATTGATACCATCTCGGCGCAACGCGCGGATGATCGCGCGCATGCGCGCTCGTAGTCTTGATGCCATGCTCGAAGCCGGGAGCCGCAAGCGAAATCAGCCGGCGCCGCCGCACGTGATGTTCGAGGCACTGACCAGGCCCGACCGCGACCCCGCGCGGCCATGGCTGGAACTGCTGGACGACGAGCAGCGTCCCCGACTATTGGAGGCCAGCGAGCCAGGCCTGGTTATCTGGTCATCATTGTGGCTCAGGCGCCCCGATGCGATCGTGCGCTTCGACCTGCCTCCCGACAGCAGCGGGTACGGAACCGATCTGCGCTGGACACTACTGGTCGACGAACCCATGCCGGAC
>JAJYTW010000308.1 GCA_021792855.1 Actinomycetes bacterium
ATCGTGGTCAACGGCCTGTTGTTCTGGCTGACAAGCTTCATCGCCGGCAGGCTCGGAGTTCCGTTCCGGGTCACCGGTTTCGTGCCCGCGGTGCTCGGCGCACTGCTCGTCGGCGTGGTCGGCTGGGTCCTCAGCCTGATCCTCGACCGGGACCGCCACCAGCACTGACCGCCGGGCAGGCTCAGCCCAGGCAGGGCTCAGCCCAGGCAGGCCAGGATCTGCGTCCGGGTGAGCTTCCTGGCCGGATGCCTGGCCAGGCAGGCAAGCTCGGTGACGAACGCCCGGGCCCGCACCGTGCCGACACCGGTCACCAGGTCGTAGCCGGGTCCGGCCCGGAACCCCCGCACCGTGTGCAGCCTGTGCTGCTGGCGGAAGCTGACGGTGTTGGAACCCGAGGTCACGTCGGCCAGGCCGCGGGCGTGGTAGGCGGACATCACGTACAGGTACGGGTTGATCAGCCCGAGCCTGCGGTGGGCGACCTGATCGGCCAGCGCGACGATGCCGGCGAATTCCGGGGTGGCCTCGCTGGTCCCGCAGGTCGGATACCAGCCGGCCGCCTGGCCGCGGAAGCTCTGGTACATGTCCACGGCGCCGTTGCACGCGCCGCTCATCGCGATGTCGGGCACGCCCCTGCGGCCCCCGACGATGCCGCGCACCGCCTGCTGGTACCACGGCCGGGCGAAGATCACCGACCTGCCGCCGCCGCTGGCCAGCGGGTTCGGGCCCGGACTGCCGTTGAACAGGTATCGGTTGGTGGCGGCGCTGTAGGTGTCGTTCCAGGCGGTGGGCGGGGCGACCTGGCTCCCTGACGTGCTCAGGTGCAGCTGAACGGCCCCGACCCCGGTCACCAGCGGGTCGCTGTCCGGCCAGGACGTCACCGCGTGCAGGTAGTACGTGCTGCCGTTGTAGCGCACGTCGGCGGCCCCGCTGTCGCCGGAGGCGGCCAGCACGGTCACGCCGCGCCGCGCGGCGTCCAGGTAGGCGCCGCGCAGGCTGAGCAGCCGGGCCGGGGTCGCGAAGGTCTGCTCGGTGGCGCTGAAGCTCTGGCTGATCACCGCGCCGAGGTGATGGTTGATCACGTACGTCTCGGCCTGGACGATCTGCGGAAACCCGGTGCGGCCCTCGTTCTCCGAGGTCGGGGTCTCGACCAGCAGGATGTTCGCGCCCGGCGCGATCGCGTGCGCGTACTCGACGTCAAGCTCGGTCTCCCCGGCCCAGCCGATCCGGTTGGCGGTGGGCCGGTACCGCGGCACCGGGCCCGCCGGGGCGATGATCCGCAGCGAGGGCGGCGGCGGCAGGTGCGCGGCCCGGTCGAAGACCGCCAGGTCGTACCGGACGGTCGGGGAGCCGAACGAGTCGACGATCACGATCGTCTCGCCCTTCCCGGAGATCCCGGCCGCGCTCAGCGCCGGCAGTCCGTACGCCTGACGGATCTGCTGCGGCTGGTAGCAGGCGATGTGGTAATCGGCCTCGCAGGACTTCGTGGTCGGCGGGGCGGCCGCCGCCCGGCGGGTCAGGTGCCGCGCCTGCGGGCTGATCAGCACTACCGGCGCGGCGGGCCGGCCGGGGGATGCGGCCGGGCGCGAGCCGGACTGGCCGCTCGTCAGGGGTCCGGCCGCCAGCAGTCCGCCGAGCGCGAGCGAACCGGCGGCCGCCAGCGCCGCCGCTGGCCTGACTGCGCGCATCTGAACCTCCGGGCCCGACCTGCCTGACCAGCCGGCGACGTGCCGGCGCCTCGCAAGTCTAGGACCGCGGGCAGGCGGGATCCCGGTTAGATCGAGCCGATCATCTCGCGCAGGATCTTGTCGACCTCCCTCGGGTCCAGGTCGAGTTCGGTGGCCGCCTGCTTCTCGGCAGCGCTGAGCGCCCGGCTCACCGCGTCCTCGATCCTGGTCTCGCCGACCACGACCAGGCCTGCCTCGCCGGGCTCGATCTGGCTGCCGAGTTCCCTGGCCTGCGATCGGGACATGCCCTTCGCCAGGTGACCGCTGAGGCCGCCGATCACCCCGCCGACGGCGGCGGTCCCGATCAGGGACGGCGGGAAGATCAGGCCGATCGCCGCCCCGGCCGCGATCCCCCACCACGCCCCGTGCCTGGTCGCGGTCTCGTCCTTGTTCTGGTGCACCCGGCCGGCGGCGTCCTTGGTGATCACGGCGGCGTCGTAGGACCCGACCAGGCCGGCGGCGTGCGCCTGCCTGATGGCCTGGTAGTCGCTGCGCGCCTCGCGCTCGCTCGGGTAGGTGGCGACGAGGATGAAGGTTCCGTCGGTCCTGGGCATCGGGCCTCCCCGGATGCGGCTGATCCGCGCACCCGCCGGTACGCGGCGTTCCTCCCACGCTGCGGGCGGCCCGACCCGGACGGCATCACCCGCGCCGAGTGAACCGGCCCGGCACGCCTCCCCGGCTACGCCGCCGCGAGCAGTCCGCGGGCGACCTCCCGGGCGTCCTGCGCGGCGGCCGGCCGTCCGTCAAGCTGCGCGGAGATCATCGCGCCGTCGTACAGCATCGTGAGGGTGTCAGCCAGCGACTCGGGGCCGGCCGCGCCGGCCGACCGGGCCAGGCCGGCGAACAGGTCCCGCACCCGGGTCCGGTGCGCGTCGATCCGCTCGGTCACCCGGCCAGGACCCGGGAATTCGGCCGCCGCGTTGATGAACGGGCAGCCGCGGAACCCCGGCGCCTGGAACCGCTCACCGACCAGGTCGAACACCGCGAGCACGGACTCGCCCGGCGGCAGGGCGGCCCGCTCGAGCGAGGTCCGCATCCACTGCTGCCACTCGTCACTGGCCTGTGCCAGATAGGCGGCAACAAGCTCTTCCTTGCTGGTGAAGTGCGCATAGAGGGTCGCCTTCGCGACTCCGGATTCGGCGATCACGCGATCCACCCCGACCGCGTGAATGCCCTCGCTGTAGAACAGCCTGCTCGCGGTCGCCAGGATGCGCTCCCGCGCCGCGCTCGGGCGGTGTCCGGCCTGATCGGCCAGCCCGCTCGCGGCCGCCCGCATCACGCTCACGTTCGACTCTCCATCCTCCACGACTTGATTATGACAGACAGGTCTGTCTACAATCAAGCTCGATCGAACAGACCGATCTGTACGGAGGACCTCGTGGAAACGCTGACCGCCCAGCTCAAGGCGCAGAACGACCAGGCCCGCGCGCGGCTGCCGCAGGAGTCGCTGGCCGTGATGGACGACGCGACCAGCACGCTGGCCGCGTCCGGCATCACCGACACCAGCCTCGCGGTCGGCGCGGCGGCGCCCGACTTCACCCTGCCCGGCGTGGACGGCGAGCAGGTGTCGCTGGCCAAGCTGCTCACCGACGGCCCGGTGGTGCTCGCCTTCTACCGGGGCGGCTGGTGCCCGTACTGCAACCTGGAACTGCGTGCGCTACAGGCCGCCCTGGCCGACATCACGGCCGCCGGCGCGACCCTGGTCGCGATCTCGCCGCAGCTTCCGGACAACTCGCTGTCCACCGCGGAGAAGCTGGAGCTTGCCTTCCCGGTGCTGTCCGACGTCGGCAACGTGGTGGCCCGCGAGTACGGGCTCGTCTTCAGCCTGCCGGAGGACCTGCGCTCGGTCTACGACGGCTTCGGGATCGACTTGCCCGCCGCGAACGGCGACCAGACCTTCGAGCTTCCGGTGCCGGCCACCTTCGTGATCGACCGGGACGGCTCGGTCGCGTGGCGGTTCGTCGACCCCGACTACACCCACCGCGGCGACCCGGCCGACGTCCTCGCCGCGGTCAAGGCGCTGTGAGCCATGGCTGACGTCGACTTCTTCTTCGACCCGGTCTGCCCGTGGGCCTGGCTGACCTCCCGCTGGGTGGCCGAGGTGGCCCGGCAGAAGGACCTGACGGTCAATTGGCGGTTCATCTCGCTGCGGATCCTGAACGAGCATCGGGACTACGCGACCGAGTTCCCGGCCGGCTATCCGGAGTCGCACGGCCGCGGACTGCGACTGCTGCGGGTCGCGGCGGCGGTGCGGGAGCAGGCCGGCCCGGAGCCGATCGGCGCGCTGTACGAGGCGTTCGGCCGGACCATCCACGTCGAGGACGCCGCGACCAGGCTGGACGAACCGGATCAGGTGGCTGCCGTGCTGACGGCCCTCGGCC
>JAJYTW010000309.1 GCA_021792855.1 Actinomycetes bacterium
TCGCGGCATCGGCGGGTACCGGGCAGCAGGCCCGGCCCGCGCGGTGACCGGCGCCCTGCGCGGAAGGCGCAAGGGGGCGGGCGGCGGGCGGTTCGGGCGGACTCGTTGACCAGCGAAATTCAACAGATGTAGAGTTCAACAGATGTTGAATTTGACTGCGCTGCGTGAGAGGGCCTCCGATGTGGGCGATGATCGTGAAGGAGTTCCGGCAGTTGCGCCGGGATCGCCGGACGCTGGCGATGATGATCGTGCTGCCGGTGCTGTTGCTCGTGGTGCTCGGGTACGCGGCCAGCTTCGACGTCAAGACGATCACGGTCGCCGTGGCTGGACCGCAGGCCAGCGTGGTGTCGGCCACACTGCACGCCCCGTTCGAGGTGACGGTGACCGCCCCGGCGCAGGGTGCCGCCTGGGCGCGGAACGAGTTGCGCGACGGCCACACCGAGATGGCCGTCGTGACCGGCTCCGCCCATCCGCTGGTCCTGATCGACGGGAGTCAGTTGTTCGCCGCGCGGGCCGCGCTGACGGCGCTGTCCGGCCTGGAGCGGGCCGGCGCCAGCGGGGCCAGCACTAGCGGGGCTAGCGCCAGCGGGGCCCCGGGCGGTTCCGCGCTGCCCGTGACACCGACCGTGCAGGTGCTCTACAACCCCGGCCTGACCACGTCCGACATCATGATCCCCGGCCTGTGCGGGGTCGTGCTGGTGTTCGTGGGGACGATCATCACCAGTCTCGGCGTGGTCCGGGAGCGGCAGACCGGCACCCTGGAGCAGCTAGCGGTGATGCCGTTGCGGCCCAGGGACGTGTTCCTCGGCAAGATCGTCCCGTACTTCCTGGTCGCCACCGTCGACCTGGGCATCGTGCTGGCCGTGGGGATCGCGATCTTCGGCGTCCCGTTCCGTGGCAACCCGCTGGTCTTCGCCCTGGGCGCGTTGCTGTTCCTGTTCGTCACGCTTGGCTCTGGCGTGCTGATCTCGAGCGTCTCCCAGAACCAGGGCCAGGCGATTCAGCTCGCGATGATGACGCTGCTGCCGCAGATCCTGCTGTCCGGGCTGATCTTCCCGCTCAGCTCGATCGCGGCCGGCGTCCGGTGGATCGCCTACCTGCTGCCGCTGACCTACTTCAACATCATCTCCCGCGGCGTCATGCTCAAGGCCCAGCCACTCAGCTCGCTGTGGCCGTCCTTCCTGTTCCTCGGGCTGCTCGGCGCGGTGGTGGTGACCGGGGCGACTCTGCGCTTCCGCAGCTACCTCGCGCCGGCCAGGCAGCGCCGACGGTCGCGGCCGGCCGCCGCGACGCAGGAGGCCGGAGCGTGAGCGCCGAGGCAGTCGACCTGACGGTCCGCTTCGGAGCCGTAACGGCACTGGCCGGGGTATCGCTCACGGCACCGCCGGGCCGGGTGACGGCGGTCGTCGGCGGAGACGGGGCGGGCAAGACCACGTTGCTGCGGTGCCTGGCCGGGGCGCTCGCGCCGGATGCCGGCCGCGTGGTCGGCCCGGCGCGGGAGAAGATCGGCTACCTGCCGGCCAGTTCGGGCCTGTACCCGGACCTGACCGTGACCGAGAACCTGGACTTCCGGGCGCAGGGATACGGCCTGCCGCGCCGGGTCGCCAGGCAGCGGGCCGGTGAATACCTGGAGCGGGCCGGGCTGACCGCTGCCGCGGACCGGCTTGTCGGTCGCCTGTCCGGCGGGATGCGGCAGAAACTGGCCGTCATCGCGGCCCTGCTGCACCGGCCCGACCTGCTGATCCTGGACGAGCCGACGACGGGCGTCGACCCGGTCAGCCGATCCGGCCTGTGGTGGCTGATCGCCCGGGCCGCCGCGGATGGCTGCGCGGTCGTGCTGGCCACCACCTACCTGGACGAGGCGGAACGCTGCGCCGGGGTGCTCGTGCTCGACGGCGGACTGCCGCTGGCTTCGGGCAGTCCTGAGGAGATCGTGGCGGCGCTGCCGGGCACGGTGCGCGCGGTCCCGGCCCGGCCGGCCGGACCGGCGGGCGATCGGGCCTGGCGCCGGGGCGGAGGCTGGCGGGTGTGGGAGCCGGGACCTCCGCGTGGTGCCGATGCTGGCGGGGCGGATGCTGGCGGGCCGGATCCTGGCGGGACGGGTGCTGGCGGGCCGGATGCTAGCGGGGTAGCCGGTCGTCCGGCCGGACTGGCGGCCGGCGCTGGCAGTCTGATCACGCCGGATCTGCAGGACGCGGTAACCGTGGCCGCGCTGGCCCGGCAGGCCGCGCTGGCCGGGCAGTCCGAGGTGGCCCGCCCGACCGGGGCAGGTACGGCGTGACCGGCCGGCCGCTGGCCCGGTGCGCCGGCGTCACCAGGCGGTTCGGCGATTTCGTCGCGGTCCGCGGCGTCGACCTCCAGGTCCGACCGGGGGAGATCGTCGGTCTGCTCGGCGCGAACGGCGCGGGCAAGACGACGCTGATCAAGATGCTGCTCGGCCTGCTCGGCACCTCGGACGGGACCGTCGAGCTATTCGGCGAGCCGCCGTCCAGGCGCACCCGCGCCCGGATCGGCTACGTGCCCCAGACCCTCGGGCTGTACGACGACCTGACCCCGGCGGAGAACCTCCGCTTCACCGCGGCCGCGTACGGGTCCGGGTCCGGGTCGTCCGATCTGCCGGCGCCGCTGCGCCGGTACGCCCGCGAGGTGGTCGGCGCGCTGCCGCTCGGGGTACAGCGCAGGGTGGCCTTCGCCCAGGCGCTGTCGCACCGGCCGGACCTGCTCATCCTGGACGAACCGACCTCCGGGGTCGACCCGCTGGGCCGGGCCGAACTCTGGGACACGATCGCGGCCGCCGCAGAGGCGGGCGCGGGCGTGCTGGTCACCACGCACTACATGGAGGAGGCCGGGGAGTGCGGCAGGCTGGTCGTGATGGCCGACGGCGCGGTCGTGGCGTCGGGCACGGTCAGTGAGATCGTCGGCCGCTCGCAGGTGGCCGTCGTGGAGGCAGAGTCGTGGTCGGCCGCGTTCGACGCGCTGACCGAGGCGGGGCTGCGGGTGGCGCTGAGCGGCCGGGCGCTTCGCGTTCCCGGCGCGGCACCGGATCGGGTCAGGCAGGCCCTCGGTGACCTGACCGCCGGCGTCCGGGTCGCCCCGGCGACGCTGGAGGAGCGGTTCTTCGAACTGGTCGCGGCGGGCGGGGAGGAGGCGTGACGCCCGGGGGCCGCGCAGGGTCTGGCAATCGGGCGCCGGGCGGGCGCCGGTCACCGGCCGCCCGGCGCGCCGGCGGGGGCCGGCGGCCCGGCGACAGCGGGACCAGGGAGGCGATCAGCGAGGCGGCGCGGACGCAATTCGCCGAGCGGGGCTATCACGGTGCGACGATCCGGTCGATCGCGGCCGCCGCCGGGGTCGATCCCGCGCTGGTCTACCACTTCTACGATTCCAAGGAGTCGCTGTTCGCGGCGGCCATGCGGGTGCCGGTGGTGCCCAGCGAGGTGCTGTCCGCGGCGCTGGCGGGCGCCGGAGTCGCCTTCAGCGGTGATGCCACTACGGCCGGCGGTCCCGGCGGTCCCGGTGGCGCCGCCGCGCCGGCCGCCGGGGAACCGGGCGGTCGCGGCGAGATCCTGGTGCGAACCGCGCTCACGATGTGGGAGTCGCCGGAGCTTAAGGAGCCGTTCCTCGGCCTGTTCCGGTCCGCGGTGACCAGCGACCGCGCCGCGGTGATGCTGCGCGAGTTCATCGCCGAGTCGATCCTGGCCACGCTGGCCCGGGTGACCGGGCTGAACACCCGGGTGAGCGCCGCCGAGGCTGACTACCGGGTGGCGCTGGCCGCGACCCAGATGCTTGGCCTGGCGCTGACCAGGCTGGTGCTCGGCATCCCGCAGGTGGCGCTGGCGAGCATCGACGAGCTTGCCGCCAGCGCCGGGCCGGGCATCGACCGGTACCTGTTCGGTGACATCGTGATCCCGGAGCGCCTGCGGGAGGCACCCGAGCCGACTCCAGGTGATCTCCCGACTCCGGGCGGTGACTGGCCGGGGACGGCTGACCGGCCCGGCCCCGGCCCCGGTTAGAGTCCTCGGATGGACGCACTCCTGGGAACCTGCAGCCTGCCCGAACTCGCCAGGCGGAAGAGCTTCAAGTGGC
>JAJYTW010000310.1 GCA_021792855.1 Actinomycetes bacterium
GTAGTAGTCGGCCTCGCCGGGCGTGTCGATCCGCACGATCGCGCGGAACCGCACGCCATCGGCGTTAACGGTGACCTCGCGCGGGGTCCGGCCGGAGTTGAGCTCCTCGATCCCGGTGATGTCGAAAACCTCGGCGCCGGTCAGGCCGAGCGAACTGGCGCTCTCCCCGGGCAGGAACTGCAGCGGCAGCACGCCCATGCCGATCAGGTTGGAGCGGTGGATCCGCTCGAACGATTCGGCGAGCACGGCCCGGACGCCGAGCAGCGCGGTGCCCTTGGCGGCCCAGTCGCGCGAGGAACCCGAGCCGTACTCCTTGCCGCCGATCACGATCAGCGGCGTGCCCTCCGCCGCGTAGCCGCGGGACGCCTCGTAGATCGAGGTCTGGGTGCCCTCGGGGAACTTGACCGTGACGCTGCCCTCGGTGCCGGGCGCAAGCTGGTTGCGCAGCCGGATGTTGGCGAACGTGCCGCGGATCATCACCTCGTGGTTGCCGCGGCGCGAGCCGTAGGAGTTGAAGTCCCGCCGCTCGACGCCGTGCTCGGTCAGGTACTTTCCGGCCGGGCTGTCGGTCTTGATCGCGCCGGCCGGCGAGATGTGGTCGGTGGTCACCGAGTCGCCGAGCAGCGCGAGCACCCGCGCGCCGTGGATGTCGGTCACCGGGTCAGGCTCGGCCCCCATGCCGTCGAAGTACGGCGGGCGCCGGACATAGGTCGACGCGTCGTCCCAGGCGAAGATGTCACCGGCCGGGACATCCAGGCCGCGCCAGCGGTCGTCGCCGGCGAACACGTCCGCGTAGTCCCTGGTGAACATCTCGGCCGCCACGGACGTGCGGACCACCTCCTCGACCTCGGCCGGGGATGGCCAGATGTCGGACAGGTAGACCGGCTGGCCGTCGCTGCCGGTGCCGATCGGCTCGGTGGTCAGGTCGATGTCCATCGTCCCGGCCAGCGCGTACGCGACCACCAGCGGCGGGGACGCCAGGTAGTTCATCTTCACGTCCGGGTTGATCCGGCCCTCGAAGTTCCGGTTGCCGGAGAGCACCGACACGACCGCGAGGTCGCTCTCGTTGACCGCGGCGCTAACCGCCTCGGGCAGCGGCCCGGAGTTCCCGATGCAGGTGGTGCAGCCGTAGCCGACCAGGTTGAAGCCCAGCTTCTCCAGGTACGGGGTGAGCCCGGCGCGCTCGTAGTAGTCCATCACGACCTTGGACCCAGGGGCGAGCGTGGTCTTCACCCACGGCTTGCGAGCCAGGCCGGCGTTGACGGCGTTGCGCGCGAGCAGGGCGGCGCCGACCATCACGAACGGGTTGGAGGTGTTCGTGCAGGACGTGATCGCGGCGATCACGACCGCGCCGTGGTCGATGGTGGCGGCGGTGCCGTCCTCCAAGGTGACCGGGGTGGGCCTGGAGGCCCGGTCGTCCAGGCCGCCGGCCACCGGGTCGGAGGCGGGGAACGTCCCGGCGATCCCGTTGTCCAGGCTGGGTTGGTGCACGTACGCACCCAGTGCCTCGCGGAAGCCGTGCTTGGCGTCCGACAGCGCGACCCGGTCCTGCGGGCGCTTGGGCCCGGCTAGCGACGGGACGACCGTGGACAGGTCGAGCTCAAGCTCCGCGGAGTAGCGCACGGTCTCGCCGTGACCGCCGGCCTCGTGCCACAGGCCCTGCTCCTTGGCGTACGCCTCGACCAGGGCGACCTGCTCGGCGGGGCGGCCGGTCAGCCGCAGGTAGGCCAGGGTCTCGGCGTCGATCGGGAAGATCGCGCAGGTGGAACCGAACTCGGGGCTCATGTTGCCGATGGTGGCGCGGTTCGCGACCGGCACGGCGGCCACGCCGTCGCCGTGGAACTCCACGAACTTGCCGACGACACCGTGCCGGCGGAGCATCTCGGTGATCGTGAGCACCAGGTCAGTGGCGGTCGCGCCGGCCGGCAGTTCGCCGGTCAGCCTGAATCCGAGCACCTGCGGGATCAGCATCGAGATCGGCTGGCCGAGCATGGCGGCCTCGGCCTCGATGCCGCCGACGCCCCAGCCGAGCACGCCGAGGCCGTTCTCCATCGTGGTGTGCGAGTCGGTGCCCACGCAGGTGTCCGGGTAGGCGGTCGCGGTCCCGTCGGCGGCGGCGCCGGCCATCACGACGCGGGCCAGGTGCTCGATGTTGACCTGGTGCACGATGCCGGTGCCCGGCGGCACGACCCGGAACTGGCCGAGCGCCTGCTGGCCCCAGCGCAGGAACGCGAACCGCTCGGCATTGCGCTGGAACTCAAGCTGCACGTTCTTCTCGAACGCGTCCGGGCGGCCGAAGACGTCGGCCACCACCGAGTGGTCGATGACCAGTTCGGCCGGGATGAGCGGGTTGATCTTCGCGGGGTCGCCGCCGAGCGCCCGCATCGCCTCGCGCATCGCGGCCAGGTCCACCACGGCGGGCACGCCGGTCAGGTCCTGCATGATCACCCGCGCCGGGCTGAACTGGATCTCGGTGTCCGGGTCGGCCGCCGGGTCCCACCGCAGCAGCGCGTTGATGTGGTCGGCGGTCACGTTCACGCCGTCCTCGGTGCGGAGCAGGTTCTCCAGCAAGATCTTCAGGCTGTAGGGCAGGCTGGCCGCCTCCGGTACCGCGTCCAGTCGGTAGATCTGATAGCTGGTGCCGCCCGCCGTCAGCGTCCCGCGAGCTCCGAAGCTGTTCGCCGTCATAAGTCGACCCTGCCCTCCAGCTGTCCAGGCGTGCCATGGCGCGGCGCCGGTGTCCTGCGCCGTCTTCGTGGTTATGCCGTAATCCTGCCGCAGCACGGCCGCGGCGTCGCGGCCAGCCCGGCCCCTCGGGCACCTACCACGGGACGACCGGCTCATTCCCCGCCGGAGAACGGGCTGGATGAGCCGCGGCAGCGCGGCCGGCCGACCCTGGCACGCCGAGATATCTCGACGTCAAGTTACTTTGCCACAGTAGCCAGGAAATTATCTCGATGTCAAGCTATTAACCCGCGTCGCGCCCGCGGTGACCGCCACCAGATCGGCCGCCGTGGACCGGGTCAGCAACCGGACCGCGCGGGCGGCCGGGGACAGCCGCACCGCGCTGCGCGGCAGCCAGACCCGCAGCGCCGCCGGCCGGGCCAGGAAGACCAGCGGGGGCCGCAGCACCAGGGCCTCGCCGTCGACGCCGATTTCGACCGGACCGCCGGAATCCACCACGAACCGGTCGGCCGACCACTCCTGCCAGCCGGGGAATCGGGCCATCTGCCCGGCAACCTCGAGCATCATGAACCTGCGCGCGTCGGCGGCATCGGCCACCTGCGCCGTAACCACGCCCAGCCGCCCGGTGTCCAGATGCTGCCTCGTCCCCCGGCCGCCCGGATGGGCAAGCTGGTACGGATTGTTGGACACCAGGATCAGGTGCGCGGTCCGGAAGGTGGCTCCGTCCGGTCCGGTGAACCGCAGATCGAGCGGCACGGCGGCGGGGCCGATCAGGTTCGGCAGCAGGCCGGCCGTGGTCCGCAGCTTGGCCTCCCGGTACTGGGGCGACTGCACGACCTTGGCGTACAGGCCGAGCGAGCAGTTGTTCACGAACGTCCGGCCGTTCACCTCGGCCAGGTCGATCACCCGCGTCACCCGGTCCTCGAAGGCGTCCAGGGCGCCGAGCACGTCGGCGCGGTCGAGGCCGAGATCCAGCGCGAAATGGTTCCTGGTGCCGGCCGGGACGCACACGAACGGGATGCCGTGCCGGGCGGCCACCCCGGCCACCGCGGCCTGCGAGCCGTCGCCGCCGGCCATGCCGATCGCCGGCGCGCCGGCGGCGGCCGCCTCCTCCGCGAGGCCGATCAGGTCGTCGCCCGGATGCAGGACGACCGGCCTGATGCCGCGGGCCGCGCACTCCTGCTCCAGCCGGAACCGCCTGGCCTTGCCGCCGCCCGAGCGGAGATTCATGATCAGGACGGGGCTGGGGCGGCCTGGGCCGCCCGCGCCAGCACCGCGGCCGGAAGCGCCCCGGGCAGACCCGGATCCGGCGCCTGGTCCGGCCGACCGGGCCGCGCTGGCGCCCGCGCCACGGCCGGCCGCGGCCCGACCGCGGCCGCGCCGGCGGCCC
>JAJYTW010000048.1 GCA_021792855.1 Actinomycetes bacterium
GTGAAGTGTCTTGCACTGTTGCCACGAGCACGCCTGTCAGTATTTCCTGATCTGTGAAGGCCCCGGACAGCCCGCCCTGTTGTGCCTGGATGCGCGGAGGTGCCGCGATGCGGAAACCGGCCCGGCCGTGGGGCCGGGTGGCCGGCCGAGTACAGGCGCGCGAACTTGAGCCGCGCGAAGTATCCGCAAACGGCCTCGGACTCGCCGACGGCGCCCCTCCAGTCAATAGGCTGGACTTTCCGTAAGACGGGATGTAGTTTGCGTGTTATGCAAGCTCAGGCGCCACCACTGCTGCCTCTGCTGCGGTCGCGGCTGCAGGCTGAGCTGCTGACGGTGGTGCTGCTGTCACCTGGCCGTGAGTGGACGCTGACCGACCTGGCTGGCCGGGTGGGCGCATCGGTGTCCTCGGCGCAGCGGGAGGTGGCCCGCGCGGAGCAGGCCGGAGTGGTCAGATCGCGGCGTCTGGGAAACACGCGCCTGGTTACGGCGGCGGACTCGCCGCTGACGGGCCCGCTGACCGAGTTGCTGCTGCGCTCGTTCGGGCCGCGGCAGATCCTGGCCGATGCGCTCGCCGGGCTGGAGGGTATCGAGGCGGCATATCTGTTCGGCTCGTGGGCGGCGCGTTACGCGGGCCAGGAGGGCCGGGCGCCGGCGGATCTGGATGTGCTGGTGATCGGCCGTCCGGACCGGGACGAGCTTGACGAGGTCGCCCAGCGGGCGGGAGCCCGGCTGGCCCGCGAGGTCAACGTGACGATCCGGACCGCCCAGTGGTGGCGCGAGGGCGGCGACGCCTTCCACGCCGAGGTGACCCGCCGCCCCCTGGTTCCCATCCTGGAACCTGAAGGCGCGGCATGACCTGGGCCCCTGGGCGTGACCGGATCGCCGACCTCCTGGCTGCGGCGGAGCTGGAGCAGGTGGAACCCAGCGGGGAGGTGGCCCGGCGGCTGCTGGATGACGCCGGCCGTCACATCGCCACAGCCGCGACCGCGCTGGCGACCGCTGACCTGGCGGGGGCCTACCAGCTGGCCTACGACGCGCTGCGCAAGAGCGCTGCCAGCCTGCTGGCCGTCCAGGGCCTGCGGGCTACCAGCCGGGGCGGGCACGTGGCCGTCCAGGAGGCAGTCCTGGCTCAGTTCGGCTCCACTGTGCGGGCCTTCCGCGCGTTCTCGCGAATACGCCGCGCACGCAACAGCTTCGAATACCCCAGCCCGGCCACACCCGGGCCAGCGGCCGAGGACGCCGCGGACGCGATCACTGTCGCCACCCAGGCACGCGACGCCGCCACCACCATCCTCGACCAACGAGTCCTTACACCCTGGTAGGGAGGCCCTGGCGCTGACGCCTGGCTCCGCGTGATGCGCGACACGCCGCAGATTCCCCTAAGGCACCCGTGGTGCTAGTCGGGGCGGGGGCAGCGCGCTGCGCGGTTTGCCCGGTCGCGGAGTTGGCCGTCGGCTGCTCTTCATCCCGGGCGCTGGCGGAGATCGACTCCTCCAGTTGGGCCAGCCAGGCCAGGTGATCCGCCAGTGCCCGACGGCCTCGGGCGGTGAGCCTGAACCAGGTGCGCGGCCGCCGGCCGACCGCGCCCTTGCGGACTTGCACGTACCCGGCTTCCTCGAGTGCGACGGACTGTTTCGAGAGCACCGAGTCGCTGATCCCGGTCGCGTTCCGCACCGCGGCGAACTCGACCCAGTCCGCCCCGGACGCCAGCAGCACGCAGATCGACAGCCGGGTGATCGGATGGATGAACGGGTCCGGCCTGGCGGTCAAGCGGCCCCTCCGCCCCCGCGCAACTCCTGGCGGATCCCCCGCAGAAGGCCCTCCTGGAGAGCTACCTCCGCAGCGACAGCAAGGACCGCGGCCACGATCGCGACCGAGGTCAGGTCATGCTCTATCAGAAAGTGCTCGGCCGTTATGGCGCCCAGGCTGACCCCGACTACCGCATAGCGTGCGAGACGCCCCGGGCCGGGATAGCTGAGGTTCCGGAATCCCACCTTGATGCCGGTGGCCCGGGTCCAGCCCCACTGCAGTGGGATGGCCACCACCAGCGCGGCAGCGAGGGTGAGCCAGATGCTGGCCCCCAGGAATCGCGAGGCAAACGGGAACGCGAAGACCAGGGCATACATGACGGCGACACCTGTCAGGTACCACCACGGCGCCCGTATCCTGTCCGCCAGCCGGCCCCGCTGCGCCCGCAGCATCTCCAGCGTGACCGGGTCCCCTCCCGGGTTACCCATCAAGGCACCTCCGTCATGTACTTTCCATTGAGAAAGTACATGACAGCTTCGCAGCCGTCAAAGAGTCGTCTAGACAGCGACCACGCGGAGTTGGTCGTGGTACGGCCGTGGTCAGGCCCGTGCGCCAGCTTTCCCCGCGAGTGAAACGCGCATTGGCGTGCGGAGCGGTAACGGCAGATCGGGGACGGCACGACCGGCCGGAGTCACCTTCCCAGGCGCTGGCGGGCCGACGCCGCCGAACCGCTAGAAGCCGGGGAGGCCCTTGGCCGGGTCCTGCGCTAGCTCGCCGAGCATCTCGGCCATCGTCGCGAGCAACTCTGCCGCGTGGTGTGCCTGGTCGGGGTCCCGGACCTCAGCTCCGCTCGCGGGTGGCGCCCCACCGGTTCCAGTGCGTGACCTCTTCGACCGGCCGGCGCCTGGGCTGCGACCACCGGCCCCGGACGGGGTAGCCGAGCGGCAGCAGGCCCATGGTCAGCGCGTCGTCCGGCAGTCCGAGCAGCGGGCGGAGTTCGGCCTCGTGCGCCGCGTACAGCGTGGTCAAGGTGGCGCCGATGCCGTACGCCCGGGCGGCGAGGATCAGTTGCTGCACCGCGCCGTAGATCGACGAGCCCAGCCGGGGGTTGCCGGAGTCGGCGGCGCGGCGCAGCACCGGGAAGATCCACACCGGCGCCTCCGCGAGGTGCAGCGCCAGATGCTCGGCGGCCAGGAACGACTGGCGGGTCAGCCCGTCGGCGGTCGGCGGCGCTGCCAGGATCTGCTCCCGGCGGCTGCCGTAGGCCCGGTCCCAGCCCTCCCGGTACCACCCGGCGACCTGTCCCTTGATCTCCGGGTCGGTGACGACGACCCAGCCCCAGTTCTGCCGGTTGCCGCCGGATGGGCCGCGTACCGCGGCGTCCAGGATCGCCCAGATGACCTCATCCGGGATCGGCTCGGCTGATAGGTAGCGGCGCGCCGGGGTGGAGTGCAGCGCCTCCAGGATCGACACCGGGTCAGGCTCAGGCACGGGCACAACGGCTCCCTTCGCAGACGGGTGGCTGGTCACCGGGATCTGCCGTGGGAATCGGCGATAGTGACCGCACCGCCCATTATGTGTCCCCGGCGGCGGCGAGGGCGATTCCCGCGGCGAGGGCGATTCCCGCGGCGAAGGCTCGCGACCCGACCAAGTAGCTTGGCTTCGACCATGGCGACCGTGCTGTCGGCTTTACGGGAGGCGCGCATGACGCAGGACGGGATGGTGATTGAGAATCCGCTGAGCGGCGAGCGGATAACGATTCGCGCGACGGCGGCGGACACCGCCGGCGACGTGCTCGAGTGGACGCTGGAACTCGCCCCGGGCGGAGCGGTCCCCAGCAGCCACGCCCACCCCGAGCAGGAGGAGCGCTTCGCCGTTATCGCCGGACGGATGCGTTTCCGGGTGGCGGGCCGGCGGGTGATCGCTGGTCCGGGGGACGTGGTGCGGGTCCCGCCAGGCACGGTGCATCACTTCGCCAACGCCGGTGCGGTTCCCGCCATCGTCGCGGTCGAGACCCGGCCGGCCCTGAGCATGCGGGACCTGCTGGAGACGGCCGCTGCCATGGCCCAGGACCAGCACCGGAGGGCCCGCCGGCTGCCGAACCTGTTCGATCTCGCGCTATTCATGCGGGACTTCGAACGGGAGGTGCGGGCGCCGTATCTTCCGGCGGCCATCGTCCAGGTCGCCCTCGCCCCGCTCGCGTGGCTGGCCGCACGAACCGGACTGGACGTCCGCTATCGCAACTTGCACGTCCCGGGCCGGGTGCATGAGTCATAACAGCGCCGGGCCTCGCCGCGGCGGCGGAACCCCCGCGGTGGAGGTTACCGACCTGGTCAAGCGGTACCGCACGGCCAGCAGGAACGCCGTGGACGGCATCAGCTTCGAGGTGCCGGAGGGGCAGTTGTTCTGCCTGCTTGGCCCGAACGGGGCCGGGAAGACGACGACGGTGTCCGTGCTCACCACGACCCTCGCGCCGACGTCCGGCACGGTCCGGATCGCGGGCTGGGACGTGCGGCGCGAGCAGGCGGAGGTGCGGCGTCGGCTGGGCGTCGTCTTCCAGCAGCCCTCGCTCGACCTCAACCTCACGGTCGAGGAGAACATCCGTCTGCACGCCGTGCTCTACGGGATGTTTCCCTGGCGGCCGACATTCCGGCTGATGACGCCCGCCTATCGCAGCGCCGTGCAGGAGGCTGCGGGCGTGCTTGGCCTGGCCGACCTGCTCGGGCGGCCGGCCAGGGCGCTGTCGGGCGGGCTGCGGCGCCGGCTGGAGATCGTCCGGGCGCTGATGCACGCCCCCGCCGTGCTGTTCCTCGACGAGCCGAGCGCCGGCCTGGACCCGGAGAGCAGGCGCAGCCTGTGGGAGCATCTGCGGCAGGTCCGCAGCCATTACGGCACCACCGTCTTCCTGACCACCCATTACCTGGAAGAGGCGGAAACGGCCGACACGGTATGCGTGATCTACCAGGGCAGGATCATCGAGCACGGCAGCCCGGCCGAGGTCAAGGGACGCCAGCTGGCGGCACAGCTTGTGCTCGACGCCAGGGACCGGGGAGAGCTGCGCCGCGAGCTACGGGCACTCGGGATCCAGACCGGCGGGGACGGGCAGCCGGACGGAGCGGGACCGCTGCGGGTGCACCTGGACGGGCGCAGTGCCCAGAGCGTGGTCGCGGCACTGTCGACGGAGCTGACCACGTTCCGGATCTCCGAGCCCACGCTCGAGGAAGCGTACCTGCAGCTGCTTACCCGGGCTGGCTCGTGACCGCCGGGGCCGACCTGTGACCGCCGGGACCGGGCCGTGGCCGGCCCGAGATCGGTCCCGCCTGGCGCACGAGCTGTCCGGACTGCTCATCATCGCCCAGCGGGACGTGGTCAAGCTACTGCGGGACCGGCCCCGGCTGGCCGTGAACCTGGCGTTTCCGGTGCTGCTGGTGGGCGGGCTGGGCAGCATCCTGCAGCCGACGGTGGGCCGGGTCACCGGCCTGAGCGCGGTGACCCTCGCGTTCACCGGGGTCCTTGCCGCGAGCCTGTTCCAGTCGGCCGCGGCGGGCATGATCTCGATCGTGGAGGACCGGGAGAACGACTTCTCCAGGGAGCTGTTCGTCACCCCGGTATCCCGGCTGACGCTGGTCGCGGGAAAGCTGGCGGGGGAGACCCTGGTCGCCTTCTGCCAGGGCCTTGCCATCACCGCTTTCGCGGTGGTATTCGGGGTCCGGATCACTCCCGGGTCGGCAGCGGCGCTGCTCGGCCCGGCCCTGGCGGCCTGCCTGCTCGGCGGGGCGTTCGGCCTGGCCACGATCGCCACCTTGCCCAATCAGCGCTCGGCCATGGAGATCTTCCAGTTCCTGATCATCCCCCAGTACGTGCTCGGCGGCGTCATCGTGCCGCTCAGCCGGGTGCCGTTCTATCTCGATGTGCTTGCCCGCCTCATGCCGATGACCTACGTGGTGAACCTGACCCGCGCGGCCTTCTACGCGGGAACGCCCGCCTACCGGGCGGTGGTACCGGTCAGCCCGATGGTGGACCTGGCGGTGACCGCCGTGCTGTTCGTCATCCTGCTCACGGTGGGCGTCACCGTGTTCGGCTACCGGGAGCGCACCCGCTGACTCTAGGCGGCTTCCAGCAGGCGGCCGAGTGCCCGCAGGTAGGACGGGTCGCCCTGCCGGTCCCTGAGCAGCCAGTACTCGGCGCCCCAGAACAGGTATGCCGAGATGGCCGACGATCCCCATCGCAGGCAGTCGTTGTAGTTGGCGATCAGGTCTTCCGGGCGGCAACTGCGCATCACCCGCCCGGGCGGGCTCGGCGGCGTGGTGACCGCCTCCCACGGCTCGGCCTGCCCCTCGGCGATCATGAGCTGCCGTCCCGGGACGGCAGCCCAGGCGAGCAGTTCCTCCCGCCGCCGCCGCGACGCCTGCCCGCCGCTGCCGTCGAGGTAGAGAGTCAGCGGCCCGGCGGCGGCGAGGGCGTGCCTCGGGTAGACGTCCACCCCGACGATGTCGGCGAGGCGCTGCGCCACCGCCAGCGAGTCGCCCTGGTCCCTGGTGCGCCAGTGCTGCTGGATCCGCACTGGCGCGGACATGGCCAGGAAGCCGTTCATCATCACCGGCCTGCCCGGGTCCGCGGCGCGCACCGCCTCGACCTCCCGCCGGGCGAACGCCTCCGCCAGCCGCCAGGAGTGCTCCATGCCGAGCGGGTCGACCGCCTCGTGCTCCACCTGCCAGGCGATGATCGCGGACCGGTCGCGGTACCGCTCCACCAGGCGGGTGATGTGCTCCGCCGCGGCATCCAGCAGGTCAGCGCGCGCCTCGGGGGTGACCAGAGATCCTTCGCGCAACGGCTCTTGAACGTGATGTGCGGGCACGAAGAACTCTGGATACCCGAATGTCTTCACCGCGCCGACGCACAGGATCACCTGCTTGCCGGCCGCCTCCACCGCGTCCAGTTCCCGGTCAAGCTCGGCCGGCTCGAAGCCGCCGGGCCGCTGCTCGATCCGGTTCCAGTAGGCGCCGATCCGGATGATCTCGAAGGGATAGGCGAGCAGTGAGCGCAGCGCCTCCTGAGGGTCCAGGCCGAGGTCGGCTGCCTGCAGCGGACGGAAGCTGATCCCGATCCGCGTCCCGCCGCGCGGCGCGATCGGCAGTTCGCGCCAGCGGTCGGTCGCCGGGCGGGAAGCCCGTGCGAGCCGGAGTTCGCGCATTGTCATCACCCTCCGCCGCCGGTCGGCCCGCCCGCCGGCCCGCCAGTCGCTGCCGCCCGTCCGGCCCGGGGCCCACCCCATTATGTGGGCCGGCGCCGGACTGCATCGTCAGCCGGCCGCCGCGGGGCGGACTGGCGCTGTGGCCTGGCCGCCGCCGATGGCGGCAGCTCAGCAGCGTGCCGCCAGATCCGGCCGTGCCAGGCGAGCGATCAGGTCGGCGATCGCCCCGGCGGCGCCCGGCCTGGCCAGCCGTGCCGACGCGGCGCGCATCGCCGCCAGGGCGGCGGGGTCGCTGCGGAGCCTGGCTACCTCACGCACAAGATCCTCGGTCCGGTACGCATACCGACCCGCTCCAGACTCGACCACGAACTCCGCGTTCCCCGCTTCCTGCCCCGGTACATGGCCGGTCAGCAGCATGGGTGCCCCTGAGCAGGTCGCCTCGGCTATCGCTCCCGGGCCGGCCTTGGTGACCACCACGTCAGCGCAGCGAATCCAGTCGGCCATGTTGGCGACATAGCCGAGCACGGTCAGCCGTCCGTCCCGGCGGCGGGCCAGCCGCGTCAGGGAATGGCGCAGCCGCTTGTTGCGCCCGCAGACGGCGACCACCTGCACGTCCGCGAACTGGCTGACGAGGGCGGACACGATCCGGCGCATGCCGCCGGCCCCCTCGCCCCCGCCGGTCACGACCAGCACGAAGCGTCCCGGCGCCAGGCCAAGGGAACGGCGCAGCGAGTCGCGCTCCGCCGGTGTCGGCGTGCCGCCAAGGAATTGCCTGGCGACCGGCAGACCGAGGTCGACGCACCGGACGTGGGCTTGGTCGCGTCCCGACTGGCACGGTGTGGTGCCGGCGTAGGGCACGACGATCCGGTCGGCGTCGTCCTGCCACCAGGAGGCGTGGGTCGTGGCCAGATCGGTGACCACGGTCACCACCGGCGGCCGGCCGGGCGACCGGCGGGCGGCCGCCACGGCTGACGCGGTGGCAAGCGGATGGAACGAGACGACCGCAGCCGGGGCGAGAACTGAGATCTGCTCCGCCACCGGCCGGTCCGCCAGGCGCAGGATCGTCCGGCGGAGGAAAGCGAACGCCGCCCGCGAGTCCGTAATCCGGTACGCGACGCCCCAGGCCCACGGTGCCCGGCGGATCACCGGTCCATACAGGCGCACGCCCCACTGGAGCACCCGTGCGGAGGACGGTCCGCTCAGCGGGTCGAAGAGCACCGGGATGAACCTGCCCGGCCGCCATCCGCGGAGTTCCTCGGCGACCGCTCGGGCCGCCGCCCGGTGGCCGCCGCCGGTGTCGGAGATAAGGAGCAGCACAGGCACCGCGATCCTGGATTCCGCCATGCCAACTAGTTTGCTGGACGGCGGTCGCTGCGCCGTCGGCAGTGGCTCCGCATCGTCACGGCCGGGTGGAGTCCTCGGGCGGTGTGGCCGGCAAGATCACCTCGGCGATCGCGCCGCCGCCATCCCGGTTGCCGATCTCGGCCCGGCCGCCCTGGGCCCTGGCGAGTGCGGCGACGATGGCCAGGCCCAGTCCCGCTCCGCTTCCCCCCGACGACCTGGCGGGGTCGGCCCGGCTGAACCGGTCAAAGGCACGGGGCAGGAAGTCCGCTGGCAGACCGGGTCCCTGGTCCGCGACGGTCAGCACCGCGGATCCGTCCCGCTGCCGGACGCTGACCTCGACGATCGCCGACCCGCGTCCGTGGTCCATCGCGTTGGTCAGCAGGTTCTCGACGATCTGCTGGAACCTGCCGCCGTCCACGACTGCGCTCACGGCGGGGTCCGCGTCGAGCACGAGCGTGACGCCGGCGTCCCTGGCGTGCGCGCGAAAGGCCAGCAGCGACTCGGTGACGAGCGGCTCAAGCCGCTGCGGCCGGGCCTGCGGCGCCAGCATGTCCTCCTCGCCGCGAGCGAGCAGCAGCAGGTCCTGGGCGAGCCGGGACAGCTGTCGCAGCCGGGATGACGCGACGTTCAGCGAGGCTCGCATCTCCGGCTCGGACCGGCCGGGCCGGAGCGCGTACTCGATCTCGGCGCTAAGCACCGCCAGCGGGGTGCGCAGTTCGTGGCCGGCGGATGAGACGAACTCGCGCTGCTGGGCCAGTGCCCCGTGCAGCCGGTCAAGCAGCGCGTTGAAGGTATCGGCCAGCCGGTCGAGTTCGTCGTTGGTCCTCGGGCTGGCCAACCGGCCGTGCTGGTCTCCGGCGGACAGGTCCGCCGCCTGAGCCCGCAACCGCTCGACCGGGCGCAGCGCCCGCCCGGCCAGCAGCCAGCCGCCGGCCGCCGTGATCGCGATCACGAGCGGCCCGCCGATCGCGAGCGCGGCGAGCACCCGGTCCATCGCCTTGTGCAACTCGTCGAGTGAGGTGCCGACCACGATCAGCAGCGCCGGCCGCCCGGGCCGGGCCGGCCGGAACTCGGCGAGCAGCAGGTGCGCCACTGGCCAGCCGGCGCGAGACTCGGTGAGCAGGAGATTGCCGCGGCGGGCCCGGGCAATCTGGCCGGCGGTCAGCAGGCTCGACCGCCCGGCCGCGTCGGTCGTGTAGACCACCCGACCGTCCGTGCCGAGCACCTGCACCACGCTCTGCGCGCCGGTGGCGACGGGCCGCGCGGCGCCATGGACGAGCGGAAGCTGGCCCGCGGCAAGCTCGCGGCCCACGCGCGCGGCACTGCGGCGCAGCCCGTCATGCAGCGTCGCGGTGAGACCCGCGCTGAGCGTGCCGGCGAAGATCGTGCCGCCCACCACGGTCAGCACGGCGGCGACGAGGGCGACGGTGAGTGCCAGGCGCAGGCGGATCGACACCTAGCCGGTCCAGGGGATGCGCAGCCGGTATCCCACCCGGGGGAGCGTCTCCAGGTCGGCACGGCCGAATGGGGCGTCGATCTTGCGGCGCAGCAGCGCCAGGTACTGGTCCACGGTGTTGGCGGACACCGTGCGGTTCGCGCCCCACACTGCCTCCAGGATGCTCTGGCGGCTGATCACCAGCCCGGCGCGGCGCATGAAGAACTCCAGTACCTCGAACTCGCGCGGGGTGAGCGACAGCTCGGTATCCCCTCGCCAGCAGCGGCGGTGCAGCAGATCCAGGCGCAGGTCGCCGACCTCCAGTGTGGTGCCGGCCGGGGTCTGGCCGATGCCAGCGGTCCGGCGGAGCAGGGCACGCAGTCGCATGACCAGCTCGTCCAGGCTGAACGGCTTGGGTAGGTAGTCGTCGGCGCCGTCGGCGAAGCCCTGGATCCGGTCCGCGGTGTCGCCTAGCGCGGTCACCATCAGCACCGGCAGCCAGCAGCCCGCTGAGCGGAGCCTGCGGCAGACTTCACGTCCGCCCAGGCCCGGCAGCATGAGGTCGAGCAGCACCGCGTCGATCGGGCAGTCCGCCAGGGTCAGGATGCGGACCGCCCACTCGCCGTCGGACGCCAGGTCGACCGTGAACCCCTCGTCGGTGAGGTGTCGGCGCAGCACGGAGGCCAGTTCCCGGTCATCTTCCACGAGCAGGATCCTGGCCGGCGCCGCACCGGCCGGCCCGGTCCTGACCTGGGCGGCTGCCACCATCGGGCGGTCGCCGGCGGCTGGAGCGCCGGGCGCCCTGCCGCGGCCCGTCTCACGGGCCGCGGCAGGGCTGGCCACCGCTGCGCACCGCGGGGCCATGCAGGCGGTGCGTCCGGCCGCCCGGTGGAGTCCGGCCGGACGCACCAGTCCGGGGCGGCTAGATCTCACTCGCGCCGCGTAGGTAGGAATCACCCTGCCGGTCGAGTGTCGCCAGGGCGGCGGAGACCGATTGCCTGCCGGTCACCGCGTTGTAGAACTCGGTGTCCAAGGAAGCCTGAACCTCGTTGTAGTTGTCCGGGATGGGTCGTCCGAAAGTGTAGGGGGATGTCGCCGCGGCTAGAGAGGCCTGCAGCCCGGGGTGGCTGGTCAGGTAGGCCGCGGGGATGGCGGCGATGCCCGCGTGGGTCTCCGGATCGAACCCGGTCGTCTCGGCCCAGTTGGCCTGCTGCGCGGCGCCGAACCACCATTGCACGAACGTCCAGGCTGCCTGGTCCTGTGCCCGGGTGTGCCCCTTCGGCAGCACGAAGCCGAGGCCCTGCGCGAGGTTGTAGGCGCGCCCGGTGGATCCGGCTGGCTCGACGAAGGCGCCGACCGGGAACTTGCCCGCGACCGCGTCGAGCACCTTGCGGTATCCGGCCGACGTGCCATCGATCATCGCGATCTTGCCGGCCGCGAGATCCTCGCGCAGCGTGGTCCCGTGGTGGAACTGGAGTCCGCCGGCCGCGTAGAGGGAGCGGAAGTAGGAGAAGGTGGCCCGGCCCGCGGCCGTCTCGAACTGGACCGCGTGGCCGGTGGTCTCGCTGCCGCCTGCCAGCATGCTGCCGCCGTTGCTCATGAAGGCGGGCAGGATGTGCGCTGAGGAGTCCTTCCAGCCCAGCGGGATCACGCCGGGCAGCTTCTTCTTGATCAGGCCGATATCGGTCTTCAGCTGTGCCCAGGTCGTCGGCGCCGCGGCGATGCCGGCCTTGGCGAACATGGTCTTGTTGTAGAACACCTCGGAGACCTTCAGGTCGGCAAGCAGCCGGTAGTGCTGGCCGTTGACCTCGCCGTTGGACCAGGCGGCGGGCAGCATGGTGGTGGCGTTCACCACCGAACTGCCGCGCAGGAAGCTGTTCCAGGAGACCAGCGCCCCGGCGCTGATGTACTGGCCGTCGTAGTGGCTGATCTCCGCCAGTACCGGCGGGTCGCCGGCCGCGATGGCCGCCTCCAGCTTCGTGGAGGCCTTGGTCACGACGATGCTGACCTTGATGTTCTTGTGCGTGGCGTTGAACTTGCTGACCAGGGCCGACATCTCGGTGCCGACCGGCGGGCCGTTGTGCGACTCCCAGAGCTGGAACGAGATGACGCCGCCGTGCGTTGAGGCCGTCGCCGAACTGCCGCACGCGCTGATCGCGAGGGCCGAGACGGCCAGCAGGGCGCCGGCCCGGGCCGCGGTGAATCGCCGGCGGCCGGCCAGCGGGCCGCGGCGGAGCTTGGCAGGGTTCATCGAGCGTGATCCTTTCTGAATCCCGGTCAGGAATTGACGCCGCTATCGCGCCCGGCGACGCCGGTCACGATGTGGCGCTGGAGCAGGAGAAAGAGCAGGACGATGGGCGCGAGCGCCAGCACGACGGCCGAGGTGAGCTTGCGCCAGTTGGCTTCGAAGGTCTGCATGTAATGGCTGAGCGCGACCTCGATTGGCTGGATGGAGTGCGAGGTCGTCATGATCAGCGGCCACTGGAACTGGTTCCAGGCGCTGATGAAGGTGAGGAGCGCGACGGTCACGACAGCGGGCCTGGCCAGCGGCAGGGCAACCTTCCAGATGTAGCGCAGGTGTCCCACGCCTTCCAGTCGGGCCGCCTCCCAGTAGGCGCGGGGGAGACCCTTGAAGAACTGGCGGAACAGGATCACCCCGAAGGTGCTCGCCGCGAACGGCACGATCTGCACGGTGTAGCTGTTAAGGATGTGCAGGTGCATGGCCACCGCGTACTGCGGGATGAGCAGAGCCTGAGCTGGAAGCATGATGACGGCCAGGATCAGGAAGAAGAAGAAACCGCTGCCGCGGAACCGCAGATCGGCCAGGGCGTAGCCGGCCATGGCCGAGGTGGCGATCGTCAGCGCCACGGTCGACACCGCGACGAAGAGCGTGTTGAGCATGTAGTGGAGCCAGTTGGTGTGCTCAAGCACGTACGTGAACGCGTCGATGTGGAAGCTGGGGACGAAGTCCGGCGGGATGGCGAAGACGCCGCCCTTGGAGTTGAACGCCGTCACCACCACCCAGTACAGCGGGAAGGCGAACAGTGTCGCGATGGCCACCACGAGTGCCCAGCGCAGAATCCGCCCGGCCCGTGCGGTCTGGTTCCGGCGCCGGCGGCGAGCCGCAGTTCCGGCTGGCTGAGCCGGTGCCGGAGATGCCTGGATGTCGGATGCGAGTGCGCGCTTCGGCGCGGCTGAAGTGCTCATCGGTAGAAGACCAGACGGTTCGAGATCCACTTCTGGATCAGGGTGAGCAGCAGGATGATCAGGAACAGCACCATGCTCATCGCGGCCGCCAGACTGAAATGGTCGTAGCTGAACGCGGTCTGGTAGATGAGCAGCGCGTCGGTGGTAGTGGAGAAGGCGGGCCCCCCGGCGCCGCCGTGCGGTCCGCCGGTCATCGTGTAGATCTGGGAGAACGCCTGCCAGCTGCTCACCGTTGACAAGATCACGACAAAGAACGTGGTCGGGGAGAGCAGCGGCAGGACGATCCGCCGGAAGATCCGGCGTCGCGAGGCGCCGTCAAGCTGGGCGACCTCGATCAGCTCGCGCGGCACGTTGGCCAGGCCCGCCAGGAAGATGATCACGTATAGGCCCAGGGAGTGCCACAGGCTGTCGATCATCACGGCGGGCAGCGCCCAGGTGGTGCTGCCGAGCCACCCGAGGGCGGGCAGGTGCAGCGAGGTCAGCACGAAGTTCGCCAGCCCGAACTGCGGGTTGAAGATCCACACCCAGATCACCGAGGTGGCGACCACCGGAGTGACGTGCGGCAGGAAGACCGCCGATCGCCAGATCCCGCCTCGGCGGGCGGTGACCGCCTCGCGCAGCACCAGGGCGATGCCGAGGGCGAGCACGACGGTCGCCGGGATCATCACGACCGTGTAGTACGCGGTGACCGCCAGGGAGTGAAAGAACAGCGGCTGCTGGAAGAGGATCCGGAAGTTCTTCAGCCCGACGAAGGTCGTGGCCGAGGACAGGATGCCCCAGTGGAAGAAGGAGATGTAGGCCAGGAAGATCGCCGGTATGAAGAAGAACACGGTGAACACCGTGATCGCCGGGGCGAGCATCCCGTATGCGACCAGGCTCTCCTCCATCCGGCGCAGCCGGGCCGGCCAGCGCCGCCGGCCGGGTACGCGGCCGTCGGCGGACCGCTCGCGGCCGCGTGCCACGCTGAGTGGCCGCGCCCGGCTGATCGTGCCGCTCACGCTCGTGCCCCGGCGAGCTGGGGCATGGACGCGGTGACGAGCCGGTCGCCGGAGTCCGGGTCGAAGAAGTGCGTGTCGGCCGTGCGCGCGGTGAGCACGATCTGCTCGCCCTGTCGCACCGCGGCCTGGGCGTCCAGTCGGGCGATCACGGTCTGTCCGGTGCTGAGCGAGCCGTGCACGAGGAGGTGGCTGCCGAGCCGTTCCAGGATGTCGACCCGGCAGCGCAGGACGGTACGGCCCGCGGTCGTTGCGCCGTCCGGTGGCGAGGTGCCGGCGGCCTCGGCAGGGAAGTCCCCGGACCCGGCCGGCCTGGGACCCTGGCTGACCGGGCCGCCGGGCGGGTCGGCCGCCAGCGCCAGGTGCTCCGGGCGGATGCCTATCGACAGGGGCCGCCCGTCGCCGGCGCCCGGTGGCAGTGCGGCAGCCGGCAGGCGCAGCGCGCCATCGGCGAGCACGAGATCGTCGCCGATCCGCGCGGGCGGCAGCGTGTACAGGTTCATCCCCGGCGAGCCGAGGAAGCGCGCGACGTAGGTGTCGGCCGGCCGGTCGTACACATCGTCTGCCGTGCCGACCTGGTGCACCTGGCCGTCATGCAGCACCACGATCCGGTCGGCGAGGGTGAGTGCCTCGCCCTGGTCGTGGGTGACGTAGATGGTGGTGATCCGGAGCTTTCTGTGCAGTTGCGCCAGTTCGAGGCGCATCCGCTCGCGGAGGTTAGCGTCCAGGTTGGATAGCGGCTCGTCCATCAGGAAGACGTCTGGCCGCCGGATGATGGCACGGCCCAGCGCGACCCGCTGGCGCTGCCCGCCGGAGAGTTCCTTGGGCCGGTGCGTGAGCACGTGGTCGATCTCGAGCAGTTCGGCCGTTTCGCGGATCTGGCGGCGTTCGTCCTCCCTGGCCGCCCGTCGGCCGCGGCCCCGCCGCCGGGCGGCCAGGCCGAAGCCCAGATTCCCGGCCACGGTCAGGTGCGGGTACAGCGCGTAGTTCTGGAAGACCATGCCGACATTCCGGCTGCTCGGCGGTTCGTCGTTGACGAGTTCGCCGCCGATCCAGATCTCGCCGTCAGTGACCTTCTCAAGGCCCGCGATCATGCGAAGAACGGTCGATTTCCCGCATCCTGAAGACCCAAGAAGGACAATAAACTCACCATCCTTGACATCCAGGTCGACATTCCTGACGACGGAATTCGACCCGAAGGACTTGGAGAGTCCGCGCAGGCGTATCTCTGCCAACGATCGCTCCTCTCTGCCGGAATGGAAGTCCTGCCTCGCAGCCGGCCTGTCCAGCCCGAACCACCGGGAGACCGCTGTCACGACAGCCACAAACCAGGTGGATAGAGCCTTGCCTGAGTGGTTATGCGTCCTTCGCGGTCATCTAGGCAGGACGCTAGGGAGAATCCGTATATGCAGCGCCGAAAGAGCGCCAACGACGCCGTAAGTTCCGTAAACGAAATTCTGTAGGCGCGTTCAGGGCATCACGATGTGCGGGCCGGAACTGGCTGCGATTAGACGCGAAGCGGTCGCCATCATCTGGCAGGGGCGGAGACCCGGTATTCATCCCCGGGCCGTGTGCATCCCTGCCGCGGGGGCAGGAGGTTGCCTGGAACAGGGGAGGATGAGCATGACATCGGAGACAGGACGCAAGATCGCCGTGGTCACTGGCGGCACCGCCGGGGTCGGTCGCGCTACCGTGCGGGAACTCGCCGGGCAGGGCTATGACGTCGCGGTCCTGGCCCGCGGGTCGGCCGGACTGGAGGCCGCCGCCGCCGAGGTCCGGGAGGCCGGCGTCCGGGCCCTGCCATTGGCAGTCGACGTCGCCGACTACGCGGCGGTGCGCCAGGCCGCCGACCGGGTGGAGACCGAACTCGGGCCCATCACGCATTGGGTCAACGTCGCGTTCAGCGGTTCGCTGGCGTTCTCCTGGGACACCGACATGGAACAGTGGCGGCGGATGACCGACGTGACCTATTACGGGCAGGTCCACGGCACGCTCGCCGCGCTCGAGCGGATGCGCCCGCGGGACCGTGGCGTGATCATCAACGTGGGCTCGGCGATGGCCTACCGCTCCATTCCGCTACAGGCCCCGTACTGCGCGGCGAAGCACGCCGTGAAGGGCTTCACCGAGTCGGTGATGTGCGAGCTTGTGCACGAGCAGAGCCACGTCCGGCTGTGCATGGTGCAATTGCCCGGCCTGAACACGCCGCAGTTCAACTGGAACCTCGCCAAGGTCCGGCGGCATCCGATGCCGGTACCGCCGATCTTCCAGCCGGAAGTCCCGGCCCGCGCCATCGCTTTCCTGGCCGAGCATCCGCGCCGCGAAATGTGGGTGGGACTGTCCGCGGCCGGGGTGATCCTCGCCGAGCGGGTTGCGCCCAGGCTGCTCGACATCTACCTCGGGCGCACCGGGGTGAGCTCACAGCAGACCAGCGAGGACGCGCCGCGGCTTGACCCGAATCTGGACGAGCCCGGCGATGCCCGCGAGGACCAGGGCGCGCACGGCGCGTTCGACAGCAAGGCGCACGCCCATGACCCGCAACTCGCGCTGTCGATGCACCGCCGGCCGATCCTGGCAGGGCTGACCGGGGCGGCGGTCCTCGGCGCGGCGGCCATGGCCTGGACCCGCTCCCGGCACCTCGGGCAGACCGGCGCGTGACGCCGCTGCGGTGAGTCAGCCCCGGGAGCGGCCGGCCAGCTTCATCAGTTCCGGGTGCCGCCGCGCGTAGTAGTAGGCGACTCCGAAGCCGACCACGAGCCAGCCGAGCGCGATGAACACCGCGTACCCGATCGGTGCCGCGGGCACCGGGTAGACGCTGTACCAGATCACGACGGCGCCCATGATGGTGGCCACCGTCGGGATGACGCCGTGGGTCAGCGCCCGGAACTTGCGTGCCCGCCACATGTACGCGGTCAGCGCGGTGTTCGACACGATGTGCACCGCGATGATGCACACGCCGGCGATCGTGAGTAGCCAGATGGCTGCTTCCTCGGGGCCGAGGATCAGGCCGGCCACCAGGTTGATGACCATGATCAGGCCGAAGAAGAGCACGACCAGCAGGTGCGGGGTCCGCAGCCGCGGGTGCACCTTCGCCAGCCGCCCGAACAGAACGCCGTCCCGGCCCGCGCTGTACCAGATCCTGGTGACCGCGTTCACCTTGGCGACCATGTACATCAGATAGCTGTTGATCGTGAACAGGATCAGCATCAGCCAGCCGGCCCGGCCGAGGTAGTGCAGGTAGACGACCAGACCGGGGTCGGGCGACTTGGCGTACCCGGTCATCGCGCCGACACCCCAGCCGGCGGTGAGAGCGTAGGACGGCAGCACCAGCGCGATCCCGGAGAGCACCCAGGCGATGATGATCGCCCGCCGGATCAGCCGCCGCGAGTCCCTGGTCTCCTCGGAGATCGTGGTGGCCGTGCCCAGGCCGGTGAAGTCCAGCACGGAGAAGATCACGCCGAGGAACAGCGGGTTGAGGGCGCCGTGCAGCGGCGTCAGGGTGAACGGCGCGAGCGTGTTGTGCCTGCCCAACTCGACCACGATGATGATGGCCGTCACCACCAGGAACGCGATCTCCAGGAACCCGGCCCACATCGTGTACCCGAGCGACGGCCGGATCCCGAGGTAGGACAGCACAACTCCGAAAACCAGCACTGCGATCGCGATCGGGATCCACACCCACCCGGTCGCCGCGATCGAAGCGCTGAGCAGATAGATGAACGAGCTCAGCCCGAGCACCGCGAACGCCGGGCCGGTGAAGTTCTCGCCCATCCAGAACCAGAGGGCGAGTACGCCGGCCCCGCCGCCGAGTCCGCGCGCCGAATAGGAGTAGTAGCTGCCCGCGTTGACGATCTCGGTCGAGAACTCGTTCGGGACCACCATCCACAGCCCGTAGATGATCCAGGCGATCAGGACCGCGAGCGGGGTCGCGCCGAGCGCGAACGCCGCGGTGCCGACCAGCAGGATGGCCACGTCGCCTGCCGGGCCGACGAACGAGAAGGACTGGAAGACCCCTTCCCACAGCCCGACCGCGCCCTTCTTCAGTTCGGTGGCCGGCGCCGTCTCGACGGCGGTCCGGCCGGCTGACTCGGTCATCGTTCTCAGCCTCCTCAGGGAAGGGGATCCGGGCTGAGATTCGGGTCCGGCCGACCCTTCCCGGTGCACTGTCTTCCTGAGGTAATAGTGCAATATTTGCGGTCTTCCGGACACCCTGCCGGGCTGCTGACTTCCAGGCTCGTCAGGTGGCCGTCGGCGCCGGCGGGTCAGCGGCCGCGGGCCCGGCTGGCCTGGTCAGCCGCCGCCGGATTCCCCAGCCGAGACCGCCGGCTATCGCCAGCACGGCGATGAACGGCAGCGCGGCGCCGAACGCGGTGGCCAGCCAGCTTACGGCCGCGGTGAACGCCCGCCAGCCCGACGCCAGGCCCGCCAGGAATCCGCGCGCGGTCTTCTCGTGCCGGGTGACCGGGGCGGCCTTCCCGGGCACCAGCAGCACCGAGATCGTCCCGTAGCTGGTCTGGCGGGCCAGCGCCCGCTGCTGGGCGAGCAGCGATTCGAGTGCGGACTCCTCGGCGTTGATCTGGTCCTGGACGGCAAGCAGCGCGCCGACGCTGCCGGCCTTGCTCAGCAGGGACCGCAGTTGCGCGATGGCCGCGTGAGCCGACGCGACCCGGCTGCCGACATCGGCGACCCGCTGGGTAACGTCGGCTGCCTGCTGGCTGAACGTGAGCTGATCGCCAAGCGTGCCGAGCCGGGCCAGCGTGGCCTGGTAGCGCGCCACCGGGATCTTGAGCACCAGGCTTACCTGGCCGAGCGCGGGATGCCCCGGCCGGGTGACCTGCTGCTCGCTGGCGACGTAGCCGCCGGCCGCGGTGGCCAGGCCGGCGGCCGTGCTGGCGGCGGCAGCCACATCGCGCGGCCGGATCGTCATGGCCGAGGTGTAGATGATGCTCTGCCCGCCGGCGACGATGCTGGCCAGGCTGGTTCCCGGCGGACGCCCAGCGACCCGCGGGGCGGCGACCGAGCCGGCGCCGGACGCCGCCGCGTGGGCCGGCCCGGCCTCCTGCGCGGTGCCGGCCGTCGTCGAAGTGGCGGACGTGCCCGAGCAGGCGGCGACCATCAGGCCGGCGCCGGCGAGCGCGATTGCCATGGCGAGGGCTCGCGGCGGCGTGCGCCGGTCGCGGCTCGGGCCGGGTCCCCGCCGGGGCGAGGAGTCTGTGGTGCGATGGACGGCCGGGCGCGAGCGCGCGCCGACCGCGGGAGCTGGAGCAGGAGCGGTCATATTCCTCGGACGCAAGGCGAACGAGAACGGTTGCATGCAGGGGACGTCACCGGTCCCGAAGGGGTTCCTGAATAGGTGCCGGACGCCCCGATCCGGCGTGGCCATGCATGGCCCGGAACCGCCCGGGTAGCCGGACCGGGTCCACCGGGCCCGCCAACGGGCCCGCGGGAGGCGAGGACAGTTATGAACGGGGAACCGACAGGCACGGTCACGACGAAGGTGCCGGCCCGCCTGGACCGGCTGCCTTGGTCGCGCTGGCACTGGATGATCGTGATCGGCCTTGGGACGGTCTGGATCCTGGATGGCCTGGAAGTCACGATCGTCGGCAACATCTCCGGCGAGCTTGCCAAGGCGGGCAGCGGCCTGAGCATCACCCAGGCGCAGGTGTCCGGTCTCGCGGCCGCGATGTACGTGATCGGAGCGTGCGCCGGCGCGCTGTTCTTCGGCTGGCTGACCGACCGGTTCGGCCGCAAGAAGCTCTTCATGATCACTCTCGGCACGTACCTGGCGGCGACGGCATTGACCGCAGTGTCGTTCGCGCCGTGGTGGTTCTTCCTGTTCAGGTTCATGACCGGCTTCGGCATCGGCGGTGAGTACGCGGCGATCAACTCGGCGATCGACGAGATGATCCCGAGCAGGCACCGCGGCATGATCGACATCGTTATCAACGGCACCTACTGGGCCGGTGCGGCGGCGGGCGCCCTGCTGACCGTGCCGGCCACCAGCGACCTGCCGGTGAGCGTCGGCTGGCGGGTGTGTTTCGGCCTCGGCGTGGTGCTCGGCGTGGTGATCCTGCTGGTGCGGCGGAATGTGCCGGAGAGCCCGCGCTGGCTGTTTATCCACGGGCACGCCGGACGGGCCGAGGAACTGGTCGACGGCATCGAGCGACGGGTCGCCGGGGAGACCGGCGTCACCCTGACCGAGCCAGCCGAGTCGATCACGGTCCGCCAGCGCAGGTCGGTCGGCTTCGGCACGATCGCCCGGACGATGGTGCGGAGCTATCCGCGCCGGACCGTGCTCGGGTTCTCGCTGTTCATCGGCCAGGCGTTCCTGTACAACGCGATCACCTTCGGGTACGCGCAGATCCTGGCGACGTTCTTCCACATCACCGCCGATCCCGGGTACTACTTCGCGGTGATCGCGGTGGGCAACCTGGTCGGCCCGCTGGTGCTCGGCCGGCTGTTCGATGTGCTCGGCCGCAAGACCATGATCGCCGGCACCTACCTGATCTCGGGCTTCCTGTTGCTCGGGACCGCCTGGCTGTTCGACGCGGGCGCGCTGAACGCGGTGACGATGACCGCCTGCTGGTCCGCCGTCCTGTTCTTCGCCTCGGCCGGCGCCAGTTCGGCCTACCTCACGGTCAGCGAGGTCTTCCCGCTCGAGACCCGCGCCATGGCGATCGCGTTCTTCTACGCCATCGGCACAGCGGCGGGCGGCGTCGCCGGGCCGCTGCTGTTCTCCGCGCTGGTCTCCAGCGGCCGGGTCGGGGACACCGTGGTCGCGTTCGTGATCGGCGCGGTGCTGATGATCGCGGCCGGACTGGTCGAGGTGGTGCTGGGCGTCCGGGCCGAGCGGAAGAGCCTGGAGGACATCGCCCGGCCGCTCACGGCGACGGGCCCGGTCCGCGCTCCGGCCGGGCAGGCCAGACCGGCCGGGGCCTGACCCCTCGGTCGCCGGCCAGCTAACTGATTCAGGAAAGAGAGGAATGCGTGATGGGTGAACAGAACGTAGCGGACTACCTGCTCGAGCGGCTGCGGGCCTGGGGTGTCGAGAAGGTCTTCGGCTACCCGGGCGACGGAATCAACGGGCTGCTGGCCGCCTGGGGCCGGGCGGACAACTCGCCGGCCTTCGTCCAGGCCAGGCACGAGGAGATGGCGGCCTTCGAGGCGGTCGGGTACGCCAAGTTCGGCAACCGGGTCGGTGTGTGCGCCGCCACGTCCGGGCCGGGCGCGATTCACCTGCTTAACGGCCTGTACGACGCCAAGCTCGACCACGTGCCGGTGGTCGCGATCGTCGGCCAGACCAGCCGGTCCGCGATGGGCGGCTCCTACCAGCAGGAGGTCGACCTGATCAGCCTTTTCAAGGACGTGGCCAGCGAGTACCTCCAGATGGTGACGGTCCCCGAGCAACTGCCCAACGTGCTGGACCGGGCGATCCGGGTGGCCCTCTCCGAGCGGGCGCCCACCGCGATCATCATCCCGTCCGACGTGCAGGAGATGGAGTACTCCCCGCCGGCGCACGCATTCAAGATGGTGCCGTCCAGCCTGGGCATCGAGTGGCCGGTGGCCGTCCCGGGCGACGCGGCCATCGACCGGGCCGCCGAGGTGCTCAACGCCGGCACGAAGGTGGCGATCCTGGTCGGCCAGGGCGCCCGCGGGGCGCGGGCCGAGCTTGAGCAGGTCGCCGACCTGCTGGGCGCTGGCGTGGCCAAGGCGCTGCTCGGCAAGGACGTGCTGCCCGACGACCTGCCCTACGTCACCGGCTCGATCGGGCTGCTCGGCACCCGTCCGAGCTATGAGCTGATGCGGGACTGCGACACGCTGCTCACGGTCGGGTCCAGCTTCCCGTACACCCAGTTCCTGCCCGCGTTCGGTCAGGCCCGCGCGGTACAGATCGACATCGACGGCCGGTACGTCGGGATGCGGTACCCCTATGACGTCAACCTGGTCGGCGACGCGGCCGCGACCCTGCGGGGGCTCATCCCGCGACTGGAGCGCAAGACCGACCGGTCCTGGCGGGACGCCATCGAGGCGAACGTGACCCGGTGGTGGGAGGTGATGGCGGCCGAGGCCGGGGTGGCCGCCGACCCGGTCAACCCGCTGCGCCTGTTCCGCGAGCTATCCGTCCGGCTGCCGGACGACGCGATCGTGACCGCGGACTCCGGGTCCTCGGCGAACTGGTATGCCCGCCAGCTCAAGTTCCGCGCCGGGATGCGCGGCTCGCTGTCCGGCAACCTAGCAACCATGGGCCCGGGAGTGCCGTACGGGATCGGGGCCAAGTTCGCCGAGCCCGGGCGCCCGGTGATCGTCTTCGCCGGCGACGGCGCCATGCAGATGAACGGCCTGGCCGAACTGATCACGATCAAGCGCTACTGGCCCGAGTGGGAGGACCCCCGGCTGGTGATCGCCGTGCTGCACAACGACGACCTGAATCAGGTCACCTGGGAGATGCGGGCGATGGAGGGCGCGCCCAAGTTCACCGAGTCTCAGGTGCTGCCCAGCGTCGGCTACGCCGACTTCGCCGAGAGCCTCGGCCTGCAGGGCATCGCCGTGGACCAGCCGGGGCAGATCGGCCCCGCCTGGGACCGGGCGCTGGCGGCGGCCCGGCCGACCGTGCTGGACGTCCGAACCAGCCCGGACATTCCGCCGATCCCGCCGCACGCGACGATCGAGCAGGCCAGGAACGCCGCCGAGGCCATGCTCAAGGGCGACGAGAACCGGCTCGGCGTGCTGGTGGAGGGCATCAGGACCAAGGCGCAGGAGTTCCTGCCGCACCACGAGCAGTGAGGCCGCCGCGGGCATGAGCAGCGACGACTACTGGGCCGGGCTGTTCCCGCCGCACGTGCTGCGGGAGTACGCGATGATCGCGGACGGCGAGCGCGGCGCCATGATCGGCCCGCGCGGCGACATCTCATGGATGTGCGCGCCGAACTGGCACTCCGGCGCCGTCTTCGCCGCCATGATCGGTGGCGGCGGGTGCTACGCGATCACCCCGCAGGACCCGAGGTTCGTGTGGGGCGGCTATTACGAGGACGAGTCGCTGATCTGGCGCAGCCGGTGGATCACCAGCACCGGGGTGGTGGAGTGCCGCGAGGCGCTCGCCTACCCCGGCGACTCCCGGACCGCGGTGCTGCTACGCCAGGTGGTCGCGGTGGACGCGCCCGCCAGGGTCCGGGTCATGCTCGACGTCCGGGCCGACTTCGGCAAGTACGCGATGACCAGGCTCAGGCGCGAGACGGGCACCTGGACCGGGCGCAGTGGCCCGCTGCGGCTGCGCTGGTCGGGCGCGGGCCAGGCCCGCGTGCATGACTACGGCCTGGACCTCGTGGTCGACCTCGAGGCCGGCGAGCGGCACGACTTCGTGCTCGAGGTGTCCGATCAGGACCTGCCCGCCGAGCCGGTCGATGCCGGTAACGCGTGGAAGTCCACGGAGAACGCCTGGCGGGCGGTGGTCCCTGACCTGTCGGCCAGCCTGGCTCCCCGTGCCTCACGGCACAGTTACCGGGTGCTGGCCGGAATGACCCGGGCCGACGGCGGGATGGTGGCAGCGGCGACGACGTCGCTGCCGGAGCGGGCCGAGGCTGGCCGCAATTACGACTACCGCTACGTGTGGATCCGCGACCAGTGCTACGCCGGGCAGGCCGTGGCCGCCGACGGGCCGCACCGCCTGCTCGACGATGCGGTCAGCTTCGTCGCCGCCCGGATCCTTCAGGACGGTTCCCAGCTCAGGCCCGCCTATACGATCGACGGCGGGCCGGTGCCCGACGAGCGCGCCCTGCCCGGGCTGACCGGTTACCCGGGGGCCATCGCCAAGACCGGCAACTGGGTGAACCGGCAGTTCCAGCTGGACGCCCTGGGCGAGGCGCTGCTGCTGTTCGC
>JAJYTW010000311.1 GCA_021792855.1 Actinomycetes bacterium
GCCCGGCGGCTTGCGGTCAGCAGGGTGCCGCGCCGTCCGGTGCGGGTAGGAGCCATCAGGGGCACGAAGGGGGAACTGGTGGCCGCTGGTACGGGCGAACCGGGCACGGGCGAACCGGGCACGGGCCAACCGGGCACGCGCGGAGCCGAGCCGGCGCCCGACCGGAGCCGGGGGGATCGGGCACAGCCCGGCAGGGAACGGGCGATCGAGATCGCCTCCGCCGTGCTGCTCTCCCTCGCCACGGTGCTGGCGGCCTGGTCGGCCTTCCAGTCGGCGAAGTGGAGCGGCGTGCAGGCGATCAGGTTCAGCCGGGCGATGGCGCTGCGAACCGAGTCGGTGCGCGCGTCGACGCTGGCTGGCCAGCAGACCCAGATCGAGGAGGACCTCTTCTCCCAATGGGTGAACGCCTACGCGGCCGGCCATTCCAGGCTCGCGAACTTCTACTTCCACCGGTTCAGCCCGGAGTTCCGGCCGGCCGTCCGGGCCTGGCTGGCCACGAACCCGCTGCACAACTCACGCGCTCCGGCCTCGCCGTTCAGCATGCCGCAGTACAGGCTGGCCGCCACGACCGCCGCGAACAGCCTGCGCCGCGCGGCCGAGGAGCGGACTAACGCTGCCCTGAACGCCAACCAGAATTCCGACAACTACGTGCTGCTCACCGTGCTGTTCGCGTCCACGCTGCTGTTCGCCGGCCTCGCGCCGAAGTTCACCGCCACGACGGTCCAGACCACGATGACCGTGCTGGCGCTGATTCTGCTGGTGGCCGGAGCCGCGTTCCTGGTCGCGTTCCCGCGGCGGTACTGAGCACCGCCACCTCAGCACCGCCACCTGAGCACCGCCGCCCGCCTCGCCGGGGGCAGGCGCCGGCCCGACGCTGGCCCGCGGCGACGTCGGTCACTGGTAGCGTTTCGACGCTGTGAGCACACCCGCGACCGCCCCAGACGACGAGGAGAGCTACCAGTCCGGACCGCGGCGACCCGACCTGGTGATGTCGCTGCGAAGCTGGCAGAAGGAGGCGTACCGGGAGTACTTCCGCGGTCCCAGGCGCGACTTCCTGCTGGTCGCCACGCCGGGCGCGGGCAAGACGGCGTTCGCGCTGACGATCGCGGCCGAACTACTGGCCCGGCGTGAGATCGCCGCCGTCACCGTGGTCACGCCGACCGAGCATCTGAAGCACCAGTGGGCGCAGGCGGCGGCCCGGATCGGCCTCGCGCTCGACCCGGAGTTCCGCAACGCGCGCGGCCGCACCTCGACCGACTTCACCGGGGTCGCGGTGACCTACGCCCAGGTCGCCGCTCACCCGGCCCTGCACCGGCAGCGCACCGAGTACCGCAGCACCCTGGTGATCTTCGACGAGATCCACCACGCCGGCGACGCGCTGTCCTGGGGGGACGCCGCCCGGGAGGCATTCCAGCCCGCCAGGCGGCGGCTGGCGATGACCGGGACGCCGTTCCGCAGCGACGCCAACCCGATCCCGTTCGTCAGCTACCTGCAGGACCCGGACGGAAGCTGGCGCAGCTCATCCGATTACGTCTACGGCTACGGGCCGGCCCTCGCCGACGGCGTTGTCCGGCCGGTGATCTTCCTGGCCTACTCCGGCGAGATGCGCTGGCAGACCCGAGCCGGGGATGAGATCACCGCAGCCCTCGGCGCGCCGATGACCGCCGACCAGACGGCGCAGGCGTGGCGGACGGCGCTGGACCCGGCCGGTGAGTGGGTCGCGCGGGTGCTTGAGGCCGCCGACCGGCGGCTGTCCGAGGTGCGCCGGGACATGCCGGACGCAGGCGGACTGGTGATCGCCAGCGACCACGAGGACGCTCGCGCGTACGCGGCGCTGATCCGCCGCCTGACCGGCGCCCGGCCGGTGGTCGTGCTGTCCGACGACCCGGCCGCCAGCAAGAAGATCGCCGCCTTCGCCGGCTCGACCGACCGCTGGATGGTCGCGGTCCGGATGGTCTCCGAGGGCGTCGACATCCCGCGCCTGGCCGTCGGGGTGTACGCGACCAGCGTGAGCACGGCGCTGTTCTTCGCCCAGGCGGTGGGCCGGTTCGTGCGGGCCAGGCGGCGCGGCGAGACCGCGTCGGTGTTCCTGCCGTCGGTCCCGGTGCTGCTGCGGTACGCCGCCGAACTTGAGGCCGAGCGCGACCACGTGCTGCGCCCGCGCGGCGACGAGGACCCGGACCAGGAACTTGCCGAGGCACAGCGGCAGCGCGACAACCCGGACCAGCTTGAGCAGGCCGCGCCGTTCCAGGCGCTGGAGGCCTCGGCGCACTTCGACCGGGTGCTGTTCGACGGGGGCGAGTTCGGCACCTCGGCGGAGGAGGAGGACTTTCTCGGCCTGCCCGGTCTGCTCGAGCCCGATCAGGTCGCGCTGCTGCTGCGCAAGCGCCGGGCCGAGGGCGGCGGCCGGGCCGTCGGCCGGGCGGGTGGCCAGGCCGAGCCGTCGCCCGGCGCCACCCCGTTCGGCCCGGTGACGTTCGGCCCGGCAACCGGCATTCAGACGGCCGACGCCCCGGCGGCCGCCCCGGCCGCGACCAGGCAGACCCTCGCGGCGCTGCGCAAGGAACTAAACGGCCTGGTGCGGGCCTGGCACCACCGCACCGGGGCACCACACGGGGTGATCTACGCGGATCTGCGCCGCGCCTGCGGCGGCCCGCCGCTGGCCGAGGCGACCGCCGACCAGATCAGGGCGCGGATCGAGACGATCCGGCGGTGGGCGGCCGAGCGCTGAACGGCCAGCGGCGGGCCCGTCCGGGAGCGACCGCGAGCCAGAGTGCGCGGGCGCCGGCCGCGCCGGCCACCGGCAGGGTGATCAGCGCTGGTAGCTGGTATCGCCAGGAGTACTCGAAGAGGTCCGAGACCAGCAGCACGGCGCCGCCCGCCAGCAGGAACAGCAGGCTCACGGCGGCCGCTGGAAGGACGCCGGTCCCGGTGCCCGCCACGCGATCCGCCGGCGGCCCGCCGGGCGGGTCCGCGCCGCGTCCTCGCCGCGCCCGTCGCGTCCCTGCCCAGGTCAGCACCGGACCGAGCACCGCGATCAGCGCGCCCGCCAGGCCGGCCAGCGTGAACAGCGCCAGTACCGGCCCCGGGGTGTAGCCGCCCGCAAGCTGATACCGGCGCAGCAGCGCGGCCACCTGATGATCGACCCGGGCGGGCCCGCCGTCACCGGCCGGCAGAGCGAGATGGCGGAACGGCGCCGCCGCTGACCTCTGGACGCCAAGCTCGATGGCGCCGCCGGGCCCGGTCGAGATCTCAGGCCGGAACCGGGGGAAGCGCACCTGGAACTGCCAGCGCGCGATCGGCGTGGTGCCCGGGACGCCGGTCTTGACCGGCGCGAACACCAGCAGCGAGTCCCGCAGCACGGCGCCGATGATCCGGCCGGGTTGCTGGTGCTCGACGGCGGAGTCGAACGCCGAGATCAGCGCGCCCCTGGTCCGCCCGGGCGGCACCGGCGCGCGCTTAAGCGGCGACCGGCTGGAGTGGGTGAGCCAGTCCGGTCCGTACCGCTGCTGCCGCGCGGACGGGCAGAACGGCCGCAGGTCGACGGGCAGCCTGAGGGTGGCGCAGTCGGCGGCCGCCGCGGCCCGGCCGGCGATACTGCCCTGGTCGGACAGCCGGAACTGCCCGGTGCGCAGGTACGCGATTCCGCAGTAGGCGAGCACCGGGAGTGCGAACGCGGCGCAGAGCGCCACCGTGCTGCGCGCCACCCGCCGCCAGCCACCTGCCAGCACGATCAGGTACACCAGGGCGGGCAGCAGCAGCGCCTCGCCAATCTGCCGGACGATCGCGGAGGCGCCGAGCAGCAGCCCGGCCGCGGCAAGCCTGCGCCACGACGGCGCCGTGGTCCAGGCGAGCGCGGCCAGGCCCGCGACGGCCAGGGCCTCGAACCAGACGTCCGGCATGACCATCTGCTCGATCTGCACCTGGTAGGCGTCGAGCAGTACCGGCGCCATCGCGACCGCCGCGAGCACCCTGCTGCCGGCCGCCCGCAGCACGACCAGGTAGATCATCAGGCCG
>JAJYTW010000312.1 GCA_021792855.1 Actinomycetes bacterium
TCGTGCGCGACCTGGTTGGTCAGCACCAGGTTGGCGACCCCGGTCAGGTGGCCGATCACGATCGCGCCCGCGTAGGCGGCGAACCCGACCACCGGCGCGGTGATGAAGCTCACCACCGGGGACCGCAAGACGCGGATCGCCCAGCCGTGCAGCGGGTTCCGGCTCGCGTGCAGCAGCAGCGTCACCGGGCGGCCGACGATCAGCAGCGGAGGCGCGACCATCACCAGCAGCAGGTGCTGGATCATGTGGTCCCAGAACAGCACGTCGTCGTAGCTGCCGATCCCGCTCTGCAGCGCGACCAGGACGACGAACAGGCCGCCGAGGAACATCGCGGTCCGCCAGGCCGGCCATGGCCGGGCCGGGTGCCTGCGGCGGACCCGGATGACTCCCCAGATGTACAGCGCCGCGGCAACGGCGATCGTCGTGCTGACGACCGGCGCGGCCTGCCACTGGGTGACGACGGCAGTCAAGCCGAACGGGGGGAGCATCGGACCTCCTTCGCCAGCGAGCCTACCTACCTGCCGGTACGGCGGCGCCAGCCGACGGCACCCGACGCCATCCGGCGGCGGTTCGGGCGCCCCGGCAGCCGCTATGGTTAGCGGCGGAGGGTTCGCCTAGTGGCCGATGGCGGCGGTCTTGAAAACCGCTAGGGGGCGTGAGCTTCCTCGTGGGTTCGAATCCCACACCCTCCGCTCACCTGGCTGAGTCCTCCCCCAGAACGTCGCGCCCGGGGCGGGCAACGTCCCGCGGGACTCGGCATTGTCACCCGAGGTGACTTACCACCCGAAGTGGCTGCCCAGACCGGGCATTTCGGGCGTGATCATGGGCCTAACGCGTGGTAGGTGGCCCCGGCCCCGGCGATCGCCGGGGTTGGGGCTGGTGAACTGCGCAGCTAGCGGCCGGCCACGACGGCCAGGTAGGTGCGAGAGACCGGGGACCCCGAGTTCACGTACAGCCCCATCACCCGGTTGCGCCACACCGTGTTGCCGGTGACGACCTGGCACGGGCACAGCCCGCTCGAGCTCACCGGGACCAGGTGCCACCGGGCCCGGCCGAACCGGCCGTGCCGCAGCACCGGTACGTAGGCCATGGCCGGGCCGTACTTGCCGGCCGCGACCGCCAGGTTGAAGCCGCCCCGGACCCCGGTGATCCCCTCGACGTGCGTCGGCACCGGCCGTTCCCGGTAGGTGAAGTAGTGCGGCCGCCCGAACCGCCCGGTACGCGCGTTGTAGTCGATCAGGAAGCCGCGCTGGCCGCCGCGCGCCGATGAGCCGCCGGCCAGCGTGTACCGCGCGCTACCCGGTCCGCCGTCCTGCCAGATGCCGTAGAAGGTGCTCTTGGTGTGCAGGCTGCCGTGCAGACGAAGCAGCGTGAACCGCCGGGTACGGAGGTTGTAGATGAAGGCGTTCCCGGACACCGGACGGCTGCCCGCGGTCGGCCGCAGGCCGTAGTTGCCTACCACCAGGTCGCCCATCGTGCTGTGCGCGAGGGTGTCCATCACCACGCACTTCGGCCGCCGCGGCGGGCAGGCCGAGACGTGCCCGGTCACGTGCCGGCCGTGCGCGGGAACGTCGATCGAGGTCCACCGGCCGCCGCGACCGCGGATCGGGCCGAGGTAAATCATGCCCTGGTCATGCACGCCGGCCGGGACGTCGGATGAGACGTAGCTGCCGACCGCCCGGACGTCGCCGCGCGGGATCGCCCGCGGGTTGAACAGGTGCGTGTCCGGACCGTAGAAGGTCGCCGAGGTCACGCCGCGGAACGGCGGGCGCAGGACCGACCCGGCCGCGCCGGACGCGCGGGTGAGCGGGGAACGCACGCGCGAGCTTCATCTGCCCCCCGTGTTGCACCGACTACCAGCGGTTATCGTGCGCGGCAGCCTGGACGGCGCAAACAGTCGGGCGAAGCAGGGCGGCATTTGTCCGCGGTCAGCGTGTCCGGGTGGTCAGCGTGTCCGGGTGGTCAGCGCGACTGCCGGACCTGACTGGCCGCCCGGGTCCGCTGGCCGCACGAAGCCTGACGCGCCGCGGCGGCGACCGACCGGATATGCCCCCGCATCCGGACGGCCGCCGCCGGCAGCCAGCCGGGAGAGCAGTCCCTACGCCGAGTTCCCCCAAACCGGCGGGTGCGCTCGATCCCGGCTCGCACGCTCGCTATCGCGGCGCGTATGCCAGGTATAACGACTCGCTCGTGGCGCGGGCGTGGACACGATATGCAGACGATGTGGATTATGCCCAGCCGGACGAGCCGGACGAGCCGGCAGATCCCGGCGGATCAAGTTCAGGGCCGGAACGGTGTCGCCGGGCATCCGTTGTGTCAGGCTAGTTGTGAACCTCGCCGGTCCTTCCGCCCCAATGCAGAGAGCGACGCGCAGATGCCCGGTCTTCGGCTGCAGCCAGAGCAGTATCTCGCCGACCCCGGGCTTGACCGGCTCCGGACCCGGGCCCAGGATCTGGCCAGCTCCGAGGACTGGTCCGGGCTCTGGGCGCTGCACGATGACCTTGAGCAGGATGACGCGTTCTGGCCGGACCTGTGGCAGCCGCTGTGCGCCCTGGCCGCGCACCACCTCGGCCTGCCGGACGCGATCGGGCTGCTGGCAGCCGCGGTCGACGCCGGATTCGGCCAGCCGGAACTGTTCGAGGGAAAACTGGAGTCCGTCTTCGGCGCCGATCCGCGCTGGCCGCGGATCCGCGACCGGATGATCGGTAACGTCCCGCCGCCGCCGCTGACCCTGACCGACTGGCCGGCGCTTACCCCGGCCGCGCCTCTCGGCCTGCTCGACCTGCCGGACCGGGCCGCGGAACTCCGCGACCTGGCTCCGGCGCCGGACGGCTCGGCCTGGCGGACAGCTGTCACGACGCTCGGTTGGGTCACGCATCGCTGGCGGCACGCCAACGCGCACCTGGAGATCGACGACGCGGTCGAGTGCCTGCGCCGGGTCGACGCGGGCCAGCGGTTCGCTTGCGTGGAGTACTCGCTGGTGCTCTGCCAGGTGCTCAACGCGCTCGCGATCCCCGCCCGGCGGCTGGCACTGCGGCAGGACGGATATCACGTCGGGCTTGGCCGGGCGCACGCCGTCTCGGAGGCATGGATCGACGACCTCGGCCGCTGGGCCGTGCTGGACGGGCAGAACGGCCTGTACTGGACCGACGCGGACGGCGCGCCGCTCGGCGCGGTGGCGCTCCAGGAAGCGGCCCGCTCCGGCGCGGCGCGTCCCGGCTACGTGACGGCCAGGAGCGACCTCACCGACTCCGACGCCACCGTGTGGTTCAGCTACTTCGCGCACGTGTCGACGTCGGCGGGGACATGGGTCCCGGGCGGCTTCGGCCTGGTCTTCCAGCGGGACCGGCTGGTCACGTCGGGCCGCCTGGAACACCGGCCCGGCCCGCTGTACCCGGACCTGTCCGGGATCGGCGTGCAGGCGGCACTGGACCCAGACGGCGGACCGGCGCTGCGGCTCACGGCCGCACACCCGTTCGCCCGCGGCTTCTGCGCCGACGGCAGGCCGCTGGACACCGACATCCTCGCGCTGGACTGCTCGCCCGGCGAGCACGCGGTGACCCTCGCAGTGCGCACGGACTACGGAACCCTGCCTGGCCTGCCGCTGCGCTGGCGGTGCGCGGACTCCGGGCCGGGCGGGCCGGACGGCCGATCGGCGGCGGGATGACAGGCAGGATGACGAAGGCGAGAACCGGGGGCCGGATCTGACGTGCGCATCGCCCTGTTCGTGACCTGCCTGGCCGACACCCTGTTCCCGGACGTCGGCCAGGCGACAGTCCGACTGCTCGAGCGGCTTGGCCACCAGGTGGAGTTTCCCGCCGCACAGACCTGCTGCGGCCAGATGCACATCAACACCGGCTACCAGCGTCAGGCCCTGCCGCTGATCCGCCGCCACGCCGACGTGTTCGCCGGGTACGAGGCGATCGTGGCCCCGTCCGGTTCCTGCGCCGGATCGGTCCGGCACCAGCACGCCATGGTCGCGCGCCGGTACGGCGACC
>JAJYTW010000313.1 GCA_021792855.1 Actinomycetes bacterium
TACTGGTCCAGGGCATCCTGGTGGAGAACCCCTACTACCTCGGCCCCGGCCAGCTCGCCGGGTAGCCGCCGCGCCCAGCGCACGCCCCGATGACGGCGGACACGGTATCGGCGAGCACGGGCCCGTTGGACACGGGCCCGTCGGACACGGCCCCTGGGGCGGCCGCCGCCCAGATCCCCGGCGGTCCGGGCGGCGACCGGTTCGCGCCCCCGCCCGGGCCCGCCGCGGAGTCCGGCCTGCGGGAGCGGCTGGCCGAGTTCCGTGCCCTGCTGGTGATCTCGCTGCTGATGACCGAGTCGGCCAGCGAGGACCAGATCCTGGAGCTTGCCGCCTCCTCGGCACCCGGCCTCGGCTCGTGGCGGGTCGAGGGCTACGGCTTCCCCGACGGCCAGTGGCGGCCCGGGCACCAGGCGCTCCCGGCGGTGCCCGCGGCGCTGCACCGGCAGCTCACCGCGCTCGGCAGCCGGGCCGGGCGAGTCGAGCTGCCGGACCGGCCGTGGGCCTGGGCGTTCCCGCTGAAGGGCATCGGCGGCATGGTCGGCCACCTGATCGCGTCCGCCGACCGGGAGCCACCGGAGGAGGAGCGCTTCCTGATCAGGGTCATCGCCCAGCAGACGGCGGTCGCGGTGTCCAACGCCCGGCTGCTGGCCAGCGAGCGGGCCGCCGCCGCCGAACTGGCCAGGACCAACGCCGCCCTCGCGGCGACGGTGGCCACGCTGCGCCGGAGCATGGAGATCCACGACCGGCTCACCAGGGTCGCGATGTCCGGCGAGGGCCAGCAGGGCATCGCCCAGGCGCTGCACGAGCTGACCGGGATGCCGGTCGCGATCGAGGACCGGTACGGGAACCTGGCCGCCTGGGCCGGACCCGGCCGGCCCGATCCGTACCCGAAGGAGTCGTTCGCCAAGCGCGAGCACCTGCTCCGGCGGCTGATGCGGGACAGCAAGCCCGCCAGGGACGGCGAGCGGCTGCTGATGCTGGCCTCGCCGCGCGCCGACGTGCTCGGCGTGCTTGTGCTGTTCGACCCCGAGCGCGCCGCGGACAACGCCGACCTGGTCGCGCTGGAGCACGGCACCACCGTCCTGGCGATGGAACTGGCCAGGCTGCGCGGCATCGCCGACACCGAGCTTCGGCTCCGCCGCGACCTGGTGCACGACCTGCTGGCCGGCACCGACGACGCCAGCGCGCTGGCCAGGGCCGAGGCGCTCGCGCACGACCTGCGCCGGCCGCACCGGGTGGTGCTGGTCGAGGGCACCAGCCGGGCGAGGGCGCACGACGCCCTGCTCACCGCCGTGCGCCGGGCGATGCGCAAGGAGCATCGGGACGGCCTGGTCGAGGCCTGGTCCGGCAAGGTCGCGATCATCACCGCCGACACCGCCGACTGGGAGCCGTTCCGCCGCGCGCTGACCGCGGAGTGCCGCGGCCAGTGCCACCTGGGCGTCGGCGCCCCGGCGGCCCGGCCGAGCGAGCTGCCCAGGTCGCTGCGCGAGGCCGGGCTGGCGCTGCGGCTGCGGCAGACTTTGCTGCCGGGCAGCGGCGCCTGCGAGTACCCCAAGCTCGGCATCCTGCGGATGCTCGCCGCGATCCCCGACCTGCGGGACGTGGAGGGCTTCGTCCGGGAGTGGCTGGGCAGCCTGCTCGACTACGACGACCGCCGGAACGCCGACCTGGTCCGCACCCTGACCCTGTACCTGGAGCACGGCGGCAGCTACGACGCGACCGCCGCCGCCCTGTCGGTGCACAAGAGCACGCTGAAATACCGGCTGCAGCGGATCAGGGAGCTGACCGGGCTTGAGCTCAACGACCCGGACGTGCACTTCAACCTCCAGCTTGCCACCCGGGCCTGGGGCACCCTGCAGGCGCTGCGCGAGGAGACCAGGGCCGAGCAGGGCCCGGTCAGGTACGAGCGCGCGGCGCTGCCGTTGGGCCCGGAGCAGTGGCCGGCCGCGTCCCCCTGACCGGAGTGCCCGCCCCCGCGGACCGGCGGGCCGCCGCCGGGCCGGCCGGGGCCGCCCCTGCTCCGCCGGGGTGAGCAGCGACCGGTACTTCGTCCTGAGAAGACCTGACCCGTCCCGCCCCGGCGAGCCGATGCTGAGGGCACGCGCCGCCCGCCGAACCGGCGGGCGGCGCGGCCAGACCAGCACGACGAAGGGCGGGCCATGATCAACGTACGCAATCCAGCCGACGGGTTCCGGTCGCTGCGGGCCCGGATCGACGCCCTCGGCGGCCCCGGTCACGGCGACCGCGGCGAGGACGGCGCGCCGCTCACCGTCGGCGAGTGGGCACTGCTCATCGACGACATCGTCGCGCACCCGGAGGCGAACACCGAGCCGCTCTGGAACGTCGCCGCGCCGGAGGAGGACGACCGCGAGTACGACGCCATCTTCGTCGGCGGCGGCGCGGCCGGACGGTTCGGCTCGGCGTTCCTCAAGGCCCGCGGCGGGCGCCAGCTAACCATCGACGCCTGGCCGTTCCTCGGCGGGTCCTGCCCGCACCAGGCCTGCGTGCCGCACCACCTGTTCTCCGAGTGCGCCCGCGAGCTTGACCTGGCCAGGCACATGCAGGGGCGGCTGTGGTACCCGCCGTTCGACGACAAGCGGGCCAGCATCCTGGAGATCGTGGAGCTGTTCCGGGCCGGCCGCGGCTATCCGCACGCGATCATGAACTGGCAGTCCAAGGAACAGCTGGACATGGAGTTCATCCTGAACGCGCGGGCGACCATCATCGACGCGCACACGGTGGAGGTGGCCGGCCAGCGGTTCACGGCCAGGAACCTGGTGCTGTGCACCGGCGCGCGGACCATCTTCCCCGAGATTCCCGGGATCGGCCTGCGCGGCGTCTTCGACTTCGCCAGCCTGATCGAGGACCTGGATTACGAGCCGAACCGGTGCGTGATCATCGGCGGCTCGAAGGTGGCCCTGGAGTACGGCTCGTTCTTCCAGGCCACCGGCTGCCAGGTCACGATCCTGACCCGCAGCCCGCTGATGCGCACCGCCAGCCTGCACCACATCGACGACGGCATGCGCGACTACGTGATCGCGATGATGCGGGACCGCGGCATCGAGATCGTCGAGGGCGCCGAGCCGATCGAGGTGCTCGGCAACGGGAAGGTGTCCGGCGTCACCTACCGGGACGCCGACGGCCAGGTGCGCCAGATCGACACCGACTTCGTCTTCGTCGGCACCGGCGAGCGGCCGAACCTGGACCTGTACGCTCCGCTCGGCCTGGACATCGACGAGCGCGGGTTCGTCGTCGCCGACTCGCACATGCGGACCAGCGTGCCCGGCGTCTACGCGACCGGCGACCTGCTCGGCCCGCCGATGGAGATGTTCAAGGCCCGCAAGACCGGCGTCGGCGCGGCCCGCAACATCATGGGCGAGGACTACGAGTTCGACTTCACGCAGTACCCGGACTTCCTGCACACCACCTACGAGGTGACCTGGTGCGGGCTGTCCGAGGCCGAGGCCAGGGAGCGGCACCCGAACGTCATCAAGATCCAGATGCCGCCGGACGACGCCGACCCGGAGACCTTCGCGCTGCCCGCCGCCGAGGGCTCGATGATCTACGCCTTCACCCGGCCGATCCTGTCCGGCTGGCTCAAGCTGGTGATCGACGCGGACTCCAGGAAGATCCTCGGCGCGCACCACGTCGGCTTCGGCGCGAAGGACGCCTTCCAGTACATCGACTACCTGATCCGCCGTCCCGAGGGGTTCACCATCGACCAGATGGCCGAGCTGAACGAGCTGTTCCTGAACCCTGAGCACTTCATCCAGCTATCCCGGCTGCGCGCGGGCCAGGCCTCGCTGGTGAACCTGTGACGGGTCCGGACGGCACTGGCGGGCCCGGCGGGCCCGGCGGGCCGGCCGGCGCCGGCCGGGTCGCGATCGTCACCGGCGGCGGCTCAGGCATCGGCCTGGCCACGACCACCCGGCTGGCCGAGGACGGCTTCACGGTCGCGGTGCTGGACATGGCGC
>JAJYTW010000314.1 GCA_021792855.1 Actinomycetes bacterium
GTTGACCGCGAGTTGCGGGGTCATCCACTCCAGCATCGGCGGAACCAGTGCCCGCCAGGTGAACATGGTGTGACTGCCGCCCTTGATCACGTCGAGATGGACCGACGGCTGGCGGAGCTGAAGCAACTGCTGGAAGATCTGCGCGCCGCGCAGGTCCGACGGGTCACTCCCGGTGCCGATCCAGAACTTGGGGATCAGCGCTCCGGCGGGCAGGGTGAGCAGTTCATGGGTGGGAGTGTTGGCCAGCCGGAGCTTGCGGTTTCCGGCGAACGGGTCCACCGGCCTGGCGGGATGGCCGACCTGGTTGGCCATCGGGGAGAAGTAGCCGCTCAGCACCCCGGCGAACCCGAACCGGCTGCCGAACTGCAGGCCCAGGTTGGCGGCGCAGAAGCCGCCCTCGGAGTAACCGGCGATGCCCCACGACCGGCCGGGCTGCCAGACCCGGAAGGTCCTGGCGATGTAGTTAGGCACGTCCTGGGCGATGAACGTGGCGTCCTGCGGGCCGCCCACCTGGTTCAGGCATTGCAGTGAGATGCCGCGCGCGCCATTGGCGTCGGGCATCACGAGGACCGCGGGCCTGGCCAGGCCGCGGTTGACCAGGCTGGTCAGCGTGGTGGTCACGTCCAGCACTGTGATCCAGTCCTGGGGAGCCCCGGGGAAGCCGTGCAGCAACTCGATCGCGGGGAACCGGTAGCTGCGGTACGCCGACTGGAAGTACTGCGGCGGCAGGTAGACGTAGACCGTCCGCTTCAGGTGACTCAGGCGGCCGCGGACCGTGAGCCGGACCGTGAGCCCGTCCTGCCTGGCGATGCTCGTGTAGTAGTACTTGCCGAGCAGCTTGCTGATCCCGGTCGACGAGCCGACCCGGGTGCCGACAACGGCCGCGGGCGCGCCGGAGCCGGTCAGGTCCGAGATCGCCGCACCCCAGGTCTGGTAGTAGTCGTAGTACTTGTTCACTGCGGCCACGCCGAAGAGCACCGCGGGGACGAAGGCGAGCACCGCCGCGAAGATCCGCACGACGATGTGCCTGGTGATGATCAGCCAGGTCATCAGGCCCGCGAAGATCAGAATCAGGAGCGCGAAGAAGATCGTGCTCTGCGGCTCAAGCACCGCGCCTCCCCGTAGTGTGACCGGGGCACCGCGCTCCGGCGGTATGGCTAACGATCAGCATGGCGCGGGAGTGCCAGATCGTGGCCGGAGGCCCGGCCCGGCCGACCGCTGAGCCGCGAGAATGGCCAGGCAGCGGCGCTAGCGACCGGCCCTGGAGGGGGTCCGCTGCCAGCCGCGCACCCGCTCGATCAGCTCGGTCGGGTGCTCCCTGGTCAGTTCCAGCGCACCGGGATAGATGAGGCCCGCCGTGGCGTCGATGCTGATCTGATCGCCCTCGGCCAGCACGGTGTCGCCGATCCGAACCCGCCGTGCGGCGAGGTCGACGCTCAGCGCCGGGCAGTTCACCAGGCAGGCGATCGCTAGCTGACGGGCGATCACCGCGGCATGCGAGGTTCGCGCTCCGCTGGCGGTGACCAGGCCCTGGCAGACCGCGAGCGCGGCGATGTCCTGCGTGGACGCCTCGGCCCGCACCAGGATGACGGGCTCGCCCCGCTCGGCCGCGCGCAGCGCCACCCGCACATCCAGGGCGATCTGACCCGCCGCCGCCCCGTGGCTGGCCGGGGTTCCGTACCCGATCGGTTCCGGCCGGGCCCCGTCGCCCAGCCCGGACCGGGTGACCTCGTCCAGGTTGTAGGGCCGGAGCCGGTCAAGCGCGGTCGGCTCGTCGATGATCCCCTCCGCGACCAGGTCGCTGGCGATCTGGAGGGCGGCCCAGGGAGTACGCGCGGCCGCCCGGGTCTGCAGCAGCCAGAGCTTGCCCTCCTGCACGGTGAACTCGAAGTCCTGCGCGTCCCGGAAGGTCGTCTCGAGGGTCCGGCGGGCGGCCTCGAGGTTCCTGGCCAGGCCCGGCACGACGGCGATCAGGGCCTCCGGATCGGCGGCGCCGTAACGGCCGCCCACCACGTCCTCGCCCTGGGCGCTGAGCAGGAAGTCGACGAGCAGCCGGTCCTCGCCGGTGGCCGGGTCCCTGGTGAAGCCGACGCCGGAGCCTGAGGTGACGCCGAGGTTGCCGAACACCATCGCCTGGACCGTGACGGCGGTACCGCTGAGGTGGTCGAGGTGCCGCAGCCTGCGATATTCGACCGCCCGGTCCGCGTTCCAGGATCGCAGCACGGACTCCACGGCGCCGGTCAACTGGCGGATCGGATCCTGCGGGAACGGCTGGCCGGTCTGTGCCTGGCACACATCGGAAAATTCGGCGGTAACGTCCCGCAGCGCCGCGACGTCGAGTTCAGCGGCCGACGGGACCTCGTGGCGGATCAAGGCCGCCTCCAGCGCGGCGGCGAACGGCGCGGCCGGCGCGTGGCCGGCCACCTCGGCGTAGGACTGGATCAGGCGGCGGTAGGAGTCCCAGGCGAACACCGGGTCACCGGTTGCCCGGATCAGTCCGGGCAGCGTGGCGTCGCTCAGCCCGATGTTGAGAATCGTGTCCAGCATTCCCGGCATGGAGACGGCGGCGCCGGATCGAACCGACACCAGCAGCGGGCGCCGGGCGCCGCCGAACCGCCTGCCGGTGGCCCGCTCAAGCTGCCTGATTCCCTGCCGGATCAGGTCCTCGACGGAGGAGTCAAGAACGCCGCCGCGCCGGTGATAGTCGGCGCACACCCCGGTGCCCAGCACGAAGCCCGGCGGGACCGGCAGCCCGGCGTCGGCCATCAGCATCAGGTTGGCCGCCTTCGAGCCCACCACGTCGATGTCGATGCCGCCGTCGGTCACCGTGTTCAGAAGGGTCAGCCGCGCCGGTCCGTCCGCCGCGTCGTCCCGGCGCGGCGTGCGATTCTCGCTCACAGCATCCTCCCCGGTCACGGCAGCCTCCCCAGTCAGGGCACGGCCAGCACGCTGAGCAGGTGATCGCGGAGGCCGAGCGCGGCCCGCAGCAGGGCATCGGTCGCGTCCTCGGCGCCGCGCGAGATGCCGTCGGCGACGTACAGGCTGCGGAACTCCGGCGCGGCGGTGACCAGCGTGGCACGGGCCGCCCGATCGGCGTCGTCGGCGTCATGCTCCAGCGTCGCCACCCGGTCCACGGCGACCAGGAAGTCCTCGAGGTCGTCGGCAGCGGGCGCATCCATGATCTGCCGACCGATCTCGACCGCCTTGAGGTACTCCCGCGCCGTCGCGACGGCCACCGTCGCGAGCGGGTCCAGGATCGGCAGGACCGTCGGGCGGGCCGGCTCGGGCAGCAGCGTCAGCAGGAAGATGGTCTCCTCGAGCACGTCGATCGCGTCGTCCGCGGTCGTGGTCAGGGCCGTGATCACGTCTCCGCCATCGACCCGGCGGGCCGCCTGCCGCTGGCCGGTCAGGATCTCGTCGGCCTGATGCTCCCAGCGGGCCGCGCGCCGCGCTGCCCGGCCGAGGAAGTCCTCGCCGCCCGGGACGCCGAGCCTGACGATCGCCGCGCGCAGCGCCTGGGCCGTCTCGACGATCAGGCTGGCGTGCTCGGCGCCGGAGTCCAGCAGGCCGCGGTGCGATGCCTGGAAGTGCCTGAGCACCTCCACCCGCAGTTCATCCCTGATCAGCAGCCGGGACTTGCCGGCCAGCATGCCCTCGGCCGTGGCCCGCACCGCGAACCGCGTGATCGCCAGCGTCGACTCGCGGCCGAGTACCTCGGTCAGCGGCGCGCCGTAGCGGGCGGGGGCCCGGGCGGCCAGTTCGACGGCATCGTAGATCAGCCGCTCGGCGCCGAGGAGCAGGAAGGCCATGTGCCCGAGATTGTTGTCGGCGGCCCAGCGCAGCACGGCCACGGCGTCGCCGCGGCGCAGGAAGGTGGACAGCCGCTTGCGGGCGCGGTTCCAGTCGAGCAGGAACACCAGCCGGGAGCCCACCCAGCGCAG
>JAJYTW010000049.1:0-3409 GCA_021792855.1 Actinomycetes bacterium
ATCGTCGGCAAGGCGCTGTACGCGGGGGTGTTCACGCTGGAAGAGGCGCTCGCGGCGGTGCGGCGGTGACCGTCGCGGTGCGGGTGATCCCGTGCCTAGACGTCGACGCCGGCCGGGTGGTCAAGGGGGTTAACTTCCGCGGCCTGCGGGACGCGGGCGACCCGGTCGAGCTAGCCGCCGCCTACGACCGCGACGGCGCCGATGAACTGGTCTTCCTCGACGTCACCGCGTCCAGCCAGGACCGGGAGACGATGCACGAGGTGGTCGCGCGGACGGCCGACCAGGTGTTCATCCCGGTGACCGCGGGCGGCGGGGTGCGCAGCGTCGACGACGTTGACCGCCTGCTCCGGGCCGGCGCCGACAAGGTCTCGCTGAACACGGCGGCGATCGCCCGGCCGGACCTGCTCACCGAGGTGGCCGACCGGTTCGGTGCGCAGTGCGTGGTCATCTCGGTGGACGCCCGCCGGGCGGCCGGGACCGCCAGCGGCTTCGAGGTCACCACCCACGGCGGGCGGCGCGGCACCGGCATCGACGCGGTGCAGTGGGCGGCCCGCGCGGCCGGCCTCGGGGCCGGCGAGGTGCTGCTCAACTCGATGGACGCCGACGGCACCAAGGCGGGCTTCGACCTGCCGCTGATCAGCGCGGTACGGGCGGTCGTCGACGTGCCGGTGATCGCCAGCGGCGGCGCCGGGAAGGCCGCGGACTTCGCGCCCGCGATCGCGGCCGGCGCCGACGCGGTGCTCGCGGCCAGCCTGTTCCACTTCGGTGAACTGCGGATCGCCGACGTGAAGGACGAACTGGACCGGGCCGGCTACCCGGTCCGGATGCCGCACCCGACAGCGAGGCAGTGAGGCGAGAGCATGAGCGAGCAGGGTAATTCCGGCCTGGACCCGCGGATCGCGGCCCGGCTGAAGCGGGACGCCGCCGGGTTGTTCCCGGCCGTCGCCCAGCAGTACGACACCGGCGAGGTGCTGATGGTCGGCTGGATGGACGACGAGGCGCTGCACCGCACCCTGACCACCGGCCGGTGCACCTACTGGTCCCGCAGCCGGAAGGAGTACTGGGTCAAGGGCGACACCTCCGGGCACGTGCAGTGGGTGAAGTCGGTCGCGCTGGACTGCGACGGCGACACCGTTCTGGTCAAGGTCGACCAGGTCGGCGCGGCCTGTCACACCGGCGACCGGACCTGTTTCGACGCCGACGTGCTGCTGCCGCCGCAGGCGGACTGACTCGCCCAGGCGGCCAGACCGGCCCAGGCGGGCGGCATTGTCCGCGCCCGGCGTGGGCATGATCACCGGTAGTCAGCGCCGCGGGCGTACGGTCCCGCGGACTCTCGGCGATGGGGGAACGTCGAGGCCATGGCGACGGTGCTGCTCGTGGAGGACGAGCGCAAGCTGCGCGATCTGGTGCGCACCTATCTGGAGCGGGCCGGCTTCGCCGTGCTCACCACCGACTCCGGCGCGGAGGCGATCAGCGTGGCGGGCACGGCCGCGCCCGACCTGATCGTGCTCGATCTCGGCCTGCCCGACGTGCCCGGCGAGACGGTGGCCCGCGAGGTCCGGGCGTCGAGTTCGACGCCGATCGTGATGCTGACCGCCAAGTCCGAGGAGCAGGACCGGATCGCCGGCCTGGAACTCGGCGCCGACGACTACGTGACCAAGCCGTTCAGCCCGCGCGAGCTAGTGCTCAGGGTCCAGGCCGTGCTGCGCAGGAACGCGCCGCAGGAGATCGACCACGAGGTGACCAGCTTCGGCGAGGGCCTGCTGGTCATCGACGAGGCGAAGCGGATCTGCACGGTCCGTGGCGAGCAGATCGGCCTGACTCCGACAGAGTGGGGCATCCTGGTCGCGCTCGCCACCGTGCCCGGCCGGGTCTACTCGCGGTTCGAGCTGATCAACCGGGTCCGCGGCTACGACTTCGAAGGTTACGAGCGGACCATCGACTCGCACGTGAAGAACCTGCGCCGCAAGATCGAGGAGGACCCGGCCAACCCGGCGATCGTGCAGACCGTGCTCGGCGGTGGTTACCGGCTTGGCCTGAGCCGGGATGGCTAGCCGCCGGTACACGATTGGCCGGCTCGGGATGCTGCTCACGCTGGCCTTCGTCGGGGTGGCGCTGGCCGCGATCGTCGTGGACGCCGTTCTGGCCAGCCGGAGCAGCAACCGGGACATCGCCAACCTGGTGCGGCATCGGGAGCAGACGATCGCAGCCTCGGCCGCGACGGGCATCGGGGCCGCGTACCAGAGTGCCGCGACCCGGCAGGCACCGGCCGGGTCGGGGTGGCAGCGAGTAGACCTGAAGCCGGTCTTCGCGGTGCTGGTCGGCGAGGGGGCCAGCGCCGAGGTACGTGACCTGACGGGCGCCGTGGTCGGGCATTCGCCGGGCTACTACCGGATCAGCCCGTCGGCTGAGATCGCCCAGCCGATCACGGTGGCCGGACGCCAGGTGGGTTCGGTGACCGTGCGCTACGACTTCCAGATCAGCTCGATCGTCGCGACCTTCGAGGGGCACCGCTGGCGGGACCGGATCAGCGCGGCCGGGTTCGCGTCCCTGCTTGCCCTGGTCGTCGCGCTGATCCTGTCCCGCTGGATCACCGCGCCGGTCGAGGCGGTCCTGGTAGCGCTGCGGATCCGGGGCGAGGGCGACCGCAGCTACCGGATCAGCGAGCAGGACATGCGCGGCCTTCGCCTGCTGCGGGAACTGCCGGCCGCCTTCAACAACTCGGTCGACCTGTCCGATGCCCGGCTACGGGCGCACCGCAACCTGATCGCCGACGTGGCGCACGAACTGCGCACGCCGGTGGCGATCCTGCAGGCCAGCCACGAGGCCATGCTGGACGGCGTCACCGAGCCGAGCCCGGAGAACCTGGCGTCGCTCAGGGACGAGGTGCTGCGGCTGGCCAGCCGGGTCGAGGACCTGCAGCACCTGGCCTCCGCCGAGTCGGCCGCCATGCAACTTAGGCTGGCCGACGCCGACCTCGCGGAGATTGTCGGGTCGGCCGCGACGGCGCTGGCGGACGCGTTCGCCGCCGCCGAGATCGGCCTGGAGCAGCGGCTGACACCGGTGCGGGTGCGGTGCGACCCTGATCGGATGCGCGAGGTGGTGATCAACCTGATGACCAACGCGCTGAAGTTCACTCCGCCCGGCGGGCATGTGGTGCTGGCGGCTGGCCCGGACCGGGACGGCGGCGCGGCGGTGCTGACGGTGACCGACACCGGGATCGGCATCCCGCCCGATGAACTGCCGCACGTGACCGAGCGGTTCTTCCGCGGCAGGCGGTCCGCCGAGATGGCCCGCGGCAGCGGCATCGGCCTGACCATCGTGTCCGAGCTAGTCCGGGCACACCAGGGCCGGGTCGAGTTCGCCAGCACGTCGGGGCAGGGCACCGAGGTGACGGTCACGCTGCCGC
>JAJYTW010000049.1:3509-23383 GCA_021792855.1 Actinomycetes bacterium
GCCGGCCGCCGTCAGGCCCGCCACCGGGAGAGCCGCCCCGCGCTCCGCCCCCCAACGTGCGCGTGCGCTCGATCCCGGTCCCGCACCACCGCGTGAGCGGCGTGTATACAGACTCTAGGGGGTCACCGGTGATACAGGAGTGAACACCATGTGTAATCGCTGTGGAGTGTCTCGCTCCGCTCGGCTCCATCTCATCGCCACACCGGCTGCAAGGGTCGTGCACCGGCGCGCCTTGTACTGAGGTTCGCGCGGATAGCCGGCCCCACCGGCCCCGAACCGGGAGCGGCCAGCCAAGGCGGTGGCCGCCGGCCGTGCGCGAGTTCCGAGACGGAGGTAAGCCGCCGAGATGATGATGATGCTTGTGCCCTGGATCCTGCTGGCCGGCGCCCTGGGCGCCATCGGGGTGAGCCTGCTGCGGGGACGCCGCCCTCGCCGTAACCACCGTCCGCCCGGGGACCGTGATCGCGGTCCGCGAAGTGACGGCGGGGGCGGCCCGGAACCGGCGCCGATCCGGGTCCGCGCCGACGACGGCCGGTCGGAGGCGGTGGCGGTGCTGCTCCCGGCGCCGGTGCTCCTTCCGGTGGCGGCGCTCAGCTAGCGCGGCCGGCCCGGGCGCCACCACCGGCGGGCCGGCCGGGGCGCGGGGCGCTGCGGTCCGGGATTCGCCGTCCGCGCTCTCGGCCGGTCGGCCCGGGCCGCCTGCCATCGCGCGATCAGGTCATCGGCGTCGAGCAGCGCGACGAAGATCGGCGGGCCGTCCGGAAACCGGCGCCACCGCACGATCTGCTGGTTCAGGTCGGCGATCGCCGCCCGCGCCGCGGACTCGGAGCGGAACTCACCGATGCCCGCTGCCAGCCGTTCGGCCGCCTTGCGCAGCCGCAGCGGTGTGGGCAGCGCATCCTCGGCCGGGATGCCCTCGCGCTTGAGGTAATCCCTCAGCCAGGCCTGCCCGGCATCGCCGTCGGCGCGGTTCGGCAGCGGCTTGCCCGCGCCGGGCAGGTCCTCGAACGCGCCCCGGGCCTGCGCCTCGGCGATCTGCTGGTCGATCCAGGAGGCGAAACTGAGGTCCGCGGGCTTGCGCTCCGTCATGCTGACCGGCCTCCACGCTCGTTCCGGTTACCCCGCCAGGCTATCCGCCCGGCGCCGGAACCACGCTGGCCCGGCCGACCTGATGGTCGGCCGGGCCAGCGTGGTTGTGGTAGCGGGTCGCGGGGAACCGCCGGTCAGGACTTCGCGGCCTCCATCGCGGCCGCCTCGGCGTCGGCCACCCGGGTCTCGGCCGCTACGTCGATCGACCGGGCGAAGAAGAAGTACAGCAGCGCCGCGACCGGCAGTCCGACGAAGAACGAGATGTCCGCGCCGCCGAGGGCCTTGGCGACCACGCCCTCGTACAGCGTGCCGACGTTGAAGAACGGCACCATGGCGGCGAAGCCGATCAGGTACGCCACGATCCCGCGCCAGCCCCAGCGGCCGTACATGCCGCGCGGGTTGAAGATCTCCGCGATCGCGTAGTGCCCGCGCCGGACGATGTAGTAGTCGACCAGGTTCACCGCGGTCCACGGGATGAACAAGTACAGGATCAGCAGCAGGAAGTTGTTGAAGTTGCCCAGGAAGTTGGCGGTGGCCAGGAGTGCGCCCACCAGGGACAGCACCGTGGTCAGGCCGATCGTGACCAGGCGGACGCTCAGCGTGGGCCGGATCTTCTTGAACGAGTCGATCGCGCTGATCAGGGTCAGCGAACCGCCGTACATGTTCAGCGCGGTCACCGAGGCGAGGCCGAGGGTGGCCAGGATCAGCACGATGTCGCCGAAGCCGCCGAACAGGTGGTCGCCGACCTTGAACAACTCGCCGATCCCGGTGAAGTCGAAGCTCTTGCCCGCCCAGGCCGCGAGGACCGAGCCGACGATCATCATCCAGGCGCCGCCCAGCGCGGAGCCCAGGTAGGTCCAGTAGAACGTGGTGCGCACCGGCACGTCCGGACGCATATAACGGGAGTAGTCCGAGACGTAGATCGCCCAGCTGATCTGGTAGCCGGCCACGACGCCGAACTGCGCCAGGAACGGGGTCGCCTTGAAGGCGCCGACCGCGAAGGTGCCCGCCGGGTAGTGCACCGTGAACAGCGCGATCGTGAACAGGCCGAAGATCACGATCATCGCGTAGGTCAGCCAGCGCTCTGCCTTGTGAATCAGGTCATAGCCGACCACGGCGATGACGAACGCGATCACCGTCACGATCACGATCCACAGCTTGGTCGAACCGCCGAGCGTTGTGTGCATCGCGTCGCCGCCGAGGATCGTGTTGAACACGTTGAACCCGGCGTACTGCAGGTAGGCGAACAACCAGACCAGCAGCGCCCCGATGTAGCCGAACTGGGGCCGGGACTGGATCATCTGCGGCAGTCCAAGCTGCGGCCCCTGGGCCGAGTGGAAGGCCATGAACAGCGTCCCCACCAGCAGGCCAGCCAAGATGGAGACCACCGACCAGAACAGCGACCCGCCGGTGGTGATGCTGATCAGGCCGACCGCCAGGGTCGCGATCTGCGCGTTGGACATGAACCACAGCGGCCCGAGGTGCCAGGTCTTACCGTGCCGCTCGTTTAGGGGTACGTAATCGATCGAGCGGACTTCAATCCCGTTCACACGGGGTTCCGTAGCTGTCATGCGTGCATTCTGAGGGAAAAACTACTCAAGCGGTAGCGTTTAACAGTAATTTCACAAGCGAGGCGTAAATCACTCGGCCGGAGACGTTGCCGCTGGTGAGGCGGTGGTCTCGGGTCCCCGTGACCTCCGGGTGATCCGAATCACGAACGCGACCGCTACCAGCACCCACGCGAGGACCGCGACCCAGAACATAAGCCGGGCCAGCGGCGCCATGAAGCTCAGCCCGGTGATCGTGCCGAAGGTCGCCGTCGCGACGCTGTACATGCCGAGCGGGAAGACCATGGACCACAGCGTCGGCTCGTAGCTGAGCGGCCAGTGCCGCCGGATATGCCGCCAGGAGCCGAGGATCAGCAGCAGCGGGATCCACCAGGTGCCGAACGCCCATAGCGTGTAGGTGAAGCCCTCGACGAAGCCCGCGGTGGCCCGCACGACCGGCAGGCTGCCGGGAAGCCCGAGGTACCTGGCCCCGGCCAGGACCGAGATCGCGGTCGCGCCCATCAGGATCCAGTACGGCGGGCCGAGGGTGGCCGGGGTCATCGGCACGGTGAGCCAGCGCAGCACGATCAGCGTGACCACCATCAGGTAGATCAGCACCCCGACGCCCCACATCCCGGCGGCGACCGGCGCGAGCACGCCGGCCAGGCCCGGCCACGCCGGGATCATGATCGCCGCCGCGATCGACAGCGACTGGGTGGCGACGATCCACAGCAGCCAGCTTCCGTTGACGCCGCCGAGCACCGAGTCGCTGGCCTTGGTCAGCAGCAGGCTGGCGGGCACCCCGTAGGTGAGCAGCAGCCACACGGCGGCGGCCAGGCAGGCCAGGATCGCGGTGGCCAGCGGATGGCCGGCCAGGATCAGGCGGACCCCGAGCACGTCCAGGCCTGCGGTGATGGTGAAGAAGCCGAACACCCGGTCCGGCGCGTGGATGTCGCGGGCCACGGCGCCGCGGAAGTACACCAGGCGCAGCACCAGTGCGGCGGCCAGCACGACGAGTCCGGCCACGGCGGCCGCGAGCAGGGCCAGCGACAGCCAGGACGGCCCGAGCGAGAACGCCGCCGTCGAGATGATGCCGGTAGCCATCACGTAGCCGAAGTAGCTTGGATGCAGGTCCCGGATGGCCAGGACCATCCGGCGGGTGGCCCGCGGCCGCCCGGCGGTTGCTGTGCTCAATCCCGTGCCTCTCCCCGGATCCGGCGCGGCCTAGTAGGGGACGCCGATCTTGCGCCAGCGCCGGCCGCTGGTGCCGGGCTCGGCGGGCGGGGTGGCGACCCTGCTGCGGTAGACGATGTACGGTCGCCACAGGTACCACACCGGAGCGCTCCAGGCGTGCACCAGGCGACTGAACGGCCAGAGCGCCCAGATCAGCCATGCGGCGGCGGCGTGCACCTGGTAGACGATCGGCGCGGTGGCGATCGCGCGGACGTCGGGAGATCCGGAGAACAGGCCGCGGAACCATAGCGCGACCGTGGTCCGGTAGTCATAGCCGTGGCCGAGCAGGTTGACGAACACGGTGGGGACGATCCCGGTGGCGATCACGAGCAGCAGCAGGATCAGGGTGACGTAGTCCACCGTGCTGGTGGTCGCCCGGACCCGGGGCACCAGCAGCCGCCGGCCGGCCAGGATCACCACCCCGATGATGATGAGGACGGCCGCGAGGGTCCCGGCCGCCGCGGAGAACCAGTGGTAGACCGGCTCGGGAATGCCGATGGCGCGGGTCCAGGTCTCCGGGATCAGCACCCCGATCACGTGGCCGCCGATGGCGGCGAACGTGCCGTAGTGGAAGATCGGGGCGCCCCACTTGAGCAGCCGGCGCTCCTGAAGCTGGGTGGACCGGCTGGTCCAGCCGAACTGGTCGTACCGCCAGCGCCAGATGTGGCCCACGACGAAGATGCCGAGCGCCAGGTAGGGGAGCGCGACCCAGACGAAGATCTGCCACGCGCTGACGCCGTTCATCGGGAGGCCTCCAGGCTCATCTCGGTCGGGAAGATGTCCGCTCGGCGTCCGGCGAGGTATTCGGGGGGTGCGAAGGGCTCCTGGCCGACCTCCTCGGCCGGCGGGCCGGACTCCCAGAACCGCCGCACCAGGGCCTGATCTGACCGGCGCAGGCCGGGCAGGTGCGCGCCGACGGCCTCGACCACGTCGGCGTACGGCGACCGGGCCTCGCGCAGCGCCCGCAGCAGCAGTTCCAGGTCGGCCCGGTGCGCCCGGAGCAGCCGGGCGCCCTGCGGATCCAGGGCGGCGAAGTCCAGCACCAGCGGCAGGTAGTCCGGCAGTTCGCCGCCGGCCACCATCGTGCCCGCCGCGCCGCCAGCGGTGCCTCCGGCCTCGCCGGGACCGGGCCCCGGCTCGAACCCGGCGGCCCGGTAGGCGGTCAGGTAGCCGAGCATGGCCATGCCGCGCTTGCGGGTGTCGCCGTACCGGTAGTACGTCAGATACAGCGAGCAGCGCCGCCGCAGGTCGAAGGTGTCCACGTAGTGCCTGGCGACGTCGGCCGACGGGGTAGACCCCAGCCAGCCAAGGAACCGGCCAAGCGGGACCGCCGACGAGCGCGGCAGCCGGGCCGCCTCGGCGGCCAGCACCCCGCCGCCCGCGTCCCTCGCGTCGGCCAGCACGGCCGCCGTCGGGTACTGGAGCAGCACCGAGGCGAGCTTGAATGCCCCGGCGGTCATGACCCGCTCCGCGGCGACAGTCCCAGGTGCAGCCGGCCCGCGTCGTCGCGGAACGCCTCGCCGGACGGCGGGTGGAAGTCATCAGGCCCGCCCGGCTGGGCGCAGAACAACTGCTCGTGCTGGGCCATCAGCCGCCCGGCGTCCTCCGCGTGCGCGGGCGGGATCACGAACCGCTCGTCATACTTGGCGATGGCCAGCAGTCGGTACAGGTCATCCAGGTCCGCCATGCTGGCCCCGGCCGCCGCGGCCAGGCCGGCGGGCACCGCGTCCCCCGTCCCAAGCTGGCGGGCCCGCATCACCGTGCGCACGGCCATCAGCGTGCGCAGCACCCGCCGCACCGGCCCGGCGTCCCCGGCGGTGAACAGGCTGGCGAGGTAGTCGGCCGGCACCCGCAGCGCGTCGATCGCCGCGAACACCTGGTCCGGGTCGTCGGCGTCGTAGCCCGCCGCGCTGACCGTGTCCGCGACCGGTGACAGCGGCGGGATGTACCACACCATCGGCAGGGTCCGGTACTCAGGATGCAGCGGCAGCGCGACCTTGTGCCTGGCGATCAGCGCGTAGACCGGGGACCGGCGGGCCGCCTCCAGCCAGTCGGCCGGGATGCCCTGCGCGGCCGCCGCGGCGCGGACCCGCGGGTCGTCCGGGTCGAGGAACACCGATAGCTGGGCCTCGTACAGGCCGCGCGGGTCGGTGGTGGCCGCCGCCGCGGTCACCTTGTCGGCGTCGTACAGCATCAGCCCGAGGTAGCGGAGCCGGCCGACGCAGGTCTCCGAGCAGATCGTCGGCTGGCCCGACTCGATCCGGGGGAAGCACAGCGTGCACTTCTCCGCCTTGCCGGTCCGGTGGTTGAAGTACACCTTCTTATAGGGGCAGCCGGACACGCAGAACCGCCAGCCACGGCAGCGGTCCTGGTCGACCAGCACGATGCCGTCCTCTTCCCGCTTGTACATCGCGCCGGACGGGCAGGAGGCGACGCAGGACGGGTTGAGGCAGTGCTCGCAGATGCGCGGCAGGTAGAACATGAAGACCTGCTCGAACGCCAGCTTCACCTGCTCGCCCAGCCCGGCCAGGTTCGGGTCGGCCGCGGCGCTCTCGGGGCCACCGGCCAGGTCGTCCTCCCAGTTGCTGCCCCAGCGCACCCGCATGTCCCGGCCGGTGAGCGCGGAGATCGAGTGCGCGCTCGGGGTCAGCTTCCCCGGCGGGGCGTCGATCAGGGTCTCGTAGTCATACGTCCACGGGTCGCCGTAGTCGTCGATCGTCGGCAGGTTCGGGTTGTAGAAGATGGACAGCAGCCGGCGCGCCCGGCCGCCGGCCCTGAGCTGGAGCCGTCCCTTGCGGTCCAGCGTCCAGCCGCCGTTCCACTGCTCCTGGTCCTCATACCGGCGCGGATAGCCGGCGCCCGGCTTGGTCTCGACGTTGTTGAAGTAGACGTACTCGGTTCCCGGCCGGTTCGTCCAGGTCTGCTTGCAGGTGACCGAGCAGGTGTGGCACCCGATGCACTTGTCGAGGTTCATCACCATCGCCACCTGGGCCATGACGCGCACTTAGAACTCCACTTCCTGTGAGCGCTTCCTGATCACCGCGATCTCGTCGCGCTGGTTCCCGGTCGGGCCGTAGTAGTTGAATGCGTAGCTGAACTGGGCGTAGCCGCCGATCAGGTGCGTTGGCTTGATCACCAGCCGGGTCAGCGAGTTGTCCGAGCCGCCGTGCCAGCCGGAGATCTCCGACTTCGGCGTCATCAGGTGCCGGTCCTTGGCGTGGTACATGTACACCGTGCCCCTGGGCATCCGGTGCGAGACCACGGCCCGGCAGGTGACCACGCCGTTCCGGTTCCACGCCTCGATCCAGTCGTTGTCGGCCGCGCCGATCGCCGCCGCGTCGGCCGGGCTCATCCAGATCACCGGCCCGCCCCGGAACAGCCGCAGCATGTGCAGGTTGTCCTGGTACTCCGAGTGGATCGACCACTTCGAGTGCGGGGTCAGGTAGCGGACGGTGATCTCGGGCCGGCCGTCCTGCGCCAGCCCAAGCTCACCGAGGTGCCTGCGGTAGTCCAGCGGCGGCCGGTAGGCGGGCAGTCCCTCGCCGTACTCGGCCATCCAGTCGTGGTCAAGGAAGAAGTGCATCCGCCCGGTCAGGGTGTGCCACGGCTTCATGCGCTCCACGTTGACCACGAACGGGGAGTACCGGCGGCCGCCGGTCTCGCTGCCGGACCACTCCGGCGAGGTGATCACCGCGCGCGGCTGCACCTGGGTGTCGGCGAACGTGATCCTGTCCCCGGCTCGCTCGGCGGCCAGGTCGGTCAGTTCCACCCCGGTGCGCTTCTCCAGTTCCTGCCAGGCCTGCAGTGCGACCTCGCCGTTCGTGGTGCCGGACAGGGCGAGGATCGCCTCGGCCAGGTGCACGTCCCTGGTCAGCGCCGGGCGGCCATCGGCCACCCCGCCGCGGACCGTGCCGTTCGCCCGGCGCAGGTAGTCCACCGCGTGCCCGGGCACCCAGGTGACGCCCTTGACCGAACTGCCCAGCGTCTCGGTCAGCGGGCCGAGGGCGGCCATCTTCGCGGCCGTCGCCGGGTAGTCCCGCTCGATCGTCACCAGCCGCGGCATGGTGACGCCGGGAACCGGCGCCGCGTCCGGCGAGCCGGCCAGCAGGTCCGGCACCCGCCCGCCGGGCTGCGCAAGCTCGTCCGGCGTGTCGTGGGTCAGTGGCACGGCCACCACGTCGGTGCGCGTGCCCAGGTGCGTCGCCGCCAGCCGGGAGAAGTCGCGGGCGATCGCGGTGAACGCGTCGAAGTCGGTCCGGGTCTCCCAGGGCGGCGCTATCGCCGGGTTGAACGAGTGCACGAACGGGTGCATGTCGGTGCTGGACAGGTCGTGCTTCTCGTACCAGGTGGCGGCCGGCAGCACCACGTCGGCGAACGTGCAGGTGCTGGTCATCCGGAAGTCGATCGCGGTCAGCAGGTCGAGCTTGCCGCGGGGCGCCTCGTCCCGCCAGATGACCTCGGCCGGCCGCAGGGTCTCGGGTGACTCCTGGGCCCGGACCGCGTCGTGCGTGCCGAGCAGGTGCCGCATGAAGTACTCCATCCCCTTGCCCGACGAGCCGAGCAGGTTCGCCCGCCAGACGGTCAGGACGCGCGGCCAGTTCGCCGGGTCGTCCGGGTCCTCGGCGGCGAACCGCAGCCGGCCCCCGGCCAGTTCGCCGACCAGGTAGTCGGCGACCGGGACACCGGCCCGGGCCGCCTCATCACACAGGTCGAGCGGGTTGCGCCCGAACGCCGGGTGGGACGGTGTCCACCCCAGCCGGGACGCCCGGGCCAGGCAGTCGGCGAACGTCTGGCCGGCGAACAGGCCGCGGCCGAGCGGGGAGGCAAGCTCGTCGGGTCCGAAGGTCTCGTACCGCCACTGGCCGGTGTGCGTGTAGAAGAACGAGGTGCCGGTCATGTGCCGCGGCGGGCGCTGCCAGTCCAGCGCGAACGCCATCTGCTGCCAGCCGGCCAGCGGACGCACCTTCTCCTGCCCGACGTAGTGTGCCCAGCCACCGCCGTTAACGCCCTGGCAGCCGCACAGCATGATGAGCGTCAGGAATGTCCGGTAGATCTCGTCGGAGTGGAACCAGTGGTTGGTGCCCGCGCCCATCGCGATCATCGACCGGCCTCGGGACAGTTCGGCGTTGCGGGCGAACTCCCTGGCCACGCGGGCCGCCGCGGCGGCAGGCACCGACGTGATCGCCTCCTGCCAGGCCGGGGTGCCCGGCGTCGCCGCGTCGTCGTAGCCGGCCGGCCACTCGCCGGGCAGGCCGTCGCGCGGCACCGCGTACTGCGCCATCAGCAGGTCGAACACCGTGGTCACCAGGCGGTCGCCGATCCGGATCACCGGGACGCCGCGGCGGACCGACGTGCCGCCCTCGGTCGCTCCGGTGTCGAACCTGGGCAGGTCCAGCGGAACCGCCGATCCGTCCGGCCGGCCATGCAGGGTCAGCACCGGGTCGATGTCGCCGAGCCTGAGATTCCACCGGCCCAGTCCGGCCTCGCCGAAGCGGAAACCCAGCGACCCGTTCGGGATCGCCGGCCCGCCGGTGGCGGCGTCCAGCACCGCCGTCTTGTGCCGCGCCCCCTCGCCGGTGTCACCGAGGTCCGCCGCGGTCAGGAACCGGTCAGGCACGTACGCCTCGCCGTGCTCGCGCAGCGTCACCAGGAACGGCGCGTCCGTGTAGGTGCGGACGTAGTCGGCGAAGTACGGCACCCGGCGGTCCCGGAAGAACTCGGTCAGGATCACGTGCCCCATCGCCATCGCCAGCGCGCCGTCGGTGCCCGGCGCCGCGGCGAGCCAGTCGTCGGCGAACTTGGTGTGGTCGGAGTAGTCGGGGGAGACCACGACGACCTTCTGGCCCCGGTACCGCGCCTCGGTCATGAAGTGGGCGTCCGGCGTCCGGGTGATCGGCAGGTTGGTGCCCCACAGGATCAGGTAGGAGGAATTCCACCAGTCGCCGGACTCCGGCACGTCGGTCTGGTCGCCGAACACCTGCGGTGAGGCCGGCGGCAGGTCCGCGTACCAGTCGTAGAACGACAGGATCGTGCCACCGATCAGGCTCAGGAACCGGGTGCCCGCCGCGTAGGAGACCTGGGACATCGCCGGGATCGGGGAGAACCCGGCCACCCGGTCCGGTCCGTACTCCCTGACCGTGTGCACGTGCGCGGCCGCGATCAGTTCGGTCACCTCGTCCCAGGTGGACCGCACGAACCCGCCCTTGCCCCTGGCCTGCTTGTACCGGGCGCTCTTCTCCGGGTCGCCGGTGATCTCGGCCCAGGCGCGCACCGGATCGCCGAGCCTGGCCTTGGCCTCGCGCCAGAACTGGAGCAACTCGCCCCGGACGTAGGGGTACCGGACCCGGGACGGCGAGTAGGTGTACCAGGAGAACGACGCGCCGCGGGGGCAGCCCCTGGGCTCGTACTCGGGCGAGTCCGGCCCGGTGGACGGATAGTCCGTCTGCTGGGTCTCCCAGGTGATGATGCCGTCCTTGACGTACACCTTCCAGGAGCACGAACCGGTGCAGTTCACCCCGTGCGTGGAGCGCACCACCTTGTCGTGGTGCCACCGCTCCCGGTAGAACGCCTCAGCGCCGCGGCCGCCGATCCGGTGCACCTCGCGGAAGTCCGGGCTCGGCGCACCGCCGGGCACGAAGTACTGCGCCTTGCGGAGTAGCTGCTCGACCGGTTCCCCGGCCGGGAGTAGCGGGGCGAGCAGATCGCCGCCCCTGCCGCCTGGCGCGGCCCGGCCGGCATCATCCGGACCCGGCCCGGGATTGTCCGGCCCGGCCTGGTCGCTGGCCCGTCCCGGGACTGCCTTGGCCACAGGACCCCCTCTCTTGGTACACGCCCGTGGCCGGGCGCCGCCGTCCGCCGCCGTCCGCCGCGTCCACCGCGTCCGCCGTCGTCCCCCGCGAGCCGTGGTGTGAATGGCCCATGGTACACGCCCGTGGCCGGGCGCCGCCGTCCGCCGCCGTCCGCCGCGTCCACCGCGTCCGCCGTCGTCCCCCGCGAGCCGTGGTGTGAATGGCCCATAACCGTCACTGGAGTGGCGGTTATGGGCCATCCACACCACGCCGGCCGCGGGCGAAATCGCGTCGCCGGGGCCGATGGGGCCGCTGCGCCGTGGTTACCGCCGCCGCCGTGCGGATCGCCGGTCAGGCTAGAGACCCCGCCTTGCAGCTTCCCTGCAACTTTCCGGTGCGGGCCGGCCTGGCGCGCTAGCGGCGGACTGGTCCGGCGCGGCCGGGCGGCCGGCTGGTCAGAGTCCGGCGAGGTCGCGCAGCCTGGGGACCAGGCTCAGGTAGCCGTCGTCCTGGGCCCGGTCTAGCGCGGACAGCGCCGCGGCCCGGCAGGCTACCCGGTCCCCCGTGCTGGCGAGCAGTTCGGCCCGCGCCCACCCGGCCTCGTGGCCGGTCAGCGGCGGGCCGCCGGCGAGTGCGGCCTCAACGTGCCGCGCCGCCTGGTCCGGCCGGCCCTGGCGGGCCAGCAGCGCCCCAAGTCGCGCCGCCGCCCACGTCCGGAACATCGGGCAGCCGCCGGCGGACCCGAGCGAGCGGCGGTAGGCGGCTTCGGCCCGGTTCGGCTGGCCCGCTGCCTCGCAGGCGATGCCGAGTCCCCGGTACGCCGCCGCGGTCCACTCGGCGTGCCCGATCCGGGCCGCGATGCCCGCCGCGTCCTCAGCCGAGTCGATCGCGGCGGTGGACCGGCTCAGCATCGCCAACGTCTCGGCCCGGCGCCATAGGCACTCCGCCGCTACTGCCGGGTGCCCGGCGGCGCGGGCCCAGACGAGCGTCTTCTCGATCTCGCTCAGGCCGTCGTCGGCCCGGCCGGCCAGGGCGAGAGCGTGGCCGAGGGTGGCGCGCGGGCTCCACAACCTGAGCACCTCGCCGGGCATCGTCGGCAGGTGAGCCAGGTTGCCAAGCTGGTCGACGGCCTGGCTGAGCCTGCCGTCGACGAAGCACGCCATGGCCCGCCAGTACAGCAGCCGGGCGCTGCCGCGGCTGTCGCCGGCCTGGTCGAGCAGCCGGGATGCCCGCCGTGCCCGGCTGCGGGCGCGGGACAGGTTGCCGTCGGTCAGGTCGATGATCGCCGCCGCTGCCAGTGCCTGGCCGAGCGCGCCCGGCTGGTCGCCTGCCTCGGTGATCGCGAGCACGGCAAGCTCCTTGCCCCGGGCCGAGTCGGCCGTCCTGGCATCCAGGATGGCAAGCTGGGCCAGCACGCGGGACCGGTCGGCGGGATCGTCGAGACAGTCCAGCGCGGCGACGAAATCGGCGCGGGCCCGGTGCAGCCGCCCGGCCCGGCGATGTGCCTCGCCGCGGATCTCGAGCAGCGCGGCCCGGACGCGGGCCGGCGGGTCCAGGGACAGTCCGGCCCGGGCGAGCCGGATCGCTTCCTGGTCTCGGACCCGGTCGAGTTGCCGACGCGCCGCGTCCGCGCAGCTCAGCGCCGCCTGGTCCCGGTCGCCGCTGGCAGCCAGATGGTCAGCGATCTCGGCCGGATCGGCGCCCTGCTCGTCCAGCGCCGCGGCTAGCAGGGCGTGCAGCCTGGCTGCCTCGGCCGGGTGCATCGTGGTGACAATCGCCAGCCGGAACAGCTCGTGCCCGAGCTCCCAGCCCGCCGGCCCCGGGCGTACCAGCCCGGCGCTGCCCAGTCCCTCCAGCGTGTCCACGACGGCGCGCAGGCCGGCGTCGGTGACCGCGGCGAGCAGAGACGGCGCCGCCGGGCGGGCCAGCAGCGCGAGCGGGCCGAGGACCGGCCGCCATCCGGCGGGCAGGTCGGCCAGCCGGTCGGCCGCCGCCCACGACACTCCGTCAGCCGCTGCCCGGTCGGCGGCTGGCGTGTTCCCGGTTACCGGGTCGGCGGCTCGCGGGCAGGCCGAGGCACGGCGCCGGCCGTCCGGCAGCCGCCACCGGCCAGCGGCATCCCTGGTTACTCGTCCCCGCCGTGCCAGCGCAGCGATCACCTCGGTGGCGGCGAACGGGCCGCGAGCCGTCTGCCTGGCGACGGCCGCTGCCAGCCGCCGGTCGCTGAACAGGTCAGCGGTGAGTACGTCGGGCAGCGGCCCGAGCCCGATCGCGGCGACCTGCGCGGCGGGCAGGCCGAGGGCGGCGGCCGGATCGGCCCCCGGCGCCTCCGGCCGGTACCCGGCAGCCAGGCCAACGCCATCGAGCCGGCGAAGCAGCACGCCGAGCATGGCCAGGCTAGCCGGATCCGCCCACTGCAGGTCGTCCGCGACGATCAGGCAGCGCGGCCGCGCCACGGCCGCGATCAGCCGGATCGCGGCCCGCAGGGCCAGCGCGGGCGCCCGCTCCGCGGCCGGGTCACCGGCGTAGCCGACCGGAACGTTCGGCAGCCCGGCCAGACCCGGCACCGCCGCGGCGAGTGCGGCGGCCTCCGGTTCGGGAAGCAGTGCCGACAACGGTGCGGGCACCTGGCTGGCGGCCCGGCACAGCAGCCGCGCCGCCAGCGACCACGCCTGGTCCCGGTCGGGGACGAACGCCTGCACGGCGAGCACCGGCACCCCGGACCGGCGAGCGGCCTCCGCCAGCAGCGCTGACTTGCCGACTCCTGGCGGACCGGAGACCAGGACGGCGCGCGGGCCGCGTCCGGCCGCGGCGCTGGCGATGATCGCGCACTCCCCGTCCCGGCCGATGAATGGTCCCTGGCGGAGAGTCGAGGTCGGCCCGGCGGCGGACCCGGTCAGTATCAGCTGGCGGAGTCCGGCGGCCTCGGGAGTGGGATCCAGGCCGGTCTCGCTGGCTAGGCGTTCCCGGTACTCGTCAAGCGCGGTCAGTGCCCCGGCCCGGTCACCGGCCGCGTGCAGCGCCCGGGCCAGGAGCAGGACCGAGGATTCTCTCAGTGGATCGGCCGCCACCGCCTGCCTCGCCCAGGCCGCCGCCTCCGGCGCGGCGCACTCCAGGCCCGCGCACTCCAGGCCCGCGCACTCCAGCGCCGCGGCGGCGGCGCCGTCCAGCGCCTCGAGGTAGGCCAGTGCGAGTTGCCGCCGATCGGCCTGCGCCCAGTCGGCGTAGCAGTCCTCGGGGAGCGGCTCGCCGCGCCAGATGCCGAGCGCGTCGCGGAACGAGGTGAGCGCCGCGACCGGCCTCGCGCGGAGCCCGGATCGCCCGGCGCGCACCGCCGCCAGAAAGGCCTCCGCATCGACCCAGCAGCCCGGGCCGTCGGGCAGCAGGTATCCGCCCGGGCCGGTCCGGATCATGCCGCGGTCGCCAAGCGCCCGGCGCAGGCGGCTGACCAGCACCTCTATGTTCGCGGCGGGATCGGCCGGGGGAGTCTTCGGCCATAGCACGTCCGCGATCAGGTCCTTGGACACCAGCGTCCCCCGCCGGAGCGCCAGCAGGCGCAGTAGCCTGCGGGCCAGCGCGCCGCCGAACTCCCGCGCCGCGACCTCGCGGCCGTCGCGGTCGACGGCGAAGCGTCCGAGCAGCCAGATCCTGATCATCGGGCCAGGAGCCGCGCCGCTCCCGCCGGGAGCCCCGGGCTGCGGATGTCGCGCGGGGGGATTCGTCGCGGGTGGATTCGTCGTCGCGGCGTAGCCGGACTCGGGTCTGGCCGCCACCTGGCGCGGCCGGGTGATGACTGTCGTCATGGCTGCGTCACCGGCCGGACCGACCGGATCCGGGCTTCCTCGTGCTGGTTCGGACTGGCAAGGCGATGACCCTCTTCCTCCCCGGGACCGCGGGCCGGCCGCAGCGACGAGACGAGGCGGTTGGCGCGCGGCGAGCACCGATGCCTGGTCGGGCCGGGCTGCCCAGGCCGGTCCCGCCTACCCGGCGCCTGCTCGCGACGTTAGTCCTGGTCAGGTCCACGTGCCAGGAACCTACCCAGGGCGCGGCCCGGCATCGGCGCCGTCATGTGCCCCCGAACCCGAGGGCGGATGCCGCGGCGGCGGTCATCATCGACGGATCCCACGGCGGATCCCAGACGACCCGGACGTCGACGTCCAGGCCATCGCCGACCGCACGCCGGATGCTGGACCTGGCCTCTTCCGGCAGGCTTTCCGAGACCGGGCAGCCTGGCGTGGTCATCGTCATCTCGGCGACCAGGACTCCGTCGGCCACCCGCACGTCGTAGACCAGGCCGAGAGACACCACGTCCAGGTAAAGCTCGGGGTCGTAGACGCCGGCCAGCGCGTTCCAGGCCGCGCTTACCGGATCGTCCGGGCTGAGCACGCCCGCCTCGATGCCGGGCGGAGCGGTGCCAGGAACGCCGGTTCCGACCGGTCCCGGGGCGGGCCTCGTCACGGCTGCCGCCGGAAGGTGACCTGCCAGTCTCCGCCGCCAACCTCGGCGGCGTCGTAGCTGAACCCCTGCGAGCCGAGCACCCCCTCCAGCGGGACCGGCTCGAACGGCGCGAGCACCACCAGTTCCTCGTCGTCGGCCAGCGTCGCTACCGCGGCCATGATCGTGTCGAACGGTTCGCCGCCGTCCGCGATGATCGGCCGCGCGTCTACCGTCGCCATGCTGCACCTCCCGCCCGGTCGCCATCGACCGGCCCATGTCACCCGACCGGCACCGTGCTGGCCGGGCAATAGTGACAGTTGCTATCAGGAAAATAGCATAGCCTCCCGCTCCTCGCGGTTGGCCGCAGGCGCGGGAGTACTTCGATGAATATTACTGATTGCTGCTAGATTTATCTGGCACCCCCGGGCCGTCCGGTGGAGGCGCCGCATATGGAGGGGCAATGACAGCACCGTCGCAGGTACCAGACCGGCCGCCGGCTGCGCCGCAGCAGTCGCTCGATCCGCGGTCGCCGCTCGATCCGCGGCCGCCGCTAGCGCCAAAGCCGGCCGCCGCTTGGGCGGGGCGCCCGCCGGGCCTGCCCGCGGTCGTCCCGCCGCCGCCGGTTCCGCTGGCGTTCCTCGGGGCGGCCGCGGCCGGCCTGGTCGCCTGCGGTGTCGCGCTGGCCCTGGCCCGCGGCGCCGCGGTCACCGATCCCACCGCCGATCCGGTGGTGGCGGCCGCTCACTTCGGGATGCTGGCGACGCTGTCGATGGGAGTGGCCGGCGCGCTGCACCAGTTCACGCCGGTGGTCACCCAGCGCCCGCTCCGGTCGGTCGCGCTGGCCTGGGCGACATTCGCGTCCTGGCTGGGGGCCGCCTGGCTGCTCCCGTCCGGGATCGCGGCCCGGCAGGAGTCCGTGGTGGAAACGGGCGGCGGCCTGGCCGTGATCGCGATCGCCCTGCTCGTCGTGAACCTGTCGGCCCCGCTTGCCGCGCGGCGCAAGGGCCACCCGGTCACCGGCCTGCGGTTCGCCCTCGCCGGGTTCGTGGTGACCGCGTGCTTCGGCGTGACCTACGTGGCCGACCGGCGCGGCTACTGGTTCGACCTGTCCGGGCATGTCGTGCTCGCGCACGCGATCATCGGGCTGTTCGCCTGGCTAGGCCTGACCTACGTAGCGGTCGCCGAGAAACTCTGGCCGATGTTCTTCCTGGCCCACGTGCCCGGCCGGCATCTGGCCGGACGTCTGGCCGTGTGGCTGATCCCGGCCGGGGTGCTGCTCCTGTCGCCGGGGTTGCTCGCCGGGTTCGCGCCGCTCGCCTGGGCCGGGGCCGTCGTCCTGGCCGCCGGTCTCGGCGCGCACCTGCTGTCGATGGCGGTCCACCTGCGGCACCGGCGTCGCAGCGGCGGCCTGCACCTGGCGTTCGTCGGCACGGCCGCCGGCTTCCTGGTGTCGGGAATCGGACTGGCACTCGCGGCGGCCCTAGTACTGCCCGGCCACCACGCCGCGGGCATGGCGCTGGCCGCCGCCGCCGTGGCGGCGTTTGGCGGCTGGCTGCTTGAGGCCCTGATCGGGCACGCCCACAAGGTCGTCCCGTTCATCGTGTGGTCGGTTCTGCGCGCGAAGGGGATCAACGCGAACCTCTCCGGTGGCCCACTTGGCTTCGCCGATCTATACCGGCAGCGACTCGCGGTCGCGACGTACACGCTGGTCACTGCGGGCGTCCTGGCCGTCTGCACCGGTTTGGCCGCAGCCTGGCCAGACGTCCTGGCGGTCGGCGGGAGCCTGCTGGCGGCAGCCGGTCTGGTCGCCGCCGTGAACCTGGCGGCCACGCCGGTGCTGCTGAGGCGCCGGTCGGCCCGGCCGGCCGGGTGACGGCGACCGGTCCGTCAGGTCGGGCGGGTCGCCCGGCCGGGCCGCCCGGCCGGTTACGCGGTCGCGGTCCGGGTAGCCAGGGCCACGGGATCACCGGCTTTCTTTTAGACGATAAGTTTGATAAAAACAATTTCGGGCGGCGGATTCGGGTGGCCGGCTGCCGGCGGAAGGAGCGAGGGCATGACTATCACCGAGGCCGAGGCTTACCAGGCGATGCTGGCGCATCACCAGGCGCTAGAGGAGGGGCTCACCGCGCGTGCCGACCAGGTGACCGGAGCGGCCGCCGGCGGGCAGCTACCCGGCACCGCCGTTGCCGACATGATCGCTTACCTGGCCGAAGAGGTTCTGCCGCACGCTACGGCCGAGGAGGCGACCATCTACCGGGCCGCCGCGGCGCATCCCGACCTCACCGAGATGATCGGCGGGATGATCGCCGAGCACGTGACCCTCGCCTCGAGCGCGACCCGGCTTGCCGCTGCGGCCGACGGTGCCGCGGCGGCCAGCGAAGCCCGGCAGATCGCCGGGCTGTTCGCGGCGCACGCGGCCAAGGAGAACCAGGCGCTGCTGCCGACCCTGCTGGTCGATGACTCGGTGGACCTGGCCGACCTGCTCGCGGACATGCACGCCACCGCGAGTCATGGCAAGACCCTGGACCATCTCACCGGCCCCGCGGTCGGCGGTCAGCACGATGACCCGCAGGCTGCTCTGCTGGCACTGCTGCTGTCCGGCGCGACCGCACTGGCTCGCGCCGGACAGGCGGACCGGGCCTGCCGGATCGTCGCCTCGGCGTGGGCGGTCCTGCACGAGGCCCGGCCGGACCTGGCGGTCCGTGTCACCGCCGCTCTGCACGGCCTGGTCCGGGCGGGGGAGAGCGCCGGCGGCCATGCCGACTCCGCGGCCGAGGAACCGTCATCCCCGGCCCCCGGTGGCCCGGACCTCGACGTTCGCGAACTCGCGCCGGCGCAGCGCCACCAGACAATCTTCGACACGTATCGGGCGCTGCTGCCCGGCACCGGCTTCGTGCTGGTCAACGACCACGACCCCAAGCCATTGCACTACCAGTTCGAGGCCGAGCACGCGGGTCAGTTCACCTGGAGCTACCTGGAGTCCGGGCCGAGGGTCTGGCGGGTCAGGATCGGCCGGCCCGGCGCCTAGCGGAAAGCCCGGGCCCGACGGACCAGGTCAGCCGCCCGGCAGCCGGCTTAGGATGGCGCGATTGGCGTGCTGAGCTTCCGGACGGTCGACGTCTTCCCGGCTCCGTTGCAGCGAACCTCCGCTTCGTGTCTCGCCTCGCAAAGGTCCTGCTGCGGGTGATGGCCTCGACGCATCACCGCATGCGCCGCGCCGCAGCCGGCTATCCGGCGATGCCCTTCGCGATGAGAACCAGGCCGACGACCGCCGCCGCGGCTGCCACGGCCTGAATCTTGTGACTGGTCAGCCACTGCGAGAACGCCGTCACCCTGGCGGACGTCGCATCCGGCCAGACCGCATAACTGACGATCAATACCTCCACGACCAGATATGTGATGAGGCTGAAGATCACGACAAGCACAATCTGAGTCAGCGGTCGGTATCCGTTCCGAACCATCAGGCCGACCGCGGCGAACTGGTAAGGAGTCGGAGCGCCCAGCACCACCCCGACAGCGATGGCCACCCAGACCGAGCCACGTTTGAGTGCACCCTCGGCCTTGGTCTTCACTTCGGCTACCTTGACCTGCGCCCGGTCCGCTAGCGACCCCGAAGGGTCGGGAGCGGGCTTGTTATGCTGCTTCTCCACCTCACTGCCAATCAGCTCGCGCCCCCGGCGAGTGGCCGCGAACGCCCCGGCGCATACGGCGATCACGCCCGCGATCAGGTAGATCGTGGGGCTGACGCTGCGCGAGGTGCTGCCTAGCAGTTGGGCATGCGATCGGAAGACCGCCAGCGCGATCACGCCGAACCCGCAGCTCACCAGCACTGCGGTCAGCCAGAAGGCCCAGAGCAGCGTCTTCGGCCGGGGACGGGTGAGGATGACCAGGACAACCGCCAGCAGCTGAACGAGCAGCGATCCGGCGCTCGCGAGGGCGAGCAGCACTATATGTGACATCGAATGTCTTTCCTGGCAAGGGCGGTGCGAAGTGTGCCGCCCCAGGCGCGGGCCGCTAGTGAAGATCGACCCGAGCCCGGAGCGGCGGCGTCAACGCGCGCCTGGCAGCGCTTCGGCGTCGGCGCGCGCCAGGACGGCGTCGAGCACGGCGTATTCGGCTTCTTGCACGGCCGCGAGAGCGAAGTCGATCGCGTTCTCGGCATAGACCTCGGCAGCATCAGCCCGGAAGCCAGCCTTGCGCTGGTCCAATTCGACCTTCTTACCTGCGGTCTTGTCGTGCAGGTGGGCCACGTGGGTCTGCCACTTGTCCTTCATCGTCTGCCAGCCAGCCCCGGCCTCGTCCCGGCTCCGCGCTGCCTGGGCCTTGATCTCTTCGGCCTTCTGCTCGGCGCTGACTTGCGCCTGCTGGACTTCGGCCGCGAGCTGGTCCCGGCCCTGCCGTGCTGCTGCCTCGACCTTGACCTGAGCCTGGTTGATGCGGTCGGTGAGCTCACTGAAATTATCCTGGGCTGTCATCGATCCCCCCTCGAGGACTTTCCGGTTCCGGCCTGATGCCCGGCCCATTACCGCGAGAAACCTCTCCGGCCGAGGACAGATCAACTCGCCGAACACCGACACCTCAGGTCGTACATGCAGCTACATGTGAGGTCGTGCGCGGACAGCTGGGGTCTGTCGGGCGGACGGGTCGCCGTGGCAGTCGGCTGTCGCAGCAGGCGGGTGTCGGGGGATGATGGTCGGGGACACCATCGCGGAACATGGGGACACATGATGGATACCGAAATCCGGGTCCGCCGCGTCTACGACGAGCCGTCTGGCCGAGA
>JAJYTW010000315.1 GCA_021792855.1 Actinomycetes bacterium
ACCAGCAGCGGAGACCGAACCAGCGCGTTGACCGTGACCGGGAGCCGCCAGAACAGCGCGATGGCGATGAACGCGACCAGCGGGATCAGCGCCCGGGCCGCCCCGGGCCGCCGGTCCCTGGCCGCCAGCAACCGACTGGTGCCCCGCTCGCCGAGCAGCCGCCAGGGCCCGCCAAGCACGAGCAGAGCAGGCACGACGACGGCCAGCACCAGGAACTGGATCGCCTCGGCATAGACGTAGTGCCGGGCGGCGGCGCCGCCGGGAGGCAGCAGCGCGGCGGCGGCCAGGATAACCGCGATCGGCGTGAGCGCCCAACGCAGCGCCTGAAATCGGCTGAGCACGGGAGTCTGCCCTCCGGAGTTCGGCCCAGCCACGCTGACCGGGCCGGGTCATCGCCTGGCGCCCCCGCCGGACAACCCGGCTCGCCTGCGTGGGCCTCTTGCTACACGTTCACCGGCCCCGGCGTCAAGCCGGCCGCAGGAGCCCGACCCGAGGAGCGGTCGGAACCGGGTGCCGGGAGTGACCTGATCACGGTGCCGGCGGCGACCCGGTGGACGATGATGAGGCCATGCGGCTTCCCTTGCTGCCGCCGGTCGCCCCGATGCTGGCGAAGGCGGTACCGACCATCCCAGGCGGCGCGATGGGCTATGAGCCCAAGTGGGACGGATTCCGGTCGATCGTGTTCAGGGACGGGCCGGAGGTGGAACTCACCAGCCGGAACGAGCGTCCGCTGACCAGGTACTTCCCCGAGGTCGTGGCCGCGGTGCTGGCGAATCTGCCCGAGCGCTGCGTGCTCGACGGCGAGATCGTGATCCCGGACGCCGCCGGACGCCGCCTGGACTTCGAGGCCCTGCTCCAGCGCATCCATCCCGCGGCCAGCCGGGTCCGACTGCTGGCCGAGCAGACGCCGGCCGCGTTCGTCGCGTTCGACCTGCTCGCGCTGGATGACCAGGACTACACCGGGGAGCCGTTCTCGGCCCGCCGGGCCGCGCTCGCGCGGGCACTGGCCGGGGCGCGCCCCCCGGTCTACCTCACCCCGTCGACCACCGAGCGAGCGCTCGCCGAGGTCTGGTTCAGCCAGTTCGAGGGGGCCGGCCTAGACGGTGTTGTCGCCAAGCCGCTAGATGGCGTCTACCAGCCGGACAAGCGGGCCATGTTCAAGATCAAGCACGAGCGCACAGCCGACTGCGTGGTGGCCGGATACCGGCTGCACAAGGGGACCGATGACGCGGTCGGCTCGCTGCTGCTCGGGCTGTACACCGAGGACGGCACGCTGGCCAGCGTCGGAGTGGTCGGCGCCTTCCCGATGGCCCGGCGCCGGGAACTGTTCGCCGAGCTTGCGCCGCTGGTCACCGAGTTCGCCGGCCACCCGTGGAACTGGGCCGCCGCCGAGACCGGGGCGCGCAATCCGCGGGCTGCCGAGGGCAGCCGGTGGAACGCGGGCAAGGACCTGTCGTTCGTGCCGCTTCGGCCCGAGCGGGTGGTCGAGGTCAGGTACGACCACATGGAGGGGACCAGGTTCCGGCACACCACCCAGTTCGTCCGCTGGCGGCCGGACCGGGACCCGGCCTCCTGCGGGTTCAGCCAGCTTGAAGAGCCGGTGAGCTACAACCTGGCCGACGTGCTGGCCGGCTAGCCAGGCGCTGGCGCCGGGGCCATTCGCGGCGGCGCACCGGACCGCGCGGGTTACAGTTTCTGCCGTGATCAGAACCGTCGAGAAGGTCCCCGCCAGGGCGCGCCGCGCGGCCGCCGCCCTGGCCGCGGCCGCGACCGTACTGGTCGGCGGGTGCTCGGCGGTGACCGCGGCGAGCGGAGCCACGACCACTCCCAGCACCAGCCCGGCGGGGACGCCGTCCCCGTCAGCGTCGCCCACGCCCACGCCGTCCCCGACGCCGTCGCCGACCCGGACCGCCCGGACGGCGGCGCAGACCGTCGTCGGCACGCTCGGGACGTTCTGGACCGGTCAGCACTGGTACGTCTTCACCGAGCCCGCGCACACCGGTCCCACCGGTCAACGGCTCGGCCCGCGGCGGTTGCTGACCCAGCTGCTCTACCCACTGGCCGAGCGCGGGGCCAGGCGCCCGGCGCCCGGGCGGCGGCCGCTGCTGGTCTTCGCGCCGGGCTTCATGCAGTGCGGCGCCCCCTACACCGACATGCTCCGGTCCTGGGCGAGCGCCGGCTATGTGGTCGCGATCGTCAACTTCCCGAACTCGGACTGCAAGACGCCCGCGCCGACCGAGTCCGACATGGTGAATCAGCCTGCCGACATGTCGTATGTGATCACCCAGATGCTACGGCTGAGCACGAGCGCCCGCGGACTGCTCGCCGGCCTGCTCGATCCGCACGAGATCGGGGTCACCGGCCAGTCGGACGGCGGCGACACGGTCGCGGCCGTCGCGGCGAACACCTGCTGCCGGGACCCCAGGGTGCGGGCGGTGGCCGTGCTGTCCGGCGCGGAGTGGCCGCCGATGGCCGGACGGTACTTCACCCGTCCCCCGGTACCGATGCTGTTTACCCAGGGCAGCGCGGACTCGGTGAACTTCCCTGGCTGCAGCATCCAGTTGTACCGGGATGACCCGGCCTGGGAGCGGTACTACCTGAACCTGTTCGGGGCCACCCACACCGGTCCGTACTGGGGCAGCAACAGCTACGAGCACATCGTGGTCAAGGTGACGCTGGCATTCTTCAACCGGTACGTGCTCGGCCGCGCCGCGGCGGGCCCGGCCATGGTCGCGGCCGGTGACGTCGGCGGACTTTCCGCGCTGTACGCGCACGGCGACGGCGACCTGACTCCCAGCGCATGCGATAACTAGAGACCCGGGGAAAGTGAGGCGGGATATGCAGCCAATGCCCGAGGACTGGAACCGCGCGCTGGCCGTGGTCGCGCACCCCGACGATCTGGAGTACGGGGCCGCCGCGGCGATCGCCCGCTGGACCGGCCAGGGGAAGTCCGTCGGCTATCTGCTGGCCACCCGGGGCGAGGCCGGGATCGCCGGCCGGGCCCCGGACGAGGTCGGCCCGCTGCGGATGGCGGAGGAACGGCGCAGCGCCGCCGTGGTGGGGGTCAGCGAGGTCGAGTTCCTCAGCCACCCGGACGGGATGGTCGAGTACGGCATCGCGCTGCGGCGGGACCTGACCGCGGCCTTCCGGCGGTTCCGGCCCGATGTGGTGATCACGATGAGCTTCGACCTGACCTGGGGCGAGGACGGCCCGGTCAACCACGCCGATCACCGGGCGGTCGGGCTGGCGGTGCTGGACGCCTGCCGGGACGCGGCCAACGAATGGGTGTTCCCCGAGGCCGGGCCGGCCTGCTCGCCGATCGGCGCCGCCTTCGTGGTGGCCGCCGCGGATCCGACCCACTTCGTGGACGTCACCGAGACGATCGGGCTCGGGGTCGCGTCCCTGCGCGAGCACCGCGCCTACCTGGACGGCCTGGGCCGGGACTTCGACCCGGACGAGTTCCTCCGCTCCATGGCCGGCTTCGTCGGCCTCGGGGCCGGCTGCGAGTACGCGGTCGGGGTCCGCAGGTACCAGACCGGCTGAGCGGTTCCCCGGCCCGGTCCGTAGCCGGCCGCGGTCCCCGGCCGCGGTAGCCCGCCTCAACGCGGGGAAGGACTGCAGCCATATGACTGCGACGCGTGCCGAGAAGCTGACCATCTACGCCGCCGGCCTGGTCCAGGGCATCACCCTGGTCACCTTCCCGGCGGCCAGCACGATCTTCACCTCGCCGGGTTCCTACCACCTGACGGCCGGGCAGTACGGGCTGATGTTCGCGCCTCAGGTGATCGCCGCGATCGCGGCGTCACTGGCCGGATCCGCGCTGTCCGGGCGGTTCGGCCGCAAGAACGTCTACCTGGCCGGCCTGACGGCGAACCTGGTCTCGATGGCGCTGCTCG
>JAJYTW010000316.1 GCA_021792855.1 Actinomycetes bacterium
CGCGGCGTGACCACCGGGCTGCCGTCCGCCGCGATCTTGTCGAGGCGGGCGAACACCTCCTGGTAGGCGTCGAACACGGCCAGGTGCGCGGAACTGGTCGTCGCCATGAACGACCCGCCCCGGGATCTGCGGTAGGAGTAGCAGACCCGGTTCAGCGCGGCGATCCTGCCGGTCAGCAAGGCGGCGCAGGTCACCGGGATGTCCTCGTGGATGCCGGGCCGGAACGGCTCGCCGAGCGCGGTGAGGAAGTCGCGCCGGAACAGCTTGCTCCAGGCGGTCATGGTGAGGTCGATCATCGCCGGAGCGTCCGCCAGCGTGAACACGCCGCTCGGGGCCGATGCCAGCACGGCGGTGCCCGGACTCGGGCCGGTACCGCCGTCGGCGAACCGATCCTGGTAGTCGATCAGCAGCAGGTCGGGTTCCGGATCGCCGAGTTCGGCCAGCGCGGCGGCGATCGCGGTCAGGCTGCCCGCCGTGATCTGGTCGTCGCCGTCCACGAACCAGACATACCGGCCGGCGGCATCGGCCAGGCCGACGTTCCTGGCATTGCCGGGGCCGGCCGTGGCCGGCAGGTGCCGGACGGTCAGCCGACCGTCGGCCGCGGCCCGCTCATCGAGCAGCGCGCCGCAGTCGTCCGGCGAGGCGTCGTCGACCGCGATCACCTGCAGGCCGGCCGGCCAGTCCGGCGGGACCTGGCCGAGCACCGAGTCCAGGCACTGACCGAGGTAGCCGCGGACGCCGTAGACCGGGATGACCACGGTGATCAGCGGCTCGGCGGTCATGGCGGCCGGCTAGCGGACCGGATCCGGCTGGCCGTCCAGTGCCTCGGGGGTCCCGGCCGGGTGCTCAGGCTGGTCCATCGTGAGCTTGGACGGCCACCAGTTCCACCGGCCGAGCAGCACCACGGTGGACGGAACCAGCAGGGTGCGCACCAGGAACGTGTCCATCAGGATGCCCAGTGCCAGGCCCATGCCGATGTCGAAGAACTGGCTGTTGCCGCCCGATCCGGTGCCGCCCGCGATCGCCAGCACCAGGAAGGTGCCGGCCAGCACCAGGCCGGCCGAGGTGACGGTGGTGCCGGTGATGCTGAGCGCGCGGGCCACCGCCTGCCGGAGCGGCAGGTGGTGCGATTCCTCCCGGATTCTCGTCATGACCAGGATGTTGTAGTCCTCGCCGAGCGCCAGCAGGAAGATGAACATCAGGAACGGCAGGAAGAACACCAGCCCGCCGGACCCGCCAAGGTCGATGAAGAGCAGCACGGACAGGCCGAGCGCGGCGAGGTAGGAGACGCCGACCGAGGCGATCAGGTACAGCGGCGCGACCAGGCTGCGCAGCACCAGCGCGAGCAGCAGGCCGATCACCACGATCGCGACCGGGATGATCCGCTTCAGGTCGCTGTTGGAGATCGAGCTGATGTCGTACAGCGCCGGCGCCTCTCCGGCCACGCCGGACGCGGTGGCGCCAGTCGCGTGCGCGACCGCGGTGGTCTCGGCGCGGATCGCCGGGACCGCGTTGAGCGCCGGGGTGCCGCCAGGGTCGCCGGCCTTGAGCCCCACAGAGAACAGGATCGTGTGACCGTCGGCGCTGACGTAGTTCGCGGTAGCCCGGTATAGCTGGTAGGCCACCGCCGGGATCCGGCTGTGCGCTGGCGGCGTCGGCGGCAGCAGCTTGGCCGGGCCGAGCGCGTGGTACAGGCCGAGGAACTGAGCCGGCGTCAGTGTCGGGCCGACCGGGTTAAGCGGCCCGGTGACCTGCGTGAACAGCGGGCTTCGCCGAAGCTGGCTGGTCGCCGTGGCGAGCGTGCCCGGGTGATCCCAGACCGGGGTGGCGAACCGGAAGATCAGATCGGTCGGGTTCGCCGCGGCCTGCGGGAAGTAGCGGTTGAGCAGCGTCTGGCCGGCCGCCGAGTCGCTGCCGGCCGGCGCGGTGGTGCCGCCGCCGAATCCGGCCGCGCTGTAGCCGGTGACGCCTACCGCCAGGCCGCCGAAGAACAGCACGCCCACGACCAGGGTCGGGATCGGGTACCGCACGATGCGGTTGGCGACCGACCCCCACACGCCGGGTCGGCCGCTGCCCTGGATCTGCCATGGCAGCAGCTTCGGCTTGCCGAACCAGGCCTGGAACAGGGTGCGCTTGGCGCCGAGCAGCGACAGCCGGATCGACAGCAGCGCGGGCAGCAGGGTGAGCGCGGCCAGCAGGGTCACCGCGATCGCGATCGCGAACGGGACGCCGAGGTCGGCGTAGAACGCGAAGCTGGCGAGCAGCAGGGTGAGCACGGCGGCGACCACGGTGGCCGCTGAGAACGTGATGGACTCACCGACCCTGGTAACCGCTCGGACGATCGCGGCCCGGGCCGGATCCCTTGGGCGGCGCAGGTCACGGCCGATCGCCCGGCCGAGGCTGAGCCCGCCACTGCGGTCGACCGGACCGCCGTCGTAGCTGGCGCCGCGCAGTTCCTCGCGCACCCGGAACACCAGGAAGAGTCCGTAGTCGGTGCCGGCGCCGAGCACCAGCACGATCATCAGCAGCTGGGCGATCGGCGACACCTGAAGCCCGTGGTGCGCGGCCTCGGCCACCAGTGGACCGGAGATCAGCACCGAGAGGAAGGCCGGGATCAGCGTGGTCAGCGCCAGTGTGAGCGACCGGAAGATCAGCACAAGCAGAATGATGATGAAGACCAGGGACAGGTCCTGCACCTTGCCGCCCTGGTTGCCGCTGGCCTTCTGCTGATCGACCTGGACCGCGATGTTCCCGGTGACGTGCGCCTGCAGGCCGGGCGGCAGGCCGGCCCTGACGATGGCGGTCCGCAGGTTGTTGATCAGATCCGTGGCCGCGGTCTGGTTGCCGCCGACCTGGCCGGCCAGCACCAGCAACTGCTGTGCCTGCCCGGGAACCGACGGCTTGACCGGTGAGGTGCCCAGATTGACCACGCGCCGCACGTTCGGCACGTTCTTCAGGTCGGTCGCCAGGCGGGCGATGGCGGCCGAGTCGGCCGGTGTCAGCGTGCCGGTGGTGCGGGCAGCGACCACCGGGATCGGCACCAGGTTCGCGGTCCCGAACGGCGCGGCGAGTGCCGTAGCCTTCTCGACCGGTGAGCTAGCGGGCAGGAACTTGGTGTTGTTGCTCTGGGTCACGCTGGATAGGGAGGGAAGGTATGCCACGGCGGCGATCGCGGCGATGATCCAGGCCAGCGTCATGAGCCAGCGGAAGCGCACGCTGAAGCGGCCGAGTCCCCCGAATATGGCATCCACCATCATGCGCGTGAGCGTAGTGGAAGCCGGCCGCTGCCCGGTCCGCGGGGCGCGGTGACGCCGCTCCGCCAGGTCACTCGCGCAGCATGATCCGGCGGGTGGTGATGCGCCAGTGCCCGCCGACGGCGGCGAGATCGTCCTCGTAACGGCCGGTAGTGGTCGACCCGTCCGGGCCGAGGAAGGCGAAGTCGCTCCGCGCGTGCGCGCGCGGGTTGCCGTCCGGGCCGGCGGCGACGTCATCGATCACGGTGTTGGTGGTGAGGTGCTTGCCGCGCCGGTCGGCTGGTAGCGCCTTGTCCAGCAATGCGGTGATCGCCTCCCGCCCAGTGCGCTCCCGGCCGAACGCGTGTAGTTCGGCGTCGTCGGCGAAGCACGCGCCGAGTGCCGCTAGGTCCCCGTCGTCGATCGCGTGGCAGTAGCGGGCGAGCACCTCCCTGATCGCCGCCTCTGCGGCCAGCCTGGCAAGCACGTCCTCCGGCATCTGCGCCATCTCGTCCTCCCGGGCGGTGCGGTCCGTCCCCCGGCAGTCTCGGCTGCCCGGACCGTCCGGCGCAAGCCGCGCCGGACGCGATTATGGGGGTTCGCCGGGCCGGCGCCCGCTTAGGTGAATACTCTGCGGATACGTGCTGGCCACGGCCCTGCCG
>JAJYTW010000317.1 GCA_021792855.1 Actinomycetes bacterium
GCAGTTCGGGTACCGTGCCCTGAACCGGGTGTTCAGCCTGGTGCGCGGCGGCGCCCGGCTGATCACGATGAACGCGAACCTGTACTGGCAGACCGACGAGGGGCTGCAGCTAGACACCGGCGCGTTCCTGCCCGGCCTGGAACGCGCCGCCGGAGTCACCGCCGAAGTGACCGGCAAGCCCGCCGGGGCGTTCTTCGAGGCGGCGTTGGACGCGGTGGGCGCTGCGCCCGGCGAGGCGATCATGATCGGCGACGACCTGCACAGCGACGTGCTCGCGGCGCAGCGGATCGGGGTCACCGGCGTGCTGGTGCGGACCGGCAAGTACCGGCCGGGGACCGAGCACTCCGGCGCCGCCGCTCCCGATCACGTGATCGACTCCATCGCCGACCTGCCCGGGTTGCTCGCCAGGCTGCGCGGCTGACCTGTCGCCGCGCGGCGGCTCTCGCGGCCCGCAGGCCGCCGCAGCGGATCCGACCGGTGTGAATGGCACATATTGGTCACTGGAGCGTGGGATATGTGCCATTCACACCACAGCAGCGGCCGGGCGCGGGCGCGACGGAGTACGCCGGGCCGGGGTGTTCGGCGGGTGCGGGCGGTCGGCGGGAGCGAGGTCGTCCGGTGCTTCGGGTCAGTCCTGCCGCTCGGCGTCGGCAATCCGGCGGAGCAGGTCCTCGCGGCGAACGACGAGTTCGTCGCCGAGGTTGTCCTGCTCGTCAGCGGCCTGGATCAGGGCGCCGCGATCCGCCGGGTCCTCCGCCTCGCTGATCCCGGACCGAATCTGCTCGGCCGACCGGCGCAGGCGCGCGATCTCCCGCTCGACGTCGGCGAGTTCGGCGCGCAGCGCAGCGGCGCCATCATCCTGCGGAGTTGCGGCGTTCATGGTTGCATCCTTCCCGCATCGGAGCCAAAGTCACGCCGACGCGGGCGTGCGCATGGGTCCGCTAGGAGTGCTCGCCGTCCAGCGCCCGGCGGGTGAGCACCCGGGCCAGGTGCTCACGGTAACCGCGATCCGCGTGGATGTCCTCGCCCGGCGAGGTCCCCTCGGCGGCTAGCCGCGCCGCTTCGGCGGGGCTAGCGCCAGCAGCGAGCGCGTCCTCGGCGGCACGCGCCCGGAGCGGTACCGGGCCCATGTTGGCCAGCGCGATCCGGCCGCCGATCGTGGCCACGCCCACGATCGCCCAGTCGTTGGCCCGCCGGACAAACTTCTGGTAGCCCCAGACGGCGTCCGGGCGGCATGGCACGCGCACGGCGGTGAGCAGTTCGCCGGGTTCGAGCGCGGTCTCGAAGAACCCGGTGAAGAAGTCGTCGGCGGCCACGGCTCGGGCGCCATCCGGCCCGCTGAGCTGCACCGATCCGCCAAGCGCGACCAGCGCCATCGGCAGGTCGGCGGCCGGGTCGGCGTGCGCGAGCGATCCGCCGATCGTGCCCCGGTGCCGGATCTGCGGGTCGCCGACCAGGGACGCCGCGTGGGCGAGCAGCGGCGCCTGGGCGCGGACCAGCGCCGAGCCGGCCAGGTCGGCGTGCCGGGTGGCCGCGCCGATCACCAGTTCGTCGCCATCGCGCGTGATCCCGGCTAGCTCAGGCACCCGCGCGATGTCGATGAGCACCTCGGGCGCGGCCAGGCGCAGCTTCATCATCGGCAGCAGCGAGTGCCCGCCGGCCAGCAGCTTGGCGTCATCCCCGTGCTCGGCCAGCAGCGCGATCGCGTGCGCCGCCGACTCGGCCTGGACGTAATCGAACGGTGCGGGGATCATGCGGTCACCTCGGCGTCAGCCTCCCGCGCGGCGGCGAGCACCGCGCGCACGATGTTGTGGTAGCCGGTGCACCGGCACAGGTTGCCTTCCAGGCCCTCGCGGACCTCGCGCTCGGTGGGGTGCGGGTTCTCGGCCAGCAGGCCGATCGCGGCCATCACCATGCCGGGGGTGCAGAAGCCGCACTGCAATCCGTGCTCGGCGCGGAACGCGCGCTGCACCGGATGCAGTTCGCCGTCGCTGGCCAGTCCCTCGGTGGTGATGACCTCCTGCCCGGCCGCCTGGGCGACCAGGACCGTGCAGGACTTCACCGACTCGCCGTTGAGCAGGACGGTGCAGGCACCGCACGAGGTGGTGTCGCAGCCGACATTGGCGGCCCGCAGCCCGCAGACGTCCCTGAGGTAGTGCACCAGGAGCATCCTGGGCTCGACCTCGTCGGACCGTCGCTCGCCGTTGACCGTGAGCTCGACCTGCACTTCGCATTCTCCGATCGTGCCGCTGGTTAGGAAACTCTGTCAGGACGCCGGGTCAGGCGCTGGCCCGGGCCTCGGCGATGGCACGCCAGACGCGCATCGGCGAGGCGGGCATCTCGACGTGCCGGACGCCCAGGTGGGCGACCGCGTCGACGACCGCGCTCTGCACCGCCGGGGTCGCCCCGATCGTCCCGGCCTCGCCGATGCCCTTCGCGCCGAGCGGGTTGTAGCTCGTCGGTGTCTCGCTGGTGACCAGCTCGAAGCTGGGCAACTCGGTGGCTGACACGATCGGGTAGTCGGCGAAGCTGGCGGTCAGCGGGTTCCCGTCGGCGTCGTAGACGACCTCCTCAAGCAGGGCCTGGGCCGCGCCCTGGGCGATGCCGCCGTGCCGCTGGCCCTCGGCGAGCAGCGGGTTCAGCACGATGCCCGCGTCGTCCACGGTGACCATGCGGGTCAGCGTCGCCTTGCCGGTCTCGGTGTCGACCTCCGCCACGGCGAGGTGCGCTCCGAACGGGTAGGTCGCCTCGGGAGCGGTGAACACGGCCCGGATCAGCAGTCGCTCGTCCCTGGCCAGGTCGGCCAGGGGGACCGCCGCGTCGGGGTCGCCGGCCACCTCGAACGCGCTGCGCGCCACGTCGAACCGCAGGTCCGCCGGGTTCGCCTCCAGTTCGGCGGCGGCCCGCTCCCTGGCCACGTCCAGCAACTCGCGGGACGCCTGCTGTACCGCGGCGCCGCCCTGCTGCAGGCTGCGGGACCCGCCGGTGCCGCCGCCCTCGGGGATCAGGTCGGTGTCGCCCCACTTCACGGTGATCTTGTCCACGTCGATGCCAAGCTCGTCGCTGGCGATCATCGCCCAGGCGGTCGAGTGCCCCTGGCCGTGCGGCGAGGTCCCGGTCAGGATCGTCGCGGTGCCGTCCGGGTGCACCTCTACCGTCGCGTTCTCGCTGGGCGGCCCGGACTCGTCGCCGCCGCCGGTGATCTCCACGTAGCAGGAGACGCCGATGCCTAGCTGCACCCGGTCGCCGCTGGACCGCCGGGCGGCCTGCTCGGCGCGAAGCTTGTCATAGCCGGCGGCCTGGAGCACCAGGTCCAGGGCGGCCGGATAGTCGCCGTTGTCGTACAGCGCGCCGAACTTCGTCTCGTGCGGTTCGGAGAACGGCGGCAACAGGTTGCGCCGGCGGACCTGAGCCGGATCCATGCCGATCTCGGCGGCGAACAGGTCCATCGCCCGCTCGAGCGCGGCGGTCGCCTCGGGCCGGCCCGCCCCCCGGTACGCCCCGACCGGCGTGGTGTTGGTGACCACGCTGACCCCGACCGCCTCGGCGTTCGGGATGTCGTAGGGGCCGGTGGCCATCAGGATCGTCAGGGACGGGAGCAGCGCCCCGATCCGCGGATAGGCGCCGGAGTCCTGCACCACCTCAAGGCGGTAGGCCCGGACGTCGCCGTCCCGGCTGCCGCCGATCGTGACGGTGTGCCGCTGCGCCCGGCCGTGGGTCATGGTCAGCAGGTTCTCGAACCTGGTCTCGGTCCACCGGGCCGGCCGGCCGAGGTGCCGGGCCGCCCAGGCCACCACGGCGTGCTCGGGATCGGCGCCGAACTTGGCGCCGAACGCGCCGCCCACGTCCGGGGTGATGACGCGCACCAGGTCCCGGTCCACCCCGAGCATC
>JAJYTW010000318.1 GCA_021792855.1 Actinomycetes bacterium
TCGCCGTGCTGTGATGACTACTACTACTACTACTACTGCTGCTGCTGGTGTGGGCGGGCTTGCTGCCTCCCCCCGACTTGCTGCCGCTGCTCGACGACGGGAACTGCTTGTTCAGCGCGTTCACGGTGCCGGGGCCGATGGCCTTGACGGCGTTCGGGTTCAGCACGCCCTCGCCGGGGCTGAGCATGGCTGGCACGGAGTCGTGGCCCGGCTTGAATCCGGGCACCACGCCGCCGGAAGCCAGGCCGACCGGGGCGACGAACGGCAGTTTCATCGACCCCAGGCCGACCGCGCCGACCACGTCGTTCCACAGCCTGCGGATGCCGTCGTCGTACACCGTCTTGACCAGGAAATTCACCGGGGTGGAGAAGACCTGCGTCAGCTTGTCCCATGCGCTCTGGAACGCTGAAACGAAGTCGGCAACGCCGGTCTGGATGCCCTGCCACACCGGGTCGAGGACGTTGTGCCACAGCCACAGGGCGGCGTCTTCCAGCCCGGTGAATGTCGCCTTGATCAGATCGAACTGCGGGACGAACACGTTGTTGACCAGGTAGCGGACACCGGCCTCGATGCCATGCCACATCGGGTCGAGGACGTTATGCCATATGTCGAGGGCGATGGACTTGATGTCGCCCCAGACCCGGTGCCAGTGCAGCCCGGCCCACACGACGACGCCGATCAGCGCCGTGATCGCCAGCCCGATCCCGAGGGTCGCCGCGTTCTCGGCGATGAACGCCGCCGTGGCTGAGGCGGCCTGGGCGATGTTCTGGGCGATGAACTCGCCGGTCGCTACCGCGTGCTCGGCGATCCATCCGACTGTGGCGCTGGCAGCCTGGGACAGGTTCGATGCCAGCCCGGACACGAACGACACGGTCGCCGACGACGCCGACGACCACATGGACGCCAGCTTGCCGCCGAGACCGGAGAAGACGCCGCCGAGCTTGCCGAACAGGCCGCTGATGTGATCCACCACCGACCCGAACTTGCCCTTGAGGCCGACAGCCACCTCAGCGAACTTCGCAAGCGGGGAGATGACTACCTTCTGCAAGCCGCGGAAGGCGATCATCCCGGCGACAATGTCAGCCAGTACCTTGACGATCGTGCCGTGCGGATGCTCGTTGAGGTACCGCATCAGCGGCATGAGGGTCCGGGCAGCCAGGCCGATGATCTGCGCAAGCTGCGGGCCGACCTGGGCGAGAATCTGGCCGAGCACCATGAATATCTGGTTGATCGCCGGGATGGCCGGGATAAGCCCCTGCACGAACCCGGTGAGGCCCTTGGCCAGCCCGGCAAGCACCGCCGCGATGCCGGCAAACGCACCCGCCTTCCCGCCCGCCTCGCCCATCATCTGCAGGAACCGGGCGAACGGCGGCAGCACGACCTCAGCGAACCGGACCCCGTTGCGGATCAGCCCCATCAGGCCATTCCGGAAAGCAGGCGTCGCCATCATCCGCCCGAACTGGCCGAACGCCAGGCTCATGGCATGACCCATCGCCCGCACCCCGCGGTCGAACTCCGGCATGAGAGACCGGATGCCGCGGAAGAACGCCAGGACCCCCGGCGCGATCGCGTTCTGCGCGATGTGCTCCAGCGCCCGGATCGCCGGATGCATCGCCAGCAGCACCCGGACGATTTCCCGGCCCGGCCCCGACAGCCGCGCCATGTCCGCGTAAAAATTGTTCATCCCGCCGGTCGCCTGCAGCTGCGCCTGCGCGACCGCCATCTGGGCCTGCTTGACCTGATTGGCGTTATTCAGCTCGGTGTTGACGAGTTCCTTCTGCGCCATCATCGACGACCAGCGGGCGTCCTTCACCGCGTAGATCGCCTGCTTCAGCGCCTGCTCGGCCATGACAACCTGCTGCGACCCCGACACCCCGCGCTTGTCCTGCAGGTGCGCCTGCTTCGCCACGTAAATCGCGTTCTGCCGGGCCGAGGTCAGCTGCTCCTCGGCCTGGGTGACTGAGATCGCGGCCTGTGCCCGGTCCAGGGACGTCGACATGGCGTTCTGGTCGACGAGCAACTGCTGGTACTTGGCCTGGGCGACGGCAAGCTCAGCGGCCTTGATGGTGGTCGCCGAGTTGTGCATCGCGTCGTTAAGCTGCTGCAGCGCGTACCGGGCCTGAATCCAGGCTTCCTGCAGGTTGAACTGCGCCTCGCTCAGCCCGGCGGTAGCCATCTGCTGCTGCTGCTGGGCCATCGTCACCGACTCGATGGCCTGGGCCTGCGACATGGCGGCGTTACGCACCGTCTCGGTCAGGCTCATCTCCGAGCTTGCGACCTGGTCGGCGTACTGCATCTGGTTCGCGGCCGCCTGCTTGACGGCCTGCGAGTGCGCCATGACCGCGGCGCCGATGTTGCCGAACGCCAGCCCGGCCGTAGCACCGAGCATGCCCATGCCGGCGACCGCGCTGCTGATGCCCGGCATGAGCGCGCCGACGCCCATCCCGCCGGCCGCCAGCCCGCTGCCGCCCTGAAGGCCGCTGAGGTTGAACTGCGTCGGGCTGGACGCATTGGTCTTCAGCTGCTCGATCTCGGCTTCAAGCTCGGCGATCTTCGCCTGAGCCTCGCTCGTCTCGGCGTCGACCGGGACGACACGCGGCTGCTCCAGGTCGTCCAGTTCTGACTTGACAGCCCCGATGCGGGTGGTTGCCTCGTCGGTCTGGGCTGTGACCCGCGGCGTCGCCTCGACGCCGGACAGTTCCATGAACTGCGCCTGCAGCCGGTTGAGGCGGTCGACCGCGTCCGCGGTCCCTTCGGCGGTGATCTTCGGGTCGGCGACCGTCTCACTCAGATTCGTTAGCTGGACGGTGAGCTTGGCGAGCGCGAACTCGGCGTCGTCGTCGTCCGCGGTGATCTGCGCCTGCCACACCTCGTCGCGCAGTTCCCCGAGCCGCGCCTTGATGTCCTCGATGCTGGCGTCAGCGTCAAGGGCATCCAGACCTACCGACGGCTCGGCGTGCAGCCCGTCGAGCTCGTCGACCTTCTCCCTGATCTTGTCGGCGTCCTCGTCGATCTGCTCCGTGCTGATTCCCGCCGTAACGTCGGCGTGAACCCCGTCGACCGCCTCGTCAAGCGCGGCCTGCAGCTTCTCCCGGAACCCCTCCGTGTCCGGCTTGACCTCGACGAACGCCTCGGCGATCTTGAAACCCTCAGCCATGCCGCGCGCCTCCCTCCGGGAACGGGTCAGGAGGCGCGCGGGCGCGGCTCAGCCGAACGAGATGATCTGGGACAACTGCGGGTGGGCCTGCAGCGCCACCCTGGTCGCCGGGACGTGGGTCACTCCCCGGCGAGACGCAGGGTTCACGTCCGGTGCCTGCCGGGCTGACGGGGAGTCGCCGGCTGCGGTTTCCTCGGCGATGGCGTCCTCAACCCGGGCACGCATCACCGACTTGTAGGCAGCCAGCCGGAACGCGAACTTGAAGAACACCGGCCCCGGCAGGGCGGTGACGTCCCGCACCTGGTGGATGGCCGAGAAGTCGCTGGCCACGTCGTCAAGGTCGTGGAGAATCCAGAGAAGCTGGGTCAGCCGTTCGCGGACTCTTTTGGGGGTTCCAGCGTGCCCATGACGAGCCTCATGACGATCGCGAGGATCTGCTCGAAATGCTCCCGCCGCAGATGCTTGTAGCCGAGCAGCGCCGTGTACCCGTCCGGGCCGAGCACTTCGCGGAGCACGTAGTCGGTGGCGCCGACCTGCTCAGCCGGGTCACCGGATGCCACCTTCGCCATATAGGTGAGGCCCACCGTCATCGGGATCTCGAACGGGATGGTGTACCGGGTTCCGTCGATCTCGAACAGGACGACCCGGCGGGTGTCGAGCGGCTCGGGCCGGGTCGTGGACAGGACCAGCGGG